>JAPSJT010000116.1 GCA_031178045.1 Agromyces sp.
GCGCGCGCGTCGATGAGCGGCATGAAGCGCCCGCCGCGCTCGTCGACGAGCACGGCACCCTCGCCGCGGACCGCCTCGGAGATCAGCGGGGTACCCGGCACGGCGAGCGCCGTGGGGTGGAACTGCACGAATTCCAGGTCGGCGACGGCGGCGCCCGCGCGCCAGGCCGCGGCGACGCCGTCACCGGTCGCGACCGCCGGGTTCGTCGTATGCCGGTAGAGGCATCCGCTGCCCCCGGTCGCGAGCACGACGGCGTCGGCGCGGCGTTCGACGAGTGCGCCGGATGCCTCGAGCAGCCGTGCGCCCACCACTCGGCCATGCTCGACGACGAGATCGGCGAGCATCGTGTGCTCGAACACCGCGACCGCGCGGCGACGCACGGTGGTGACGAGCGCCCCCTCGATCGCCGCGCCCGTGGCGTCGCCGCCGGCGTGCAGCACACGGGCTCGTGAATGGGCCGCCTCGAGCCCCCGCTCGAGTCCGGAGTCGCCGCGGTCGAAGTCGACGCCGAAGCGGATGAGGTCGCGCACCCGCTGGGGTCCCTCGTCGCAGAGCACACGCACCGCCTCGGGGTCGGAGAGACCGGCTCCCGCGGCGAGCGTGTCGGCGAAGTGCCGCTCGGCGGAGTCGTCGGGGAAGAGCGCCGCCGCGATGCCGCCCTGGGCGTGCCGGGTGTTCCCATCGGCGAGCACCGTCTTCGTGACGAGCTCGACGGTGTGACCGGCGTCCGCGGCCTTCACCGCGGTCCAGAGTCCGGCGATGCCGCCCCCGACGACGAGCACGTGCACCACGTCAGGCCCCCGCGGCAGTGGGAGCCGGCGCTTCGCCCGTTGCCGGCGCCGTGATCGGCGGCTTCGCGGCGAGCATCCGCTCGAGGGCGAGGCGAGCGGGATCGGCGACGTCGCCGGGCACGGTGATGCGGTTCACGACCCGGCCCGCGACGAGCTCCTCGAGCACCCACGCGAGGTAGCCCGGGTGGATGCGGTACATCGTCGAGCAGGGGCAGACGACGGGGTCGAGGCAGAAGATCTCGTGTTGCGGGTACTCGGCCGCGAGGCGCTGCACGAGGTTGATCTCGGTGCCGATCGCGAACGTCGAGCCGGCCGGTGCCGCCTTGATGGCCTTGACGATGAAGTCGGTCGAGCCCGCGGCATCCGCTGCATCGACCACGGGCATGGGGCACTCGGGATGCACGATCACCTGCACGCCCGGGTGCGACGCGCGCGCCGCCGCGATCTGGTCGACGGTGAAGCGCTTGTGCACCGAGCAGAATCCGTGCCACAGGATGACGCGGGCGTCGTCGAGCTCGTCGGCGGAGTTGCCGCCGAGCGCCTTCCGCGGGTTCCACATGGGCATCTGCTCGAGCGGCACCCCCATCGCCTTCGCGGTGTTGCGGCCGAGGTGCTGGTCGGGGAAGAAGAGCACGCGCTGCCCGCGCTCGAATGCCCACTCGAGCACCGTGCGGGCGTTCGACGACGTGCAGACGATCCCGCCGTGGCGCCCGACGAAGCCCTTGAGGGCCGCCGAGGAGTTCATGTACGTGACCGGGATGACGGGCACGCGCCCCGCGGCATCCGTCGCCGTCAGGTCGCCGTAGACCTCCTCGAGCTGCTCCCAGCACTCCTCGACGCTCGATTCGTCGGCCATGTCGGCCATGGAGCATCCGGCCGCCAGGTTCGGCAGGATGACGGCCTGCTCGGGGTTGGACAGCAGGTCGGCGGTCTCGGCCATGAAGTGCACGCCGCAGAACACGATCGCCTCGGCGTCGGGACGGGTGAGCGCGGCGTTCGCGAGCTGGAACGAGTCGCCGACGAAGTCGGCGTGCTCGACGACCTCGTCGCGCTGGTAGAAGTGCCCGAGCACGACGACGCGATCGCCGAGGGTCGCCTTCGCGGCGCGGATGCGCTCGTGCAACTCGCCCGCGTCGGCCTCGCGGTACTCGGCGGGCAGCGCACCCTGGCGCGGTGAGCCCGTGGGGATGACGTCGCCCATCGACGAGCCGGGGCCGTACCCGACGGGACCCCGGTCGAACTCCCACGGGCCCTTGGCGAGGTCGGGCGAACACGCCTCGCCGCTCGCCTGACCTGAGGTGATCAGGCGGATGCTCCGGTCGACGGATGCCGCAGCGCGGACGTCGCGGTCGGGAGGGGCGATGGTCATGACGCTGGTCTCTCTCTCATGAACGGTTCGCGGGACTCGGCGGTGGCGGCCGAGGTGTCGTAGCGATAGAGCTTCGGGGGACGGTGGGGTGCGCCCGCGAGCCGCTCACCGGTCTCACGGAGCCGGCCCGACGCGATCATCTGCCGGCGGAAGTTCGCCGGGTCGAGACTGCGCTGGAGCACCGCCTCGTAGACCTCGCGCAACTCGGCGAGCGTGAACGTCTCGCCGAGGAACGAGTGCGCGATCTGGGCGTACTCGACCTTGTTGCGCAGTCGCCAGAGCGCGTACTCGATGATGCGGTTGTGATCGAAGGCGAGTTCGGGCAGCGTGTCGGCCGGCACCCAGCGCACGTTCGGGCCGGCGGTCGCGCGGGCCGCCTCGTCGCTCTGCACGAGCGCCCAGTAGACGACCGAGACGACCCGCGCCTCGGGGGAGCGGTCGACCTCGCCGAACGTGTAGAGCTGTTCGAGGTACTTCGGCGCGAGTCCGGTCGTCGAGCGCAGGGTGCGGGCGGCCGCCACCTCGAGCTCCTCGTTCGGCGGGAGCCATCCGCCCGGCAGCGCCCAGAATCCGCGTTGCGGCTCGCGGGTGCGGCGCACGAGCGGGGTCCAGAGCACGGGCCGGCCGACGGAATCGGGGCGCAGCGCGAAGATCACGGTCGACACGGCGAGGCGCGTCGGGGCGTCGTGTGCGAGCGGCATCCGTCACCTCCTGCGGCCCGAGGGTTCGAGTCAGGATGACTCGAACCTCCGGTCGCCCAGCTTACAGTCATGATGACCAGAACACCAATCGCCTGCCCTCGGTCATCGCTCGGACGTTTCGAATCGCGGAAGGCGGGGGCGCACGCCCCGGACGGCGCTCCGTCGGCTAGGATCAGCCGTACAACCTCACATCGGGCCATCGACGCGTCGCGGGAGAGCCGGCAGCTCCGTCACAGGAGTGCAGCCGGCACCGAAGGAGCAAGCCTCCCCGCCAATCTCTCAGGTCACTACACCGCGATGACGAGGCCGCTCTGAAAAGCGGATCGGGCATTCCCGCCACATCCCGCCGACGGTGAAAGCGCGATCCGTCGCGTGAAACTCTCAGGCCCATGACAGAGGGGGAGTTCCCAGCGGCATCCGCCGTACGCCGACGCGACTCTGGAGAACTCCGTGACCGAACCGGGCACCACCGAAACCGGCACCACCGGCACCACCGAACGACGCAGCCCCCTCGACGAGGTGCACCGCGCCGCGGGCGCGAGCTTCACCGACTTCGCAGGCTGGCAGATGCCCGTGCGCTACTCGAGCGACCTCGCCGAGCACCACGCGGTGCGCACGCACGCGGGCATCTTCGACCTCTCGCACATGGGCGAGATCGTCGTCGTCGGACCCGAGGCGGCCGACGCGCTCGACTACGCCCTCGCGGGCAAGCTCTCGGCGATCGCCGAGGGCCAGGCGAAGTACTCGCTCCTCCTCGGACGCGACGGCGGCGTCATCGACGACCTCGTCGTCTACCGCACCGGCGACGACCGCTACATGGTCGTGGCGAACGCGTCGAACCGCGAGGTCGTCGCCGACGAGCTCCGCGATCGCACGGCTCCGTTCGAGGCCGAGGTGTTCGACGAGAGCGACGACATCGCGCTCATCGCGCTGCAGGGGCCCGACTCCCTCGAGGTGCTGCAGCAGACGCCGGGCTTCGGCATCCAGGGCCCGGGCAACGACGGCGAAGACTTCGCCGCCGCGCTCGACGGACTGAAGTACTACCGGGCGATCGCAGCCGAGTACGACGGCGAGCCCGTGCTCATCGCGCGCACCGGGTACACGGGCGAAGACGGCTTCGAGCTGTACGTCGCCCCCGAGCGCGCCGCCCGCATCTGGGACGCGCTCCGCGAGACCGGCGGCCCCCGGGTCGTGCCGTGCGGGCTCGCCAGCCGGGACACGCTCCGTCTCGAGGCGGGCATGCCGCTCTACGGCCACGAGCTCGGCCGTGAGGTCATGCCGGTCCAAGCCGGCCTCGGCCGGGTCGTGGCGCTCTCGAAGGAGGGCGACTTCGTCGGCCGAGCGGCGATCGAGCAGGGAACGCCCGCGGATGCCCCGGTGCTCGTCGGCCTCGCGCTCGAGGGCCGTCGCGCCGCTCGCGCCGACTACGAGGTGTTCGACGGCGACGCACCCGACGGGAAGCGCGTCGGGGTCGTGACGAGCGGCGCGCTCTCGCCGACGCTCGGTCACCCCATCGCCATGGCGTTCGTGACCCCGGATGCCGCCGAGAAGGGCCGCACCCTCACCGTCGATGTGCGAGGCACGCGCGTGCCGGCATCCGTCGTCCCGCTCCCCTTCTACAAGCGCGGCGCCTGAGCGCGGTCCGCACACGTCGCACGCCGCGCAGCACCAGCGCCCAGCACCATCACCCGCACCGACCACCGAACGCACCGCACCGCCGACCGCGAGGAGAATCGCATGACCGACCAGACCGAACTGCAGTACACCGAAGAGCACGAGTGGGTGCAGGTCGACGGCGACACCGTCACCATCGGCATCACCGACTACGCCGCCGAGAAGCTCGGCGATGTCGTGTACGTCGACCTGCCCGCGGCGGGCACTGCGATCACGAGCGGCAACGTCGTCGGCGAGATCGAGTCGACGAAGTCGGTCGGCGAGCTCTTCGCCCCCGTCGACGGCGAGGTCGTCGAGTCCAACCAGGCCGTGATCGACGCTCCCGAGCTCGTGAACAGCGACCCCTTCGGCGAGGGCTGGCTCATCAAGGTCACGACCTCGACGCTCCCGAAGCTCCTCAGCCACGCCGAGTACCGCGCCCTCGTCGGCGAGTAAGGACCCGAACCCCCGATGACCACCTCCTCCGCCTTCGACCTCGACGCATTCGGCCGCCGCCACATCGGCACCACGCCGCACGACCACGAGTGGATGCTCGCGGCGCTCGGCTACGACTCGCTCGAGGCGCTCATGACGGCCGCCGTGCCGACGTCGATCCGCATGGGGGAGGTCGTCGACTCGGTCATCCCGCCGGCGGCGACCGAACGCGAGGCGCTCGCCGAGCTCGCCGCGCTCGCCGAGCAGAACACCGTGCGCACCTCGATGATCGGCCTCGGCTACTCCGGCACGGTCACGCCCGCCGTGATCCAGCGGAACGTGCTCGAGAACCCGAGCTGGTACACGGCGTACACGCCGTACCAGCCCGAGATCTCCCAGGGCCGGCTCGAGGCGCTCATCAACTTCCAGACGATGGTGTCCGACCTCACGGGCCTCGACACCGCGAACGCCTCGATGCTCGACGAGGGCACCGCCGTCGTCGAGGGGATGCTCCTCGCGCGCCGTGCCTCGAAGTCGCCGTCGCACCGCTTCATCGTCGACGCCGACGCGCTGCCGCAGACCCACGCGCTGCTCGTGTCGCGCGCCGAGGCCGTGGGCATCGAACTCGTCGTGGCCGAACTCGACGAGTCGACGGATGTCGCCGCGCTCGGCGATCACTTCGGCCTCTTCGTGCAGTACCCGGGCGCCTCGGGTCGTGTGTGGAACCCGGCATCCGTCATCGCCGCATCGAAGGCGCAGGGCGCGCTCGCCGTCGTCGCCGCGGACCTGCTCGCGATGGCGCTCCTCACGAGCCCGGGCGAACTCGGCGCCGACGTCGCAGTGGGCACGTCGCAGCGCTTCGGCGTGCCGATGGGCTTCGGCGGACCGCACGCCGGGTACATGGCGGTGCGGAAGGGCCTCGAGCGCCAGCTTCCGGGCCGCCTCGTCGGCGTCTCGCAGGATGCCGCGGGCCACCCCGCGTACCGCCTCAGCCTGCAGGCGCGCGAGCAGCACATCCGCCGCGAGAAGGCGACCTCGAACATCTGCACCGCTCAGGTGCTGCTCGCCGTCATGGCGTCGATGTACGCGGTGTACCACGGGCCGCGCGGCATCCGTCACATCGCGACCCAGGTCGCGGCGAAGGCGAACGCGCTCGCCGACGCCCTCACCGGATTCGGCCTGACGCTCGCACACGACGCGTATTTCGACACCGTGCGCGTGCACGTGCCGGGGCTCGCGAGGAACATCGTCGCCCGCGGCCGGGAGCTCGGCCTGAACCTCTGGGAGGCCGACGAGGCGACCGTGCACGTCGCCGTCGACGAGACCACGACGGCCGACGAGCTCTCGCGTGTCGTCGAGGCGTTCGGCTTCGACGCTCGCACGCCCGTCGACGTCTCGCTGCGCGAGCTGCCGGCGAGCCTGCCGGGCGGACTCCGTCGCACGAGCCCATACCTCGAGCACCCGGTGTTCAACACGCACCAGTCCGAGACGCAGATGATGCGGTACCTGAAGACCCTCGCCGACCGCGACTACGCGCTCGATCGGGGCATGATCCCGCTCGGCTCGTGCACGATGAAGCTCAACGCCGCGACCGAGATGCAGTCGGTCACCTGGCCCGAGTTCGCGAACCTGCACCCGTTCTCGCCCGAGGCCGACGTCGTCGGCACGCTCGGGCTCATCGAGCAGCTCGAGAACTGGCTCGCCGAGGTCACCGGCTACGACACCGTCTCGCTGCAGCCGAACGCCGGCAGCCAGGGTGAGCTCGCCGGGCTCCTCGCGATCCGCGGCTACCACCGCGCGAACGGCGATGAGACCCGCGATATCTGCCTCATCCCGTCGAGCGCGCACGGCACGAACGCGGCATCCGCCGTCCTCGCCGGCATGCGCGTCGTCGTGGTCGCGTGCGACGAGCTCGGCAATGTCGACCTCGACGACCTGCGGGCGAAGATCGCCGAGCACGCCGACCGCATCGCCGCCCTCATGATCACCTACCCTTCGACGCACGGCGTGTACGAGCACGAGGTGAAGGAGATCACCCAGGCCGTGCACGACGCCGGCGGGCAGGTCTACGTCGACGGTGCGAACCTCAACGCGCTGCTCGGGTTCGCCCGGTTCGGCGACTTCGGCGGCGACGTCTCGCACCTGAACCTGCACAAGACGTTCTGCATCCCGCACGGCGGCGGCGGGCCGGGCGTCGGTCCCGTGGCCGCGAAGGCGCACCTCGCACCGTTCCTGCCGGGGCACCCCCTCGCCCAGCGCGCCGACCACTCGGGCGGGGTGACCCACGACGGCGGGCCGGTGTCGGCGGCGCCGTACGGCAGCCCGTCGATCCTGCCCATCTCGTGGGCGTACGTGCGCATGATGGGTGCGGAGGGCCTCAAGCAGGCCACCGCCTCGGCCGTGCTCGCCGCGAACTACGTCGCCGCACGCCTGCGCGATCACTATCCGGTGCTCTACACGGGCGACAACGGCCTCGTGGCGCACGAGTGCATCCTCGACCTGCGTCCGCTCACCTCGGCGACGGGGGTCACCGTCGACGACGTGGCGAAGCGGCTCGTCGACTACGGCTTCCACGCCCCGACGATGTCGTTCCCGGTTGCGGGCACGCTCATGGTCGAGCCGACCGAGTCGGAGGACCTCGCGGAGCTCGACCGCTTCATCGAGGCGATGATCGCGATCAAGGCCGAGGCCGACGCGGTCGGTCGCGGTGAATGGCCGGCCGACGACAACCCGTTGCGGAACGCGCCGCACACGGCCGAGTCGGTGATCGCGGGGGAGTGGACGCACCCGTACACGCGCGAGCAGGCCGTCTACCCCGTGCACTCGCTCGTGCGCAACAAGTACTGGGCCCCCGTTCGCCGCATCGACCAGGCGTACGGCGACCGCAA
>JAPSJT010000117.1 GCA_031178045.1 Agromyces sp.
CACGTACGACGACGAGCGCCGTGGCGTTCGCAGCGGGCCTGTTCCGGCACTTCCTCCGGCGGCGGCGCGACTACGACGTCGTGATCGTGGCCGCACTGCCCGTGCTGAACGTCTTCGCCGTCTGGCTCGCGCTGCTCGGGAGCCGGTCGACGATCGTCGTCGACTGGCTCGAGGTGTGGCCGGCGCGCAGGTGGCGGTCGTACGCCGGCGCCCTGACCGGGACCGTCGCCTGGGTGCTCCAGCGGATGGCGGTCGGCATCGGCGACATCCTCACGGTGAACAGCACGTTCACGGGGGAGCGCCTCCGACGCTACCGGAGGCGGGCGAACCCGATCGTGCTGGGGCTCGTCGACCTCGTCGGCGCCGATTCCGGGGCCACGACGTCGGCGCCGACGTCGCCCGTCGCGCTCTTCGTGGGCCGTCACATCGCCGACAAGCGGCTCGACGCTCTTCCCGCCGCGCTCAGGTTCGCACGCGAGCGACTGCCGGGACTTCGTCTGCGGGTCGTGGGCTCCGGCCCCGAGACCGCGTCCCTTCGTGCCGCGGCGCAGGCGGAGGGAGTCGCCGACGCGATCGAGATCCTCGGTCGAGTCGAGGACGAGACCCTTCGAGAGCTCGTGCGGGCTGCGTCGGTGCTCGTGAACCCCTCCGAACGCGAGGGCTTCGGTCTCGTCGTGGCGGAGGCCGCCTCTGCCGGCACGCCGAGCGTCGTCGTCGCAGGCCCCGACAATGCGGCAGCCGAGCTCGTCCATGACGGCGTCAACGGCGAGGTCGCCCGTTCGGCGGACGGACCGGTGCTGGGCGCTGCCCTCGTTCGAACGATCGAGGCAGGGGGCGCGCTTCGTGCGTCGACGCTCGAATGGTTCCGGCGCGAGCGGCTCGAACACGGTCTCGCGAGAAGCGTCGACGAGATCCGGGCACGCGTGTCCGCCGCCTGACCGGTCACCGGCCGGCCAGCACCTCGAGGAACGTCTCACGCGTCGCCGCCGCCGTGCGATCCCATGAGAACTGCGAGGCTCGGGCGAGACCGGCGGCGGACATGCGGCTGCGGAGGTTCTCATCGGAACAGACGGCTTCGATGGCACGTGCGACGGATGCCGCGTCGGTCGGGTCGACATACCGAGCGGCATCGCCTGCGACCTCGCGCATGACGGGGAGATCTGAGCAGATGACGGGGCAGCCGCGAGCCATCGCCTCGAGGCTCGGGAGTCCGAATCCTTCGAACAGGGTGGGGAAGACGAGAGCCGTCGACTCGGCGTAGAGCCGCTCGAGCTCGTCGGCGGGGAGCCAGCCGCGGAGTTCCACGGACGCGTCGAGACCGAGGCGAGCGACGACGGGAGACAGCGGATCGTCGCCGTGGCTTCCGGTGATCACCAGTCGCGGACGACGCACCGCCGGAATGGACGCCAGCGCTTCGAGGAGCAGCTCGAAGTTCTTGTGCGGCATGCGGTTGCCCACTGCCAGGAGCTGATCCGTCCGCCGCGACGAGCGCGGCGGCGCAGTCGGTGCCGACCCCGCGAGCGGGATGACATCGATGCGATCGTGAGGGACCGCGAGGAACGACATGATGTCGTCGCGTGATGCGGAACTGATCGTGAGGATCCGCCGGGACGTCTTGGCGGCGAGCCGGATCATCGCCCGCACGACCACGGAGTAGGGGCCGGGGACGTACTCGGGGTGGCGGAATGCCAGCAGGTCCTGCACGGTGAGCACGACCGGCACACGCGATGCCGCCGGACCGAAGTTGGCCGGACAGTGGATCAGGTCGGCACGGAGGCGGCGCGCGGCTCGGCCGACTGAGAAGAGCTCTCCGCCGGCCCACGCGATCCGGTTCTCGCCGCTGATGCCGGAGTCGACGATCCGGCCGGGGAACCACGGCGCCCCTGCGGCGGCGAGCTCGCGTGACGCGTAGCCGATGAACTGGAGCTCGGGGTCGTCGGCCGGCAGGCGTGAGTAGATCTCCCGAACGTACGACTCCATTCCGCCCTTCTTCCCGGTGTAGAAGAGCAGATCGACGAGCACGATCCGACGAGTCACGACCGTCCCTCCTTCGCGAGCCGAGCGACCCTGCGGCGCCGGGCCCACTCGTAGACGACGGCCGATGCGAGCTCGGCCACGAGCAGTCCGATGAACACGGCGACGAGTTCGCCGAGCGCGAGGCCGACCGCGGCGAGGAGGAACGTGAACACCGACACTGCCGCACGGAGACCGGTGAGCAATCGGGCTTCGCCCATTCGGCGCAGGGCGGCGAACGGGATGGTCGTCGCGAGCGCCGCGCCGCGCCAGGCGCATGCGAGCAGCAGAGGAAGGAGCGTCATCGAGTCGGTCCAAGCCGAGCCGAAGATGAACCCGAAGAGCCCGGTCGCCTCGATCACGAGGAGCGCGATCACGGCGGCCACGACCGCGCCTGCGGAGACGACGATGTCGAGGGTCGAGTGCTCCTTGAGCAGACGGAGCCGCATGAAGTTGAGCGGGATCGCGAGCAGCCCCGACACGGTCGAGATCGCGGTGAAGAGCACCGCGTCGGCGGGGCCGAGGAACGCGAGGATCATCGCGTTCAGCAACGGGAAGACCGCGCCCGTGATGGCGGTGTCGGCGACCACCCACCCCATGACTCGCGGCTCGGGACGGCTCGCACGGTGCTCGACCGGGAGGCAGCGCACGACGGTCGCGGCCACGATGCCGACGACCAGAGGGGCGAGGGCCCACGTCTGCTCGGCGAACCCCGCGAGGACGCCCGTCAGCGCACCGATGCCGACGAGGACCGACGCCCAGACCTCCCGGCGATCCAGGCGCTCGGCGACCGAGACGCCGCGGCCCACCTCGAGTGCCGCGATGAGTATCGGGAGGACGAGGCAGAGCGCGATCACGTGGGGGCCGACCAGGATGAGCACGATGCCGGCGACGACGGAGACGGCAGCGAGCCAGAGCGGGAAGACGACGCGGCGATCGGTGCCGGCCGAGCTCAAGCGGGATTCGACGATGACGGCGAATGCGAGCTGGCCGGCGAAGGTCGCGACCATGACGGCAACCGCGATGAACCCCTGCTCGACCTCGGTGAAGAGCCGGGAGGCGATGGACACGGTGGCGGCGGGGATGACGGCCAGCGAGACGCCCCCGAGCAGCGTGATCGCACTCATCGTGGCGCGGCGCAGACGCAACGGGGCGGGCGGTTCCGTCGTCATCGGCTCACCGCCTCGGTGCGCACCGTGCGGCCGAGGGCCCGGCCGATGGCACCCTCGAGCCGGCCGAGGAAGACCCACCAGCCGTCGAGCAGCTCGTAGTCGGGCCGGTGCCGCAGCCCGAACGCGAGGCCCCCTCCGACGAAGGCGAACCTCCACCATGCCGGGTATCGCCAGCGCGTGACGACGCGGCCGAGTCCGCGTCCGTAGGCGCGCAGCTTGTGCCGACGCGCGGTGCGCGGCAGGCCATGCGCGTCCGCGACACCTCCGATCCAGATCTCGGGCGGCAGCCACACGAACCTGCTCGCGAGCGCCGGATCCGACGACCTGAGCCGAAGCAGGAGGTCGGTCCCCTCGCCGGCCTGCCATGGGGATGCCGCGCCGGTGCCGATGGACGGGTCGAAGCCGCCGAGTGCCTCGAACGTCGACTTGCGCATGACGATGCCCATCTCGATGACGCTCCACACGTTCCACCGGTCGAGGGCCGTGCCTGCGTCGGGAAGCTCGAATTTCGGGCCATGCTCGTCACGAACGGTGAGCGCCCCCGCCTCGACGTCGTCGGCGCGCTCGCGGATCGCGTCGAGCGCCCCCGGCGGATACCACGTCGTGTCGTTCGGGAACGAGAGCAGCCGTTCGCCCTCGCCGAGGGCCTCGACGCCGGTGTTCCGTCCGATGGACGCCCCGCGGGCCGACGTCGTGACGATGACATCGAGTCCTCGCTGCGCATACTCGAGGGCGAGGGCCTCGACCTCCGCGAGTCGAGCCTGGGCCACGATCACGAGGCGGTCGCCGGGCAGGAGCTGGCCGACGAGGGAGTCGAGGAGCCGTCGCAGCGGGTCGATTCGGCCGAGCGTCGACACCACGAGTCCCAGATTCACAATGGACCCATTCTGTACGATGAGGAGGCTGCTCACATACCGACAGGACCCCTCGACTATGGCCACACAGACCGACGCGATCGAGCTCTCGATCGTCATGCCGTGTCTCAACGAGGCGGAGACCCTCGCCGTCTGCATCGACAAGGCGCAGGGGTACCTCGAGCGCAGCGGGGTGGTCGGCGAGGTGATCATCGCCGACAACGGTTCGACCGACGGCTCGCAGGACATCGCCAGGGCGCATGGCGCTCGGGTGGTCCACGTTCCCGCCAAGGGGTACGGAAGCGCCCTGATGGGCGGCATCGAGGCCGCCCGCGGTGAGTACGTGATCATGGGCGACGCCGACGACAGCTATGACTTCTCGAAGCTCGACCAGTTCGTCGAGCGGCTTCGCGCGGGCGACGAGCTCGTCATGGGCAACCGATTCAGGGGCGGCATCGCCGAGGGCGCCATGCCGCCGCTGCACAAGTACCTCGGCAACCCCGTGCTCTCGTGGATCGGTCGCGTGCTGTTCCGCTCGCCCATCAAGGACTTCCACTGCGGGCTGCGCGGTTTCAACCGACAGTCCATCCTGAACCTCCACCTGCAGACGACGGGGATGGAGTTCGCGAGCGAAGTCGTCGTGAAGTCGACCCTCGGCGGCCTGCGGGTGTCGGAGGTCCCGACGACGCTCGACAAGGACGGCCGCAGTCGGCCTCCGCACCTGCGCAGCTGGCGCGACGGATGGCGCCACCTCCGCTTCCTCCTGATCTTCAGCCCGCGCTGGCTCTTCCTGATCCCCGGGGCCGTGGCGTTCTTCCTCGGACTGCTCGGCACGCTCTACATCAGCTTCGGCCCGATCATCCTCGGCGAGATCGGGTTCGACGTTTCGAGCCAGGTGTATCTCGCGGCCCTCACCGTGGTCGGGTATCAATCGGTGCTGTTCGCGATACTGACGAAGATCTACGCCCAGCACGAGGGTTTCCGCATACCCCGTTCCCGCAACTTCGACCGACTCGAGCGACGTATCAGCCTCGAGAGCGGGGCGCTCGTGGGCCTGCTGCTCTTCCTCGTGGGAGTGGGCATCGCCATCGCGCAGTTCGTCGGCTGGGCGAACACGGGCTTCGGCAGCCTCGAGATGCGAGCCACCCTCCGCCTCGCCATCCCGGCGGCGCTCCTCATGATGCTCGGCGCACAGACGATCATGGCCGGCATGTTCCTCGGGGTGCTGAACGTGGGCCTCAAGCGGAACCGCTGATGGCGGGCACCGGCCCGAACGCACCTCGCGTCTCGGTCGCGCTCGGCACCCACAACGGTGCGGCGTTCCTGCGCGCGCAACTCGAGAGCATCCTGCTGCAGTCGCATCCCGTCGACGAGATCGTGCTCTCCGACGACGCGTCGAGCGACGGCACGGTCGAGCTCGCCGAGCGGGTCGTCGCCGAGCGTCGGTCGACGGATGCGCCGACGCCGTCGATCGTCGTGCACCGCAACGCCGTGGCGCTCGGCGTCACGGCCAACTTCGAGCAGGCGCTGCGAGCGGCATCCGGCGATCTCATCGCGCTGTGCGACCAGGACGACGTGTGGCACGTCGACCGCGTGGCACGCGCGATCGACGAGTTCGCCCGGCGTCCGGGCCTCGATCTCGTGGCGGCCGAGGCCCGGCTCGTCGACGACGAGGGTGCGCCGCTCGGCCGGTCGCTCCTCGAGACGCTCGGCGTCGACGAGGCGGTGCGGTCGCGGCTCGCTTCGGATGCCGCGTTCGGCGAGCTCCTCAAGCGCAACGTGCTCACGGGGGCCACGATGATGGTCACGCGTTCGCTCGTCGAACGGGCCTCGCCGTTCCCGGCGAGCTGGGTGCACGACGAATGGCTGGCGATCGTCGCGTCGGTCGGGGGCGGCATCGCCGTCGTGCCCGAGCCGGTCATCGACTACCGACAGCACGGCGCCAACCAGATCGGCGTCTCCCGGCTCGGCCCCGGCGGGAAGCTCGCACGGCTCCGCGAGCCGCGCACCGCGCGCAACGCGGCACTCCTCGCCCGTGCCGAGGACCTCGCGGCGCGGCTGCCCGCGATCGCCCCATCCGACCCCCGCGTCGAGGCCGAGGTGCGCTCGAAACTCGATCACGAGCTCATGCGCCACAGCCTGCCGACGGCGAGGTTGCCGCGCATCGCGCCGGTATGGCGGGAGTGGCGCAGCGGCGCCTACGAGCGGTACGGCCGCGGTGCGCAGGACGTGCTCCGCGACCTCGTGCAACCGATTTGACCGCAACGCCGCCGGCGCAGCGGTGCCGCGACGCGGGTCACCGATCGGCAGCGTCCCCGAGTCGTTCGACGGTGGGGGCGGGCGGCCGCCCGGCCGCGAGGGCGTCCCGCCAGCTCATGTCGCGCGCCGCCTTCACGGCGCAGACGACGAGCAGCATCCAGCCGCCCTCGACGAGCGCGAAGCTCTCGGCGAACGAGGTGACGGCGATGATGACGAGCATGAGGGCGGGCCACACGTACACGACGCTCCGGCGCCCCGACGCGAGCAGCCAGGCGCGGACGAGCGCCACCCCGACGAGCGCGATGAACGCCATCGCGCCGATGACGCCGACCTGGAAGTAGGCGTCGATGTACGCGCTCAACGCGGAGGCGTGGTCGCGGCCGGTGGCGATCTCGATCCAGGTGTAGGGAGGTGCGTCGGGCCACGTGCCCACCCAGCCCCAGCCCTGCAGAGGGTTCTGGTTCAAGTACCGCGACAACTCGCGCCAGACGTCGAGGCGCACGTCGAACTCCGCTCGTGCGTCGAGCAGCTCGATGATGCGGACGCGGACGATGAACGCCGTGACGATCGTGGCGAGCGCGGCCGCGAGGAGCCCGAGCTGCCACCGCCAGCGCGTTGCAGGGTCGGCGCGCCGCAGCCCGTAGAGGGCGAGGAGCGCGACGAGCGAGGCGCCGAGCGCCGTCCAGGTCGTGGGGGAACCCGCGAGGATGAGGCAGAGCGATGCCAGCACGACCGAGCCGATCGCGCGGGCGCGCTGCACGATGCGGATGCGCCACTCGATGATGAACGTCGCGAGCGCGATGAGCGCGACGAAGCCGAGCAGGTTCCGCGAACCGAAGAGGCCCTGGATGGGGCCGAGCCGGGCGATGTCGCCGTTCAAGCCGAGGAACTCGATCGGAACGTCGAAGATGATCCCCGAGAGCACCTCGAGCGCGAGCGAGACACCGAGGAGCAGCCGCATGACGTCGCCGAACGTGCGGACGATCTGGATCGTGTCGCGCATGAGGGCGACGTAGACGCCGATGAAGGCGAACGCGATGAGGTAGAGCACCCGCACGGCGCTCGTCGCGGTGCTGTCGCCGGGGGCCCACAGTACCGAGGCCGCGCACCAGCCGACGAACACGAGGATCGTGAGCGGGAGGATGCCGTACCACTCGACGGCGCGCCAGCGGGCGACGAGCGAGACGGCGCAGAGCGCGATGAGACCGGCGAGCGCGGCGAGCAGCCCCGGCCAGCCGATCACACTCCGCAGCGCATGCGTCGAGAACGCGAGCCCCACTGCGATGAGGGCGAGCGCTTGCGCGAACCGTGCGGAGCCGGCGAAGTCTCGCAGGGCGCGTGCGAGGTGCGCTCCGCCGGCGTCGGTCATCGGCGGAGGCCTCGGTGCGGGCGCGCGGGCGCGACGGCGCCGCCGTTCGCGCTCATCGGGACGCTCCCTGCGGCGGCATCCGCGACGCGGGAACCGGCGGTGGCTCGGCGGGCAGGGGCTCGGGAGCCCACTGCCGGCGCTTGGTCGACCACGCGATCGC
>JAPSJT010000118.1 GCA_031178045.1 Agromyces sp.
AGGAGCGACTGCCCGCATGGAAGGACTGGCTCGCGTGGCAGGTGATCCGCAGCTCCGCGGCGTACCTGTCGAACGACTTCGTCGAGGCGAACTTCGACTTCTACGGGCGCACCCTCACCGGCACGCCGCAGATGCGCGAGCGCTGGAAGCGCGGCGTCTCGCTCGTCGAGGGTGCGATGGGTGAGGCCGTCGGTCGTATCTACGTCGAGCGGCACTTCCCGCCCGCAGCGAAGGAGGCGATGGACGAGCTCGTCGGGAACCTCGTCGAGGCGTACCGCCAGTCGATCGCCGCGCTCGACTGGATGGGGCCCGAGACCCGTGCCCGCGCGCTCGACAAGCTCGAGAAGTTCACGCCCAAGATCGGCTTCCCGGTGAAGTGGCGCGACTACTCGGCGCTCGAGATCGGCGGCGACCTCGTCGCCAACGTGCGCGCGACGGCCGAGTTCGAGTTCAACCGCGAGCTCGGCAAGATCGGCAGGCCCATCGACCGCGACGAGTGGTTCATGACGCCGCAGACGATCAACGCCTACTACAACCCGGGCTTCAACGAGATCGTGTTCCCGGCCGCGATCCTGCAGTACCCCTTCTTCGACGCGAGTCGGGATGCCGCGGCGAACTACGGCGCCATCGGCGCCGTGATCGGGCACGAGATCGGGCACGGCTTCGACGACCAGGGCTCGAAGTACGACGGCGACGGCCGGCTCACCGACTGGTGGACCGAGGCCGACCGCGACGCGTTCGAGGAGCGCACGAAGGCGCTCATCGCACAGTTCGACGCGCTCACGCCCGCCCAGCTCGACGGCGACGACCACCACGTGAACGGCGCGCTCACGATCGGTGAGAACATCGGCGACCTCGGCGGACTCGCGATCGCGTGGAAGGCCTACGTGCTCTCGCTCGGAGGCGCCGAGCCGCCGGTCATCGACGGGCTCACGGGCGCGCAGCGCTTCTTCCTCTCGTGGGCGCAGGCCTGGCAGATGAAGGGTCGCGACGAAGAGGTGATCCGCCTGCTCGCGATCGATCCGCACTCGCCGAACGAGTTCCGGTGCAATCAGATCGTGCGCAACATCGACGAGTTCTACACTGGCTTCGGAGTGACCCCAGACGACGCCCTCTGGCTCGATCCGGCCGAGCGGGTGACGATCTGGTAGACCACTCCTCTCAACCGTCCAGTCCGCATCAATCGAGCGTGCCGCACGTCGCCGTGGGGGAGCGCCGACCGCCAGGGGAAGAACGTGCAACCACTGTGGTGACCTCGTCGCAGGGCTCGGAGCGACGCGCTCGGCACGCGTCGATCCGGCGGGGGCGGCACCGCACCGACGAGCCCAACGAGAACTTCGCCCGGGGTTTCAACGCCCTGGGCGAGCTCGCGCTCGCCGGCGTGCAGGTTTCGGCGCGCGCGACCGACCTCGCCACCGGCAAGGTGCTGTTCTCGGTCGACGACCACGTCGTCATGCCGACGGCCTCGATCGGCAAGGTGCTCCTGCTCGTCGAGGTCGCTTCGCGCCTCTCGGAGGCGAGCACCGAGGCGTTCACGGTACTCGACCGGGCGCCTCGCGACGCCGTCGGCGACTCGGGCATCTGGCAGCACCTGCAGTCGCCCTCGCTGGCGCTCGCCGATCTCGCGGCGCTCATCGGCGCGACGAGCGACAACCTCGCGACGAACGTGCTCCTCCGACACGTCGGGCTCGAGGCCGTGCGTGCGCGCACCGAGGCGCTCGGGCTCACCCGCACGGCCCTCCTCGACCTCGTGCGCGATCACCGCGGTCCCGATGACGCGCCGCAGCTCTCGATCGGCTCGGCGAAGGAGCTCACCTGGCTCTTCGCGTCACTCGCGCGCGGCGAGATCGTGAGCCCCGAGGTGTCGCAGCGGGTCGTCGGCTGGTTGTCGTTGAACTCCGACCTGTCGATGGTGGCGTCGGCCTTCGGGCTCGACCCGCTCGCGCACCGGATGCCCGACCACGGCGTGCTGCTCATGAACAAGACCGGCACCGACGGTGGCGTGCGCAGCGAGGTCGGCGTGCTCCGGGGGCCCCGGGCGAGCGTCGCCTACGCGGTGTCGATGTACTACGCCGACACGATGCTCTCCTCGCGCCTCGCGGTGCTCGACGGCATGCGTCAGGTGGGGCTCGACCTGCTCGAGTACGTGCACTGAATCCGGGCACGGAGCCCGGCTCCGCGGCAGCGGTCAGTCGTGCCTCGCGACGTCCGAGCTCAGCGTCGCGATCCCGTCGCGGATCGCCAGCAGCGTCTCGCGGGCCGCGAGCACCCGGAAGTGCCCCGCAACCGGCACGCGCACGTTCGTGGCGCCGTCGAGCGCGCTGCCGTCGGGCACGTGCGGATCGAACGTGCCGAACACCGAGACGATCTTCGAGTTGACGGATGCCGCGCTGCCGAGCATCACGATCGTCTCGTCGCTCGGCAGCAGCGCCCGAATGCTCGGGTCGCGGAAGAGCCGAGCCCGCCTCGCGCCCCTGAACGGCGTGCACACCGCGACGAGCCCGCGGATGCCGAGCGCCTCGGCGCGTTCGTCGAGCAGCAGCCGCTTGCCGATGAGCCCGCCCTTGCTGTGCGCGACGATGATCCGGCCGGCGGGTCCGGGCGGTCGGCGCACCCGTTCGAGCGCACGAGCGACCAGCTCGGCGGTGTCGGCGATCCCGCGTCGGTTGGCGCCCATGCCGTGCACGACGAGCACGCGGTGCCCATCGGCGTTCAGCGCGTCGCCGAGCGGCCGGAGGAAGCTCCAGTGCTCGTAGACGCCGGGAAGCAGCACGATCTCGGGCAGATCGGCATCGCCGACGCGCCAGCGGGCCGGCGATCGCCGACCCTCGACGACGATCGCGAGCTGCCGTGCGCCGGCGTACGCGTAGTCGCGCGCCCACCAGCCGAGGGCGCTCAGCCGATTCATCTGCACGGCCTTGAGCGGCTCGGCCGGTGTCGTGACGGCGCGGCCGACCGGCTCGCCCGCCGCGTGCCGGACGATCAGCTCGGCGACCTGCCGTGCGGCCGTGATGATCGTGTCGTGGCCGCGTCCGGGCACCTCGCAGAGGCGCCCGTGCGGCGCGAGCGCAGCGATCTCCTCGCCCCAGTAGCGCGGCGTGACCTTGTCCTTCTCGCCTCGGATGACGAGCGTGTCCGCCGAGATGAGGGGGAGTGCCGCTTCGATGCGGTGGTCGATCATCGGCCGGAGGTTCGCCGCGTACCAGCGCGGACCGGCCTCGGTGTAGAGGGCCGCGCCGATCGCCAACACCCTCGGGTCGACGACGGCCATGTCCTGGAGGAAGCGCAGGGTCTGCTTCGCGATCGTCCGCTCCCGCGGGTTCACGGTGGGGCCGATGAGCACGAGACGGTCGACGAGCTGCGGATGCCGCGCCGCCGTCTCGGCGACGATCTGCGCACCGGTCGAGTGGCCGACGAGCACGGATCCATCGATGCCCTCGCTGATGAGGAGTTCGGCGAGCAGCTCACCCGACTCGACGATGCTGAGCGGCTTGCGCGGTTGCGGCGAGTCGCCGAAGCCGGGCATGTCGAGCGCCCGGACGGTGCCGCTCGATCGGAGCACCTCTGCGATCCCGTCCCAGCTCTCGTGCGCCATGCCCAGGCCGTGCACGAGCACGTAGTCGGGTCCGTCGGGCCGACCGCTCTGCTGGATGACCACCACGTGTTCGCCGCGGCGGAACTCGCGAGTGGTGGTCATCGTCGCAGTCTAGGCAGCGCACGGCGGGGGCGTCGGGGGCTTGCGCGCGGGCTCGGCCTCAGTCGATGACGCCGGATGCCGCGAGCCGGGTGAGCACCTCGGCGCCGGCGGGCGGGCAGCGGTGGGTGTCGGCCGTCGTCACCCAGTGCAGCGCACCGACCTCGGCCGAGGCGGCGGGCGCGGCATCCGTCTCGGCCCTGAAGACGCGCATGCGCACGAGCCGGCCGTCGGGTTCGCCATGCGCCTGCACGACCACTTCGAAGAGCTCTTCGAGCTCGGCGGCCTCGAGCTCGAGCGCGACCTCCTCGAACGCCTCGCGTGCTGCGGCCTGCGCCGCGGTCTCGCCCGGGTCGATCTTGCCGCCGGGCATGTAGTACACCTCGCGGTCGCGTGCGGTGACCATGAGCACACGGCGGTCGCGCACGAGCGCGATCGCCGCGACGAGCAGGTCGGGCAGCTGGGACATCCGTTCCACCCTATTCGCGGCACAGACGCGAGGAATCCTCAGTGATACCATCCACTATCGGCGTCGATGCTCCCGGTGGAGGTGGTCCGATGCACACCGTCTCGACGATGCCCGGCCGTGCCGTGGCGAGAGCGGTGGTGCTCGGCCTCGGCATCGGCCTCGGCATCGCCTCGGTGCCGACCGCGGCGTTCGCCGCCGGTTCGCCGCCCGCCCCGCCCGCACTGGTCTCGCCGGCGAACGGCACCGCCGCGACATCCGGAACCCCGCTCACCGTTCGCGCCAGCGACCCCGACGACGCCTCGGTGCAGGTCACGTTCCACGGGGCACCGCGCTCCGCCACCCCGCCCGGCGACACGTTCACGTTCCTCGTGCTGCCCGACACCCAGAACTACGTCATCGAGCCGACGTACAACCACATCATGACGGCGCAGATGCAGTGGATCGTCGATCAACGCGACGATCTCGATCTGGCATTCGTCGCGGGGGTGGGCGACATCGTCGACAACTTCACGTCGGACCAGGACTGGACGCGCGCATCGGACAACCTCGCCATCATGGACGCCGCAGGCGTGCCCAACTCGGTCATCCCGGGCAACCACGACTTCGACCTCGCGACGGGCGACTTCAGCAAGTACGACCAGTACCTCCCGGTCAGTCGCTATCGCGATGCGAGCTGGAACTCGGCGGCCGTGTCGTACGGGGGCTACTACGGCCAGAACCAGTTCGGTCCAGACGCCGCCGATCGGCAGAACATGAACAACTACGCGCTGTTCACCGCGGGCGGCATGGACTTCCTGCTCCTCGGCCTCGAGCTCAATCCGCCCGACGGCGTGCTCGCGTGGGCGCAGCGTGTGCTCGACGCGCATCCGACTCGTCGGGCGATCGTCACCACCCACGCCTACCTGAACGTGGCCGGCGTGTTCAGCACCCAGGTGCAGCGCACCGACGTGCCGGGCAACAGCGGCGCCGCGATCTGGCAGAAGCTCGTCCACCCCAACTGCAACGTCTTCCTCGTCGTGAACGGCCACTTCACGCAGGGTCTCGACGGGGAGGCGAACCGGACGGACCTGAACTCCTGCGGCAGGCCCGTGCATTCGGCCCTCTCGGACTACCAGGGCAGGCCGAACGGCGGCGACGGGTGGCTCCGGTACTACACGTTCAGCCCCTCCTCCGGCGAGATCCGTGCCACGACCTACTCGCCCTCGCTCAACCAGTTCGAGACCGACGCCGACAGCTCGTTCGTGATGAGCTACGACATGGCGGCGCAGACCGGCCTCCCGCAGCTCGGCCAGCAGACGGTGGCCTCGGGAGGCACGGCGTCCGCTCCGCTCCCCGAGCTCCCGCCCGGCACCGTCTTCGACTGGTACGCGACGGTCAGCGATGGCACGAGCGTCACGCGGGGGCCCACCTGGTCGGTGACGGTGTCGGAGCCGCCGGCGGCGGGCGTGCTCGCGGCGGACGCGTTCGGGCGCTCGGTGAGCAGCGGCTGGGGCAGCGCCGACGCCGGCGGGCCGTGGACGGTGAACTCGACGGCGAAGTTCTCCGTCGCGAGCGGGGTCGGCCGGGTCGCCGCGAATGCTGGTTCGACCCTGAACGCCGTGCTCGGGCAGGTCTCCTCATCGGCGACCGACGTGCAGACGACCCTCGCCGTCGACAAGCTGCCGAATCAGGCGCTCAACTCGACCGTCGCCGCACGCGTCGTCGGGGCGTCGCTCTACGGCGCCCGCGTGCGCGTGAATCCGAACGGCTCGGTGCAGCTGCACCTCATGCGCGACGGCACTGCGCTCGCCGGGAACACCGTGCCGGGCCTCACCGTCGCCGCGGGCACGAAGGTGCGGGTGCGCGTGCAGGCCGAAGGGACGAACCCCACGCAGCTGCGAGCGCGCGCCTGGCCCCTCGGTGCGGCCGAGCCGTCGGCGTGGCAGTCCACCGCCACCGACTCGACCTCGGCGTTGCAGACGGCCGGCAGTCTGCGCCTCAGCACCTACCTCAGCTCGTCGGCGACGAACGGCCCGATCGCCGTGACCTACGACGACCTCGCCGCGACGACCATCGGCGGAACGCCACCGCCGCCACCTCCGGCCAACGTGGCACCGACGGCGGCCTTCACGTGGTCGGCCGACGGTCTGACCGTGACGGCCGACTCCTCCACGTCGTCGGATCCCGACGGCACGATCGTCGCGCGGGCATGGAGCTTCGGCGGCGCGCCGGGCGGAACGGGCGTCACTGCGACGCACACCTATTCCGCACCGGGCGACCATCCGGTGTCGCTCACCGTGACCGACGACGACGGCGCGACGCACACGACGACCCGCACGGTGACCGTGTCGGCACCGCCGCCGCCCGCAGGGGTGCTCGCCGCCGACGCGTTCGGCCGCTCGGTCTCGTCAGGGTGGGGCACCGCCGACACGGGCGGAGCGTGGTCGGTGAACTCGACCACCAAGTTCTCCGTCGCATCCGGCGTCGGCCGGGTCGCCGCGAACGCCGGCTCGACGCTCAACGCGGCGCTCGGGCAGGTCGCGTCGACAAGAACCGACCTGCAGGTCACGGTGTCGGTCGACAAGGTCGCCAACCAGCCGCTCAGCTCCACCGTGGCCGCTCGCGTCGTCGGGACCTCCCTCTACGGCGCTCGCCTCCGCGTGAATGCGAACGGCTCACTGCAGCTGCACCTCATGCGCGACGGCACTGCGCTCTCGGGCCTGACCGTGCCGGGGGTGACCGTCGGGCCGGGCGTCGGCGTGCGCGTGCGCGTGCAGGTCGACGGCACGAGCCCCACCGTGCTGCGCGCGCGGGCATGGCTCGCGGGAGGCGCCGAACCGACGGGGTGGCAGGTCACCGCGACCGACTCGACCGCTGCCCTGCAGTCGGCGGGAGGCCTTCGGCTCAGCACGTACCTCAGCTCGTCGGCGACGAACGGGCCGGTCGTGGTGGCCTACGACGACCTCAGCGCCGGCACCATCCCGTAACGTCACCGCCCGGCATTCCGCGAGTCACGGGTGGTAGTCGCTCGAGAACACGTCGTTCAGGGTGACCGTCGTGAGGCCGCGCTCGCTGATGATCGCCCGCAGTTCCTCGAAGACCGTCGTCACCGGTAGCCAATTGAGGTGACCGATCACGATGTGGCCCGGCAGGAACCACGTGCGGGCGAGCTCGACGATGAGCGACGCCGGCACCTCGGCGGAGTCCGACAGCGAGCCGTACCAGAGCGTCGGCACGGTGTAGCCCAGGCTGGCGGCGATGCCGTCGACGCGATCATCGTGGTACCCGAACGGCGGCCGGTAGAACGGACGGGCATCGACCCCGAAGGTGTCGGCGATGAAGTCGTGGTTCCGCTGCAGTTCCTCGGCGACACCGGCGTCGTCGAGGCTCGTGAGGTCGGCGTGCGACCACGTGTGATTCCCGAGCTGCACCTGTCCCGAGGCGATGAGGGGCGCGAGCGTGTCGACGTTCTCGTCCCAGGCCGAGTAGGTGCCGGTCACGAACATCGTGAGCCGGATGCCGGTCGCCGCCGCGAAGGCCGCATAGTGCGCGATGACCTCGGAGCTCGTGCCGTCGTCGATCGTCCATGCGAGCAGCGGGTCGGCGCTCGGGAGCGAGTGGATCGT
>JAPSJT010000307.1 GCA_031178045.1 Agromyces sp.
GGGCTGCGCGCGCTCGAGGCGGCCGACGTGATCGTCGCCGACCGGCTCGGCGCTCGGGGCGTGCTCGACGGGCTCGCCGCCGAGGGCGTCGAGTTGCGGGCCGAGGTCGTCGACGTCGGCAAGCTCCCGGGGCACCACGCGGTGCCGCAGGACGCCATCAACGCGCTCCTCGTGACCCTCGCCCGCGACGGCAGGCAGGTCGTGCGCCTGAAGGGCGGCGACCCGTACATCTTCGGCCGCGGCGGCGAGGAGGTCGCGCACTGCCGCGAGCACGGCGTCGACGTCGAGGTCGTGCCGGGCATCACGAGCGCGATCTCCGTCCCGGCGATCGCCGGCATCCCGCTCACGCATCGCGGCCTCGCCACGACGTTCACCGTCGTGACCGGCCACGACCAGATCCGGTCGCTCGGCGGCGGCCGCGACCACACCGTCGTGCTGCTCATGGGCATCGGCACCCTCGCGAACTCGGCCATCACCCTCGCCCGCGGCGAGCGCGGCGGCGAGTGCCCCGTCGCGATCATCGAGGACGGCTACGGGCCGCGCCAGCGCGTGACCGTCGGCACGCTCGACACGATCGCCTGGCAGGCGGCGCGCCGGGGCATCCGCTCACCCGCGGTCGTCGTCGTGGGGGATGTGGTCAGGCTGAGCCCGTATGCTCCCCACGTCGTCGCCGTGAGCGCCACCGAGACCCCGCACCCCCACCGAGAGGCACCCCAGCAATGACCCGTTCCCTTCGCGTCGCGATCGTCGGAGCCGGCCCCGCCGGCATCTACGCCGGCAACATCCTGAACCGCCAGGTCACCGAGGCCGGCGGCGAGGTCGCGATCGACCTGTTCGAGTCCCTGCCCGCGCCGTACGGACTCATCCGTTACGGCGTCGCGCCCGATCACCCCCGCATCAAGGGCATCGTCAATTCGCTGCACGAGATGCTCGACGCGGGCACCATCCGGCTCATCGGCAACGTCGAGGTCGGTCGCGACGTGACCGTCGACGAGCTGCGCGAGCGCTACGACGCCGTGATCTTCGCGACGGGGGCGCTGAAGGACGCGCCGCTCGACATCCCGGGCATCGAGCTGCCCGGTTCCTACGGTGCCGCCGACTTCGTGGCCTGGTACGACGGCCACCCCGACGTGCCGCGCGAGTGGCCGCTCGAGGCGCGCGAGATCGCGGTGATCGGCAACGGCAACGTCGCGCTCGACATCGCCCGCGTGCTCGCGAAGCATCCGAAGGACCTGCTCTCGACGGATGTCCCCGCCAACGTCGTCGCCGGCCTCGAGGCCTCGCCCGTGACCGACGTGCACGTCTTCGGACGTCGCGGCCCCGGCCACGTCAAGTTCACCCCCATCGAGCTGCGCGAGCTCGGCGAGGTGCCCGACGTCGACATCGTGGTCTACGACGACGACTTCGAGCGCGCCGCGAACGACCCGCACGCCGAGCAGCTGCACGCCTCGAACAACCAGGTCAAGGTCATGACGCGCACCCTCAACGGCTGGCGCAAGCCCGCCGACTGGGTCTCGACGGCGTCGCGCCGCCTGCACCTGCACTTCCTGCACACGCCCGTCGAGGTGCTCGGCACCTCTCGCGTCGAGGGCGTGCGCTTCGAGCGCACCCGCCCGGTCGGCGACGGCTCCGTCGAGGGCACCGGCGAGTTCGTCGACGTGCCCGTGCAGGCGGTCTACCGTGCCGTCGGCTATGCGAGCTCTCCCATCGACGGCGTGCCGTTCGACGAGCGCGCGGCGGTGATCCCGAA
>JAPSJT010000308.1 GCA_031178045.1 Agromyces sp.
GGTGAGCTCCGCTCAGCCGGACGGACGCACGACGCCGTGCTCGTAGGCGTAGACGACGGCGTGCACACGGTCGCGGAGGCCGAGCTTCATGAGCACCTTCGACACGTGCGTCTTCACCGTCGCCTCGCCGACCCACATGCGCTGCGCGATCTCGGCGTTCGAGATGCCCTCGGCGAGCAGCTCGAGCACCTCGCGTTCGCGGCTCGTGAGGGTCGCGAGCTCGGCCGGGGCGGTGACCGGAGACCCCCGCTCGGCGCCGTCGCCGAGTTCTGTTCCGGGCGACGGCACGGCGTATCGTGCCGCTTCCGGGTTCGCCGCCAGCGCTCGCGCGATCGCGCCGGGGCGCATCGCGACCGCCTCGATGACCCGCCGCGTGACATCCGGCGACAGCAGTGCATCACCGCGGGCGACGACCTGCACCGCCTCGATGAGCTGTTCGGGACTCGAGTTCTTCAGCAGGAACCCGCTCGCGCCCGCCTCGAGCGCGGCGAAGAGGTAGTCCTCGCGATTGAAGGTCGTGAGCACGAGCACCGCCGTAGCGGATGCCGCATCCGCCGTGATCCGCCGCGTCGCCTCGAGCCCGTCCATGCCGGGCATCTGCACGTCCATGCACACGACGTCGGGGGCGAGCGCGGCGACGCGGTCGATGGCCTCCTCGCCCGTCGCGGCCTCGCCGACGACCTCGATGCCGTCCTCGGAGTCGAGGATCGTGCGGAACCCGCCGCGCACGAGCGCCTGGTCGTCGACGACGAGCACGCGGATCATGCGCTCGCTCCCTCGCCCCGTCGCAGTGGGAATCGCGCTCGGACGAGGTATCCGCCGCGCGCACGGGGGCCGAGCTCGAGCGTCCCGCCGACCGCCGCGACGCGCTCCCGCATGCCGAGCTGGCCGAGCCCCGCACCGGGGTCGTCGCCATCGAGGGCCTCCGCCGCAGCGCGCGCCGGTCGCCCGCCCGAGCCGGTGTCGGCGACCTCGAGCTCGACCGCGTCATCCGACCACCTCACCCGGACGTCGGCGGTGGCCGACCCGCCGGCGTGCTTGCGCACGTTCGTGAGCGCCTCCTGCGCGATGCGGTACGCGCTGAGACTCACGAGCGGCGAGGCGTCGCGGGGCTCGCCGACGACCGCGAGCGTCGTCGGCAGGCCCGCCGCCGTCGACTCCGCGACGAGTTCGTCGATGCGGTCGAAGCCGCGGGTGCTCGTCGACAGCGTCGCGGGCCCCTCGTCGCCGGATCGGCCGCCGAGGGCCGCGAGCGGGAGGCCGCCGGTGTCGGAGCTGCGCAGCGTGCCGAGCAGGCCGTGCAGCTCGTCGACCGCCTCGCGGGCGCTCGACTCGATGGCCGCGAGCGACGTGGCGGCGGCATCGGGGTCCTTCGCGATCACGCGGCGAGCGGCGCCCGCCTGCACGCCGATGACCGAGACGTGGTGTGCGACGACGTCGTGCAGCTCGCGGGCGATGCGCAGTCGCTCGATCGCGACGGCCTGCGCGCGGGTGCGCTCCCGCTCGGCGGCGAGCTCTCCGGTGCGCTGCTCGAGCTCGGCGCGGCCGCGCGCCGCACGGTACGCCGAGTCGCCGAAGAACCAGGCTCCGCCGAAGTACAGCAGGTTCGTGAGCGTGTTGATCAGGCCGTAGGCGAGGTAGGGCGAGAGCGCGCCTTCTCGCGAGAGATCGGGCAGGTAGTCCTGTGCGGCCGAGTAGAAGACGAGCCCCCAGAACAGCCAGCCGAACATGGCGATGACGATGA
>JAPSJT010000119.1 GCA_031178045.1 Agromyces sp.
CGGTCCACGTGTCGCTCACCCCACCCTTCTCGAGGTTCGGCCTCGTTCCCGACGCCCAGGGCATGTACGACCCTGCCGCCGAGAAAGACGCCTGCGGCCTCGCGATGGTCGCGACCCTGCGAGGCACCGCTGGGCACGACATCATCACGGCCGCGCTCGACGCCCTGCGTCACCTCGAGCACCGTGGTGCCGTCGGCTCCGACGCGGGCACCGGCGACGGTGCGGGCATCATCACGCAGATCCCCGACGAATTCCTCCGGGCCGTGGCCTCGTTCCCGCTCCCCGAAGCCGGGTCGTACGCCGTGGGCAACGCCTTCCTCCCGGTCGACCCGACGGCGCGTTCAAGCGTCAAGCGCAGCCTCGCGCAGCTCGCGGCATCCGAGGGACTCGAGATCATCGGGTGGCGTGAGGTGCCCGTGCGCCCAGACGAGCTCGGCACCCTCGCTCGCGCCGCGATGCCGGTCGTGCAGCAGCTGTTCGTGCAGTCCTCGGCGACGAACTCCGAGGGAGCACGACTCGGCGGCATCGCACTCGACCGTCTGGCGTTCCGCCTGCGCAAGCGCGCCGAGCGCGAGCTCGAGCTCTACTTCGCGTCGCTCTCGTGCCGCACGCTCGTCTACAAGGGCATGGTCACGACGCTCCAGCTCGAACCGTTCTACCCCGACCTCTCCGACGAGCGCTTCGCCTCCAAGCTCGCGCTCGTCCATTCGCGGTACTCGACCAACACGTTCCCGTCGTGGCCGCTCGCGCAGCCGTTCCGGATGATCGCGCACAACGGCGAGATCAACACCATCCAGGGCAACCGCAACTGGATGCGGGCGCGCCAGTCGCAGCTCGAGTCCGACGTGCTCGGCGAGCTCGACCCCATCCTGCCGATCGTCACCCCGGGGGCGAGCGACTCCGCCTCGTTCGACGAGGTCGTGGAGCTGCTCACACTGTCGGGCCGCAGCCTCCCGCACGCCATCATGATGATGGTCCCAGAGGCGTGGGAGAACCAGACCGAGATCGACCCCGCCCGTCGCGCGTTCTACGAATACCACTCGATGCTCATGGAGCCGTGGGACGGCCCCGCCGCGATCGTCTTCACCGACGGCTCGCTCGTCGGCGCGACGCTCGACCGCAACGGGCTGCGCCCCGGGCGCTACGTCGTGACCGACGACGGGCTCGTCGTGCTGGCGAGCGAGATCGGCGTGCTCGACATCGAGCAGAGCCGTATCGTGCGCAAGGGGCGGTTGCAGCCCGGCCGCATGTTCCTCGTCGACACCGAGGCGGGCCGGCTCATCGAGGACGACGAGATCAAGGCGGAGCTCGCGGCATCCGAGCCGTGGGGCGACTGGCTCGAGGCCGGACGCATCCGACTGTCCGAGCTTCCCGAGCGCGAGCACATCGTGCACCCGCCCGCATCCGTCACCCGGCGTCAGCGCACCTTCGGCTACACCGAGGAGGAGGTGAGGATCCTCCTCACGCCGATGGCGAAGACCGGTCAGGAACCGCTCGGGGCCATGGGCTCCGACACCCCCGTCGCGGTGCTGTCCCAGCGGCCGCGCCTGCTCTTCGACTACTTCACCCAGCAGTTCGCGCAGGTCACGAACCCGCCGCTCGACTCCATCCGCGAGGCGGTCGTCACCTCGCTCGGCTCCTCGCTGGGCCCCGAGCGCAACCTCCTGACGGCGGGGCCCGACCACGCGCGTCAGGTCTCGCTCGACTTCCCCGTGATCGACAATGACGAGCTCGCGAAGATCGTGCACATCGATCCGCGCGTCGGCTCCCGCACGACGAAGACGCTGCGAGGCCTCTACCGCGTCGACGACGGGCCGCAGGCCATGCGGGCTCGCCTCGACGAGCTCTGCGACGAGGTCGACGAGGCGATCGAGGAGGGCGCGTCCTTCATCGTGCTGAGCGACCGCGATTCGACGCGCGATCTCGCGCCCATCCCGTCGCTGCTCATGCTCTCGGCCGTGCATCACCACCTCATCCGGTCCGAGAACCGCATGAAGGTCGGGCTCGTCGTCGAGGCCGGCGACGTGCGCGAGGTGCACCACGTGGCGCTCCTCGTCGGGTACGGCGCGTCGGCCGTGAACCCGTACCTCGCGATGGAGACGTGCGAAGACCTCGTCCGCTCCGGCGTGATCACCGGGGTCACCCCCGAGGAGGCCGTGCACAACGTCATCAAGGCGCTCGGCAAGGGCGTGCTGAAGATCATGTCGAAGATGGGCATCTCGACCATCTCCTCCTACGCGGGCGCGCAGGCCTTCGAAGCCGTCGGCCTCGCGCAGGAGTTCATCGACGAGTACTTCACGGGCACCGTCTCGAAGCTCGGCGGCGTCGGCATCGACGTGATCGCCGAGGAGAACCTGCACCGGCACCGGGGCGCCTACCCCGAGGATGCCGCCGTGCGCGCGCACGAACGGCTCGCAACGGGTGGCGAGTACCAGTGGCGTCGCGACGGGTCGCCGCACCTCTTCAACCCCGAGACGGTCTTCCGGCTGCAGCACTCGACGCGCAATCGCCGCTATGACGTGTTCCGCGACTACACCTCGCTCGTCGACTCCCAGGCGGAGGAGCTCATGACGCTGCGGGGCATGTTCGCCCTGCGCACGGGCACGCGTCCGCCGGTGCCGATCGACGAGGTGGAGTCGGTCGAGTCCATCGTGAAGCGGTTCTCGACCGGGGCGATGAGCTACGGCTCGATCTCCAAGGAGGCGCACGAGTCGCTCGCCATCGCGATGAACCGGCTCGGCGCGAAGTCGAACACGGGCGAGGGCGGCGAGGACCTCGACCGCCTGCTCGACCCCGAACGCCGCAGCGCCATCAAGCAGGTCGCCTCCGGCCGGTTCGGCGTGACGAGCATGTACCTGACGCACGCCGACGACATCCAGATCAAGCTCGCCCAGGGCGCGAAGCCCGGCGAGGGCGGTCAGTTGCCGCCCACGAAGGTCTACCCGTGGGTCGCGCGCACCCGGCACGCCACGGCCGGTGTCGGCCTCATCTCGCCGCCGCCCCACCACGACATCTACTCGATCGAAGACCTCAAGCAGTTGATCTTCGACCTGAAGCGCGCCAACCCGAAGGCACGCGTGCACGTGAAGCTCGTGAGCCAGTCCGGCATCGGCGCCGTCGCCGCGGGCACTGCCAAGGCCCTCGCCGACGTCATCCTCGTCTCGGGGCACGACGGCGGCACCGGAGCGAGCCCCCTGAACTCGCTCAAGCACGCCGGCACGCCGTGGGAGCTGGGCCTCGCCGAGACGCAGCAGACCCTCATGCTGAACGGCATGCGCGATCGCGTCGTCGTCCAGGTCGACGGCCAGCTGAAGACCGGCCGCGACGTCGTGATCGGCGCGCTGCTCGGCGCAGAGGAGTTCGGCTTCGCGACGGCGCCGCTCGTCGTGCAGGGATGCGTCATGATGCGTGTCTGCCACCTCGACACGTGCCCGGTCGGCGTGGCCACCCAGAACCCCGAGCTGCGCAAGCGCTTCACTGGCAAGCCCGAATTCGTCGTGAACTTCTTCGAGTTCATCGCTCAGGAGGTGCGGGAGTACCTGGCGGCGCTCGGGTACCGATCGCTCGACGAGATCATCGGTCGACGCGAGCTGCTCGACGTGGACCGTGCGGTCGAGCACTGGAAGGCCTCGGGTCTCGACCTCACGCCCGTGCTCGTCGGGCCCGACTTCTCCGACGCCGAACCGCGCCGGAACCTTCGCGAGCAGGACCATGAGCTCCACGAGCACTTCGACAACGAGCTCATCCGCCGCAGCGCCATCGTGCTCGAGGAGGGGGGCTCGATCGCGGTCGAGCTGCCGATCAAGAACACCGAACGCGCCGTCGGCACCATGCTCGGTCATGAGGTCACCGTGCGGCGGGGCGAGCACGGACTGCCGACCGGCTCCATCGACGTCACTCTCAGGGGCTCGGCCGGTCAATCGCTCGGAGCGTTCCTGCCGAGCGGCATCACCCTGCGGCTCGAGGGCGACTCGAACGACTACGTGGGCAAGGGCCTCTCGGGTGGACAGCTGATCCTCCGGCCGCCTCGCGACAGCGGCTTCGTGGCGGAACGCAACGTCATCGCCGGCAATGTGATCGGCTACGGGGCGACCCGCGGCAGCATGTTCATCCGCGGCATCGTCGGTGAGCGGTTCCTCGTGCGCAACTCGGGCGCGACCGCGGTGGTCGAGGGCGTCGGCGATCACGCCCTCGAGTACATGACCGGCGGGCTCGCCCTCATCCTCGGCGACACCGGCCGCAACCTCGGCGCCGGCATGTCGGGCGGCACCGCCTACATCCTCGACCTTCACGAAGGTCGCGTGAACCGCGAGTCGCTGACGTCGGGCGAGCTCGAGCTGCTCCCGCTCGGGAGCGCCGACCGCGAGATCGTCCGCGACCTCCTCGAACAGCATCTCGAGACGACCGAGTCGGCCGTCGCGGCGAGACTGCTCGCCGACGGGGATGCCGCATTCGACCGATTCACGAAGGTGCTGCCGCGCGACTACGCGGCAGTGCTCCGTACCCGCCAGAGCGCGGTCGACGAGGGACTCGATCCCGACGGCGACGTCGTCTGGAACCGCATCTTGGAGGTGACGGGTGGCTGACCCGAAGGGCTTTCTCAAGGTCACCGAGCGCGAGCTGCCGAAGCGGCGGCCCGTGCCGGTGCGCATCATGGACTGGAAAGAGGTCTACGAGCAGGGCGACCCCGCCCAGCTCCGCCGGCAGGCCGGCCGTTGCATGGACTGCGGCATCCCGTTCTGTCATCAGGGCTGCCCGCTCGGCAACCTGATCCCCGAATGGAACGACCTCATGTGGCGTGGCGAGGGTCGCGCGGCGATCGAGCGACTGCACGCCACGAACAACTTCCCCGAGTTCACCGGTCGCCTGTGCCCCGCACCGTGCGAGTCGGCGTGCGTGCTCGGCATCAACCAGCCGGCCGTCACCATCAAGCAGGTCGAGGTCTCGATCATCGACCAGGCGTTCGGCAACGGCTGGGTGCAGCCGCAGCCGCCGGGTCGCCTCACCGGCAAGACCGTCGCCGTCGTCGGCTCGGGCCCCGCGGGCCTCGCTGCAGCCCAGCAGCTCACTCGTGCCGGCCACACGGTCGCCGTCTTCGAGCGCGACGACCGCATCGGCGGGCTCCTCCGCTACGGCATCCCCGACTTCAAGATGGAGAAGAAGCACCTCGACCAGCGGCTCGCGCAGATGACCGCCGAGGGCACTCGCTTCCGCGCCGGCGTGAACATCGGGGTCGACATCAGCTGGGCGCAGCTGCGCGAACGGTACGACGCGGTCGTCGTCGCGACCGGCGCCATCGTGCCGCGCGACCTGCCGATCCCCGGGCGCGACCTGCCCGGCGTGCACTTCGCGATGGACTACCTCACGCAGTCCAACCGTCAGCTCGCCGGCGACCAGGTCTTCGACCAGATCACGGCCGAAGGCAAGCACGTCGTCGTCCTCGGCGGCGGCGACACGGGTGCGGACTGCATCGGCACGGCCCACCGCCAGGGCGCCCTCTCGGTGACGAACCTCGCGATCGGCAAGGAGCCGAGCGCGGTGCGTCCGCCCGAGCAGCCCTGGCCGATGCATCCGACGCTCTTCGAGGTGCAGAGTGCACACGAGGAGGGCGGCAACCGGCACTTCCTCGCGTCGACCGTCGAGTTCCTCGCGAACGACGCCGGCGAGGTGCGGGCCATCCGCGTCGCCGAGACCGAGTACCTCGACGGCCGCCGCGTTCCGAAGGCGGGCACCGAGCGCGAGATCCCCGCGGATCTCGTGCTGCTCGCGCTCGGCTTCACCGGGCCCGAGACGCGCGAGCTCGACGAGCAGCTCCGGCTGCCCGTGACGGACCGCGGCAACATCGACCGCGCGGCCGACTACTCGACCGCGCAGCCCGGTGTGTTCGTCGCCGGCGACGCCGGCCGCGGCCAGTCGCTCATCGTGTGGGCCATCGCCGAAGGCCGCGCTGCGGCATCCGCCGTCGACCGGTACCTTGAAGGCGACACGGAATTGCCGAGCCCGATCGCAGCCCACGCGCGCGCGTTCGCCATCTGACCTCGGCGCGCCGTCGGCGCGCCTCACGACCACGACCCAGCGCTGCGGCGCGGAACACGGGAGCACACACCACATGAGACGAGCGAAGATCGTCGCCACCCTCGGGCCGGCGACATCGAGCTACGAGCAGATCCGGGCGATCATCGATGCGGGCGTCGACGTCGCGCGGATGAACCTCAGCCACGGCACCTACGACGTGCACGAGGGGGTCTACCAGAACGTACGGAAGGCCGCGAACGACTCGGGCCGTGCGGTCGCCGTGCTCGTCGATCTGCAGGGGCCGAAGATCCGGCTCGGAAAGTTCGCGGACGGCCCGTACGAGCTCGCCGAGGGCGACATCTTCAAGATCACGACCGAGGACATCGTCGGCAACAAGGAGATCGTCGGCACGACCTTCAAGGGCCTGCCCGACGACGTGAACCCGGGCGACTTCCTGCTCATCGACGACGGCAAGGTGCGGGTCGAGGTCGTCGAGACCGACGGCACGGTCGTCACCACTCGCGTCGTCGTCGCCGGCCCCGTCTCGAACAACAAGGGCATCAACCTGCCCGGCGTGGCCGTGAACGTGCCGGCGCTCTCCGACAAGGACGAGGCGGACCTCCGCTGGGGCCTCGAACTCGGCGCCGACCTCATCGCCCTGTCGTTCGTGCGCAACGCCGCCGACATCGAGCGCGTGCACGAGATCATGGACGAGGTCGGCCGCCGTGTGCCGGTCATCGCGAAGATCGAGAAGCCGCAGGCGGTCGACGCCCTCGACGAGATCGCCGAGGCGTTCGACGCCATCATGGTGGCGCGCGGCGACCTCGGCGTCGAACTGCCGCTCGAAGCCGTGCCGATCGTGCAGAAGCGGGCGGTCGAGATCGCGCGCCGGCTCGCGAAGCCCGTCATCGTGGCGACGCAGATGCTCGAGTCGATGATCCACAGCCCGGTCCCGACGCGTGCCGAGACCTCGGACGTCGCGAACGCCGTGCTCGACGGCGCCGACGCGGTCATGCTGTCGGGCGAAACGAGCGTGGGGGAGTACCCCGTCGTCACGGTGAAGACCATGGCGCGCATCGTCGAGTCGACCGAGCAGCACGGACTCGACCGCATCCTCCCGCTCGGCACGAAGCCGCGTACACAGGCCGGCGCCATCACGCTCGCCGCCGTCGAGGTGGCGAACTTCGTCGAGGCGAAGTACCTCTGCGTCTTCACCGAGTCGGGCGAATCGGTGCGGCGGATGTCGCGACTGCGCTCCGACATCCCGATCCTCGCCTTCACGCCCGACCCGGCGATCCGCCGCCGCATGGCGCTCAACTGGGGCGTCGAGTCGTTCGTCGTCGACCGCGTCACCCACACCGACCAGATGGTCGGCCAGGTCGACGACGTGCTCGCCAAGACCGGCAAGGCCGCGAAGGGCGAGAAGGTCGTCATCATCTCGGGTTCGCCTCCCGGAATCCCCGGCACCACGAACGACGTGCGCGTGCACGTCGTCGGCGAGGTGCTCTAGCGGCGTTCCGCGTCGTTCGACGAGGGCCCGGCGTTCCGCGAGGAGCGACCGGGCCCTCGGCGTGCCAGACTGCCGTCATGGTCGTCGAGTTCGAGTGCCGCACCCGGATCCCCGTCGGCGTGGACGAGGCGTTCGATGCCTCCCGGAGCATCGAGCTGCACGTCTCGTCCATGGCCAGGTCGCGGGAGCGGGCGATCGCGGGCGTGACGTCGGGGCT
>JAPSJT010000309.1 GCA_031178045.1 Agromyces sp.
GCGACCGGAACCGATCAGCACCGGCACGACGCGCAGCCGCAGCTCATCGACGAGCCCGGCCTCGAAGAGCGCATCGGCGAGCACGAGGCTCCCCCAGACGACGATCGCGTGGAAGCGGTTTTTGAGGGCGGCAGCCGATTCCACTCCGTCGCCACGAAGGATCTCGATGCTGCCATCCCCCCACGGTGCCTGGGTGAGCGTGTTCGACACGACGAACTTCGGGAGCCGGTTGATCGCTTCGGCGACGACCTCGATGCCGGGATCCGCCTGGGGCCAGTAGTCGGCGAACATCCGGTAGGTGTTCGCGCCGAGCAGGATCGCGTCGACGCCTTCGAGGAAGGCCAGCTGGTCGTGGTCGTTGGGGTTGCCGCCCCGGGCCGTCTCCACGAATCCGAGCCCGCCCTCGGCGTCGGCCGCGTAGCCGTCGACGGTGACGATCTGCTCGACGATGAGCCGGCCCATCAGCGTGGCCCGCCCTCGTCGAGATGCTCCACGAGCAGGTCGAACGCGGAGTCCCAGCCGTCGTAGACGTTCTCGTCGCCCGGAGCGCCCTCGATGCCCAGCACGTGGAAGGTCATCCGGGTCTGCTCGCCGCGCTCGCCGTGCTCGGCCAGCTCGATGGTGAGCACCGGGGCGATCTCATCGGCGTCGCCGGGAGAGCCCCACGTCATCACGAGTCGCTGAGGCGGCGTGATCTCGCGATAGACGCCCGCGGTCGGGTACTCCGTTCCGTCGGGTGCGATCATCGTGTACCGGTATCGGCCCCCGGGCCGGAGGTCGAACTCGACGCTCTCCCGCGGCGTCGTGATCCCGCGCGGGTGCCACCAGATCGGCGCCTCGTCGGGATCGGTCCAGGCGCGCCAGACCGTCTCGCGTGGGGCGTCGAAGACCCGGGTGATGGTGAACTGCTTCTGGTTCGTGGCGGTCTGCTCAGGCATCCGTCTGTCCTTTCAGTTCGCGGAGTCGCTCATCGAGCAGGTCGAATCGCTCGTTCCACTCGTCGCGGTGTCGTTCGACCCAGGCGGATGCCTCGTCGAGCGGCTTCGTGCGCAGCGTGCAGCGCCGCCATTGCGCGTCGGCGGTGCGCTCGATCAACCCGGCGCGTTCGAGCACCTTGAGGTGCTGCGAGATCGCCGGGCGGCTCATCTCGAACGGCTCGGCGAGTTCTCCGACGGTCGCCGGCCCGGAGCGGAGGCGCGAGATCATCGCGCGTCGCGTGGGATCGGCGAGCGCCTGGAACACGACGCTGAGGTCGTCGGTCGAACCAGCCACGTAAGCAACTCCTTAATTAATCTTTTCCTTAACCGTAGGGACCGGCGGTCATTTCGTCAAGCCCGACGGCGCCCGGGCGCGATGTCGACGAGAATCGGGGAATGAGCGATCGCGTGCGCAACCTGCAGTCCGCCCTCGAGTCGTTCGGCGAGCACTGGTCGCCCCGCCGCCTCGCGAGCGTCAACGACTACGACGTCAAGGTCTTCAAGGCGCTCGGCGAGTTCACGTGGCACTCGCACCCCGAGACCGACGAGCTGTTCCTCGTCATCTCGGGGCGGCTCGTGATCCAGCTGCACGAGCGCGACGGCGGCGACGTCGAACTGGGCCCCGGTGATGTCTACGTCGTGCCGCGCGGCGTCGAGCACTGCCCGCGCGCCGATGGCGAGGTCTCCGCGCTCCTCATCGAGCCGCAGGGCACGGTCAATACGGGCGACACTCCGAGCGAGCGCACCGCCGAGCTGCGCGA
>JAPSJT010000120.1 GCA_031178045.1 Agromyces sp.
ACATCGGCCTCGCCAAGGCGAAGAACGACGAGCTGACCGAGTGGGAGTTCCTGCCGCCGATCCTCTCCGCCAACTGCGTCACCGACCAGACCGAGCGGCCGCAGTTCGTCTTCAAGGACGGCAAGGCGTACCTGTTCACGATCAGCCACCGCGGCACCTTCGCGGCGGGCATCGACGGCCCCGAAGGCGTCTACGGCTTCGTCGGCGACGGGATCCGCAGCGACTTCCAGCCGCTGAACAGCGGCTCGGGCCTCGCGCTCGGCAACCCGACGAACCTCAACTTCGCCGGCGGGCAGCCCTTCGCGCCCGACTTCAACCAGCCGATCGGCCACTTCCAGGCGTACTCGCACTACGTCATGCCGGGCGGCCTCGTGCAGTCGTTCATCGACACGATCGGCACCGAGGGCGACTTCCGACGCGGCGGCACCCTCGCGCCGACGGTGAAGGTCGACATCGAGGGCACCTCGACGAGCGTCGACTACTCGTACGGTGACGGAGGGCTCGGCGGCTGGGCCGACATCCCCGCGAACCTCGACGTCAACTCGGGCGGCAAGCTCCAGTAGTGCATCGAATGACGGATGCCCCGGGATGCGCCATCCCGGGGCATCCGCTCATTCCCGGGCCTAGGCCACGGCCGCCGCGAGCTCGGAGCCCAGTGCGGTCTGCAATACGTCGCGGCGGGACATCCGGCGACCCCGCTTCCGCGCCGACTCGAACACCCCCGCACCCTCCGATGCCAGCACCGCCTCGATGAACGGCTGGAAGGTGACGTACGAGCGCTGATCCGCGAGACCGGTTCGGGCGCGCAGCGCGTCGGCTGCGCCCAGCAGCACGCCGGCGCGCTCGAAGTCGCCCACCGTCGCGGCCGCGGCGCTGATGCCCTCCAGAGCGAAGGCGATGCCGTTGTCGTTCCGCAGGCGCACGGCGAGCTCGAGGTTGCGGAGGAACGACTCTTCGCCGGTACGCCCGAGGGCGAGCCCCACCCAACCGAGCTGGGTGAGCGCCACGCTCTCGACGAACATGTCCTCGGCGTGCACTGCATCTTCGAGCGCTCGCTCGAAGAGCGCCGTCGCCCCGGCCAGATCACCGCGCTGGAACAGGATGCGTCCGAGCGCGCCGCGGTAGAGCGTCTCGAAGCTCGCGTCCCCGTGGGCGATGGCGAGATCGAGCGCCGCCCGCTGCCGCTGCTCCGCGGTCGCGAGGTTCGGCGGCTCGATGGACATGTATGCCAGCGAGGCGACCGTGAGCGCCAGTCCTTCGCTGAACGAATCGCCGGTCGAATGGAAGAGGGCCACGGCCTCCTCGATGGGATCGGTGCGGATCTCGGCATCCGTCTGCCAGACCGACACCCACGACGGGAAGGTGAGGGCGATCGCTCGGGTGCGCTTGGAGAGGGGCCGCCCGGCGTGCAGCACCGCCTCCATCCACGCCTTCGCCTCCGGCAGGAGGCTGCGTATCCACCAGTAGAGGAACAGCCGCCATACTGCGTCTGCGACCGCGTCGACCTCGCCGATCTCGAGCAGGTGGCGGTAGGCGGCCCGCAGGTTGTCGCGTTCCGCCTCCAGCCTCTCGAGGGCCGTCAGCTGGGCCGCGCCGCGAAGCAGGGGCTCGGTCTCGATGGCGAGGGTCACGTAGAAGTCGGCGTGCGCGCGGCGGATCTCGGCGACATCGGCTTCGCGGACGAACCTCGCGGTCGCGATCTCGCGCACCGGCGCGAGCATCGAGAAGAGGGGCACGCGGCCGTGACCGTGCTGGCGTAGGAGGCTGCCGTCGACCAGCTCGAGGAGCGTGCCGAGCATGTCGGCGCCCCACGGCGCCCCGTCGGTGATCGCCTCCACCGCGTCGAGGCTGAAGTCGCCGGCGAAGACGCCGAGTCGAACGAACAGGGCCCGCGCGTCGGCGGTCAGCAGGTCGATGCTCCATTCGACCGTGGCCTGGATGGTTCGCTGCCGCACGGGCAGGTCGCGAGCCGCGGTCGCGAGCAATGGGAGCATCCGGTCCAACCGCCCGAGCATGGCTGCGGGCGTGAGGGCGCGGATGCGGGCCGCCGCCAACTCGATCGCGAGCGGCACTCCTTCGAGCGCACGGCAGATGCGGGCGACCTCCGGCGCGTTGTCGACGGTGACGTCGAAGCGCGGATCGGCCGCTCGTGCGCGGTCCCGGAACAGGCGCACGGCCGGCGATTCGAGGATCTCCTCCAACGATGCGGCGTCCGGATCCGGCGGGAGGCCGAGCGGTTCGACGTCGAACACGTGCTCGCCGCGCACGCGGAGCCGCGCCCGGCTCGTCACGAGGAATGCGGCGTCGGGCAGATCGTTGAGGAGCGACGTCACGTCGGCGGCCGCCGGAAGCACGTGCTCGAAGTTGTCGAGCACGATGAGGTCCCGCCGGCCCGCCCGGGCGATGCCGAGCTGCTCGCTGAGCAGCCGGTCGCCGGAATCACGCACACCCAGTGCCCGCGCGATCGCCGGGATGACGTCGGTCGGTTCGCGCACGTGCTCGAGGGGCACGAACGTGACACGGTCGAATGCCTCACCCACTCGATGGGCCAGCTCGATCGCGAGCCTGCTCTTGCCGATGCCGCCCGGGCCGGCCAGCGTGATCAGCCTGTGCCGGTGCTCGCCGAGCCAGCCGAGCAGCGTCTCGAGTTCGCGCTCGCGGCCGACCGACTCCCCGTACGGCGCCGGAAGCTGCGCGGGGCGGGGCGACGCGTTGTCGTCCTGCGATCCCACACCATCGCGGGAGGCGTCGAAGCGCTCGGCGAGCACCGTCGCAAGGTCGGACGCGAGCAGCTCCGCCAGCTCGTCGGCATCCGCGAACGCCGTGTACGAGGCGACGTCCTCGTCGCGGATGCGTGCCAGCAGCCGGCTCAGGCGTTCATCCGGCTCGGCCGGTCGCTTCACGTAGATGAGCTTCGGCATGTCGGAGGGCACCAGCCGGTATTCGTCCTCCAGGCCGGAGATCTCCTCGTCGGGCGCAATCCAGCCGTACTGCTGCCAGTAGATGCCGACGAAGACGTCGCTCTGCTCGAGGTACGCGCGGTACAGCTCCCGCGGCGGATGCGGTCGGGCGCCGAGCTCGAACATGACGGGCGCGAGCCGCAGTCGCTCGAGCGCCGCGCGTGCTGCACGCCGTTCGGGCTGGAGCTCCTTGAGTGTCGAGCTGACGAACACCCTCAGCCGTTGGTCGGGCGTGCGGATGCGGCCCCGTGCGCCGACGCTCACCGCGGCGCCCCCGCGTACTCGAGCGCGAACTCGAGGGCCGCCGGCCGCGGCATCCGTCGTCCGCGCTCGCGCGCCGACTCGAATTCGACCGCGCGATCCGAAGCGAGCATCCGATCGATGAACGGCCGATACGTGCGGTCGGCTCGCTGGTCGACCAGGCCGGTGCGAAGCCGTGCCGTCTCGCTCGCGCCGAAGAGCACGCCGGCCCGCTCGATGTCGTGCTCGACCGCCGCGCACGCCGCGAGCCCCTCCAAGGCGTATCCGATGCTGTTCTCGCTGCCGAGCTGGAGGGAGAGCTCGAGATGACGGGCGAACAGCTCGGGGCGGGGCTCGCCGCGTGCGAGCCAGGCCCAGCCGGAATTCGCGAGGGTGATGCTCTCGACGAAGCGGTCGCCGGTGCGGCGGGCGTCCGCGAGGACTCCGTCGAAGATCGCGATCGCGCCATCGGGGTCGCCCTTCGTCTGCAGCAGGGTGCCGAGAGCGTTGCGGAACACCGCTTCGAACGTCGGGTGCTCGCGCGCGCTCACGAGCTCGAGGGCTCGACGCTGCAGAGCCTCCGCACGTTCGAGGTCGGGAGGTGTCGTGGCCGTGCTCGCGATGCTCAACGCGGTGAGCGCGCCCGCCTCGCCGAGCCGATCGCCGACGGCGTGGAAGAGCGCGACGCTCCATTCGATGCGACCGAGGTCGACCTCGGTTCCCGGCTGCCAGAGCGACACCCATGAGCTGAGCCCCATCGCGATCGCGCGGGTATGCGAGCGCAGCGGCACGCCCGCCGCGAGGATGTCCTCCATCCACGCCTTCGCCTCGGGCAGCTGACCACGGATCCACCAGTAGAGGAAGAGGCGCCACACGACCCGAGCCACGGCATCGACCGCGCCGACGGAGATCTGGTGACGATACGCCGCTCGAAGGTTGTCCCGTTCCGCGTCGAGCCGGGCGAGCGCGACCGCTTGCGTCGGACCCTGCAGCAACGGCTCGATCTCGGCGGCGAGCCGCAGGTAGTGCTCCCCGTGTGCGCGGCGCACCGACTCGGTATCGGGCTCCGCCTGGAATCGCGCGGTCGCGATCTCGCGCACCGGCACCAGCATCGAGTAGAGCGGCACGCCGGCGTCGGCGTGCTGACGCAGGAGGCTGCCGTCGACGAGTTCGAGGAGGGTGCCGAGCAGATCCCCTGCCCACGGGGCGCCGGCGGTGACCGCCTCGACCGCGTCGAGACTGAAGTCGCCGGTGAACACGCCGAGGCGCACGAACAACGCCCTCGCCTCGGGGCTCAGAAGCTGGATGCTCCATTCGACGGTCGCCTGGATGGTGCGCTGGCGCTCGGGGATGTCCCGCGCGGCCGTGACGAGCAGCGGCAGCACCCGATCGAGCCGGCCCAGCATGGCCGAGGGCGTGAGGGCTCGGATCCGTGCTGCGGCGAGCTCGATGGCGAGGGGCACCCCCTCGAGGGCCAGGCAGATGCGGGCGATGCCCTCGACGTTCTCGGCGGTGACCTCGAAACGGGGGTCGGCGGCACGCGCCCGGTCGACGAACAGCCGCACGGCGGCGGACTGGGTGATCGCGTCGACGGAAGCCCGAGCGGGGTCGGGCGGAAGCCCGAGCGGGTCGACGTCGAACACGCGCTCGCCGCGAACCCGCAGGCGCGCGCGGCTCGTCACGAGGAAGGTGGCATCGGGCATCTCGTCGAGCAGGGTCACGATGTCGGCCGCCGCCGGGAGTACCTGCTCGAAGCTGTCGAGCACGATGAGATCGCGCCGCCCCGCTCGTGCCACGCCGAGCTGTGCGGTGAGCGGACGGTCGCCCGCGACTCGCACGCCGAGCTCGCGCGCGATGGACGGAACGACCTCGGCCGGGTCGTTCACGTGTTCGAGGGCGACGAAGGTCACCCGATCGAACGGCTCACGGACTGCGTGCGACACTTCGATCGCGAGCCGGCTCTTCCCCATCCCGCCGGGGCCCACGAGTGTGATCACCCGCTCGGTGTCGTCGGACAGCCACCGCAGGAGCGTCGCGACGTCGTGCTCGCGACCGACCGCAGGCGTGTACGGCACGGGGAGGTGCTCGGGCGCCGCAGCAGGGTCGTCGGCGGTCTCGGCCGTCGCGGCGGTCACGGTGCGGGAGGCGTCGAATCGCTCGGCGAGCAGCGTGGCGAGGTCGGCCTGGAGCAGCGTGGCGAGCTGCCGAGTGCTCGAGAACGGGGTGTACGAGGCGGTGCCGTCGTCGCGGATCCGGGCGAGGAGCCTGCCCAGGCGCTCCTCGCGCTCGGCCGGCTGCTTCAGGTAGATGAGCTTCGGCATGTCGGCGGGTGCGAGCCGGTACTCGTCCTCGAGTCCGGAGACCTCGTCACCGGGTGCGATCCATCCGTAGCTCTGCCAGTAGATCCCGACGAACACGTCGCTCTGCTCGAGATAGGCCCGGTACAACCGCTGCGGTGGATGCGGCCGTGCCCCCAGCTCGAACATGACCGGGGCGAGCCGGAGCCGCTCGATCGCCGCGCGGGCCGCCCGCCGCTCGGGCTCGAGCTCCTTGAGGGTCGAGCTGACGAAGATCCGGAGCCGCTGGTCGGGCGTGCGGATCGGGGGGCCGGGGACGGGATCGCTCATGACGATGCCGTCGGCCTCATGCGGGTGCAGCCACGTCGGTGCCCCATCACCACATTGTCGACCGCGGACGGCCGCGCGTCCATCACCCGAGTCGGGGACAACGCGCGACGGGTGGGATGCGGCGGTCAGCAGCGCCGCATCCCACCCGCACGGCTCAGCCGGCCACGCGCACGAGGAGCGTTCCCCCGTCGGTCGTGCCGGCCGAGTTCTCGAGCTCCACCGAGTAGCGGTGCTCGCCGGGCGCGGCATCCGTGATCGGGAACTCGACCATCCGGCCGTCGCCGGCCGAGCGGTAGACCCGAGCGATCACGGAGTCGTTCTCGATGAGGCGCACGACGGTCGTCGGCTGCCCCTTCGCGACCTTCACCTTGACCACGTAGTCGCCGTCCTTGTCGGCCGACTTCGGACCCGACGTCGACGACAGCTCCGCCGCCCCCGGTGCCGCCGTCGCGTCGTCGACGCCGGCCTCCTTGTACATCGCGCCGTGCAGGGGTGTCACGGTGAGCGACTCGAACGACGCGCCCTCGCCGTCGGCCCAGAGCCCGATGGCGTCGGCGCCCGCGTTCGGGAACACCTGGTCGGTGATCGTCGTGCGGCCGTCGGCGGTGAACACCTCGACCGACGAGCGGTCGACGTAGACGGTGAACGCGATCGTGCCGTCGTCGTTCAGGCTCACCGGGGCGTCCTCGAGCGACGGGAACGCCGGGTGGAAGCCGGTGTTGCCCGAGTCGCGCCGATCCACGAAGAGGCGGCCGGCTACCGCGTCGTACCCGATGCGCGTGGCGGCCTCGCCGTCGCCCAGCACGCTGAGCCCCGCCGCCGTGGCGTCGCCCGGCCGAAGCACGGCGTCGATGCGCAGCACCTCGCCCGACACGGGCAGCGTCTCGCCGCCGTCGGCGAGCGGCCCTGCGGCATCCGTGTACGCCCGATCCGTCTGCTCGAGCTCGGCGAACTCGGGCACCACCTGCTGCGCGAGGCGCGGCCCCTCGGGCGTCGAGACGAGCTCGACGTCGCGGGGCAGTGCCATGGCGCTGCGCCACGTGCCCGTCGGGATGTCGTTCGCGTAGTCCCAGTTGTTCATCCAGCCGAGCATCACGCGCCGCCCGTCCGGCGCGTTCGAGAACGACACGGTCGCGTAGTAGTCGCGGCCCCAGTCGAGCCAGTCGTACCCCTCGATTCGGGGCGCGGCCGGGGCATCCGAGAACATCACCTGGTCGACGAGCACGTGCCCCCAGCCGAAGCGGTTGTTGTCGACGATGCGGACGGATGCCTCACGGCCCGCGAACTCGGTGACGTTCCAGTTCACCCAGTCGAGGTTCTCGCTGTTGCGCCCGGTGGCGGTGCGCACGACCTCGCCGTCCACGACGAGGTTGACGCTCGTCTCCTCGGATCGGGGCAGCGCCGGCGTCGCGCCGAGCACGAGGTGGTCGACCGTGAGGTGGCCCCAGCCGCCCGTCGCGTCGTCGTGCACCTGGAACCGCGCGTCGCGACCGGCGAGCTCGGAGACATCCCACGACTGCCAGTTGAGCTGGCCCGCCTCGGGTCCCGTGGCGGTGCGCACGACCTCGCCGTCGACGAGGAGGCGCACCTCGAGCGTCCCGTTGAAGCGCTTGCCGCCGCCGAGGAGGAACGACAGGTGGTCTTCGCCGGGCTGGATCGTGAACGTCGGCGAGGTGAGGTCGCCGAGGTTGTCATCGCCCTTCGGGCCGCCCTCCCAGGTGTTGATGCGCTTCTGGCCGAGGTAGTAGTCGCCGCCGGCGGTCGACGGGTTGCGCCACGG
>JAPSJT010000310.1 GCA_031178045.1 Agromyces sp.
ACGCGCCGGGTCACGCCTCGTCGAAGGTCACGGCCGGGGTGCGAGGCGGCGGGCTCGTTCGGAAACCCACGAGCTTGTGCGACCCGTCGCAGAACGGGCGGATCGCGGAGGCGCCGCAGCGGCAGAGCGCCACCGTGCGCCGGTTCGGCTGCACGGGCTCGCCGGCCTCGTCGTACAGGTCCAGCTCCCCGCGCACGAGCAGCGGCCCGTCGGGGCACGCCGTGATCGTCACGCCGTCAGTGGATGCCCGGTCGCTCATCGCAGGGGCTTCCTCAGCGCCGACTCGCCTCGCTCGAACTGCGCCAGCAGGCCGCCCCAGAGGCGGCCGTCGACCGCGAGGCAGGCGGCCGCGCCGAAGAGGATGTCGCCTGCGAGCTGCGGCTCGTCTTCGGCGAGCGAGCCGGCGAGATCCCGGGCGGCGAGCTGCTCGTGCACGGCATCCGCTTCGACGTGCTCATCGAAGTAGTCGGTGACCTCGGCCGCGAACCCCAGGCGCCGCAGGCCCTTGGAATAGGCGCGGCACGGGAGTGACGACGTCATCTCGTACGCGGCGAGATGGCCGACGATGGCGCCGCGCAGGCGCCGATGCAGTCCGAACAGCGACATCAGATTCATGGACGCGTAGACGGTGGCGGGCACGTGGTCGGCATACGCGCCGTACCGGTCGTCGAGCCCGGCGCCCCGAAGCGCGTTCGCGAAGATCGTGGCGTGCAGTCGCTCCGCGCGACCGCCCCCGTACTCGTCGGCCTGGATCTCGACGAGCGCGGCTTTCGCGCGTGCATGCAGTCGCGGGATCGCCCAGCTGTGCGGGTCCGCCTCTTTCAGGGTGTAGATGGTGCGGCAGGCGAGGATCTCGCGCACCTGATCGGAGCTGGCGTCGCTTTCGACGAACGCCGACAGGCTGGGGCCGTCATCGGACTCGACGAGGGCGAACAACGCCTCGGGCACGCTGCGCGTGGCGACCGGCTGGGGCACGGCGTGGCGCAGTGCATCCTCGAACTCGCGCTCGATCGGCCCGCGGACGGCGAGGAGACGGGGGTCCCACTCCCATTCGTCGGAGACTCCCTCGAGTCCGCCGTAGTGCAGCTCGTACATCAGGAAGAGCGCCAGTTGCAGGTCGTCGTCGACGAGCAGGTCGTCGGAGTGTGCGAGTGCGTCCGTCGCCGCGAGGGCGAGATCGCGCACGGGCGCGTGCGCGGGCCCGGTGAGCTGCGCGATGAGCGCCTCGGTGACCGGGCCACGGGGAGTCGGCAGGGCCATCGGCCGCATCGCGCCTCCTCGGCCGGTCGCGCTGCCCGCTTCGGTCCCGGCGGATGCGTCGGCGGTGATCGTCAAGCAGGGCTCCTTCGCTCGCGTCGTGCCTCCACAGTAGGGAGGCGCCGCGACCGCGTCAGGGGCTTGACCTCGTACGGCCCGGGCAGTAGCCGAACGCGGTGGGAGCCCGGTCAGGGGCCGGCGAGGCGGAAACGCACCTCGCCCGCCCGGATGTCGGCGCGCTCCAGCACGACGTCGAGCGTCGTGCCGGCGCGCGTGTCGGCTCGCGCCGGGCAGGTCGCGGTCACGGCCGGTCGCGCGAGTTGGATGACGGCGTTCTCGCCGCGGATCTCGAGCACGGTGACGGTGAATCGGTCACCCACCCGGTCCGAGAGCACGGCGGCTTCGACGAGCGCGACGGATGCCGCCTCGAGACGGTTCGCCCGTTG
>JAPSJT010000311.1 GCA_031178045.1 Agromyces sp.
CCGCCCGCGATGACGCCGACCACGAGTGACGGGTCGGTGCCGAACGTCGGGGGGATCTCGCTCGCGTCGAGCACGCCCATGCGCCCGGCGGTGCCCGCCCCGACGTAGACGAGACGCCCGCCGGCCCGCAGCCGCGGCACGATCGCGTCGATCGCCGCGGCGATCTGCGGCGCGCAATCCGACACGGCGGCGACGGCCTGCGCGCTCTCCTCCTGCATCGCCGCGAGCTGCGCCTCGGTCGGCAGCAGGTCGAAGTCGCCGTGCGTGTCGTTGACGCCCTCGGTCGCGAGCTCGCCGAGCAGTTCCCGCAGCGCCTCGTGCTGCGGTGCGCCCGTCGGCGTGTGAGCGGTTCGGTTCATCGAAGTGGTCCCCCGGGCTCGGTGCTGGTGATGGTGACGGATGCGACGCCGGCGAGCGGGGGCGGCAGGCGCAGCGGCATCCGACCGCTCGTGAATCGCCCGGCGATGCGCGGCTGCCCCGCGCCGCCCGCCGAGAGCCGCGACGGCACGCCATGCCAGCTCAGAAAGCCGAGGAGCGCGAACATGAGCGACTCCTTGAACGCGGGATGGATGCCCCGCCCCGCGCTCGATTCGACGGCGATGCCGCGCTCCGAGGCGAGCGCCGTGAGCCGGCCGAGCAGCACCGGATTGAGCGCACCGCCGCCCGAGGCCACGAGCACGTCGGGTGCGTCGGTCGCTGGAATCGACTCGACGACCGTGCGCGCCGTGAGCTCGGTGAGCGTCGCCGCGAGGTCCTCGAGCGGAAGCGGGAGCGGGGGCGAGACCCCGCCGGAACCGGATGCCGCGACCGCGCGGTCGACGACGCCGAGGTCGAACGTCTCGCGCCCGGTCGACTTGGGGGCGGGCGCTGCGAGGTACGGATGCCGCAGCAGCTCGTCGAGGAGCGGCTCGTGCACCCGGCCGGCCGCCGCGAGCCGGCCCTCGTCGTCGTACCCGAGCACGCCACCCGTCGCGCGTGCGACGGCGGCGTCGAGGAGCGCGTTGCCGGGCCCGCTGTCGAACGCGACGACTTCGCCGTCGGGCCGCACGAGCTGCACGTTCGCGATGCCGCCGAGGTTGACGGTGCCGAGCGGGCGGCCCGCGGCGGCGGCATCCGCACCGAGCCAGAGCCGGTCGAAGAGCGCCATGAGCGGCGCGCCCTCACCGCCCGCCGCGATGTCCGCGGCCCGCACGTGCGAGAGCACCGGGGCGCCGACGCGCTCGGCGATCCACGCGGGCTCGCCGAGCTGGAGGGTGCCCCGGGCATGGCCGCCGTCGACCCAGTGGAAGAGCGTCTGCCCGTGCGAGACGACGAGCTCGGGCGACGCGCCGGAGGCCTCGATCCCGGCGACCGCGGCATCCGCGAACGCCTGACCGAGACGGGTGTCGAGCTCGCAGAACGCGCCGGCGGTGAGCGGCTCGCCCGCGGCCACGGCGAGGATCCGCTCGCGTAAGGCCGCGTTCCACTCGACCGTCGACGCGTGCAGCACCCGCAGGCCGAGCGCCGGCCGCTCGGGGTCGGGCTGGGGCTCCGGCTCGGGGCTCGAGTCGAGCGGCGAGCACTCGACCACGGCGACGTCGATGCCGTCGGCGGACGTTCCCGACTGCAGCGAGAGCACGATCATGCGCGTTCCTCGCGACGGATCCCGGTCGTGAGCAGCTCGTCGACGACCTCGGCGGCGAGGCGGCTCGCGGC
>JAPSJT010000121.1 GCA_031178045.1 Agromyces sp.
GACGACCCCGGCGACCACTCGTCCGGAGGCGCCGAGCGGCTGAGGGCGGCCGGCGTCGAGGTGACGGCGGGCGTCCTCTCCGACGAGGTGGAGGCGCTCCTCGGCGACTGGCTCTTCGCGGCGCGGCAACGCCGCCCGCGGGTCACGGTGAAGTGGGCGTCGAGCCTCGACGGCCGCGCCGCGGCATCCGACGGTTCCAGCCGGTGGATCACCGGCCCTGCCGCGCGCGCCGACGTGCACCACCGCCGCTCCGCCGCTGATGCGATCGCCGTCGGCACCGGCACCGTGTTCGCCGACGACCCGGCGCTCACGGCGCGCGCCCCCGGCGGCGAGTTCTTCGAGTCGCAACCGGTGCCCGTCGTCTTCGGTCGCCGGGCAGTGCCCGCGGATGCCGCGGTCACCCGCCATCCGCACGCACCCGTCTTCCTCGACGGCACCGATCTCGCGCACGACCTGCGGCAGCTCCAGCAACGGGGCATCCGCTCGCTCTTCATCGAGGGCGGCCCGACGCTCGCGAGCGCGTTCCTCGCCGCGGGCCTCGTCGACGAACTGCTCGTCTACCTCGCCCCGACCCTCCTCGGCGGGCCCCGCCTCGCGGTGGCGGACCTCGGCGTCGCCTCCATCGACGACGCCCGCCGATTCGACTTCGCCGCCGTCGAGCGGCTCGGCGACGACCTCCTGCTCGTCGCGCACCCCAGACCGACCGAAGGGAACTGACATGTTCACCGGAATCATCGAGGAGCTCGGCACCATCACGCGCGTCGAGCGCAGCGCCGACGCGGCGCGCCTCACCGTACGCGGACCGATCGCCGTGCAGGGCGCGAAGCACGGTGACTCCATCGCGGTGTCGGGCGTGTGTCTGACCGTCGTCGACTTCGACGAGCATTCGTTCACCGCCGATGTCATGGCGCAGACCCTCGCGATGTCGACCCTCGACGCCGCACGCGAAGGCCTCGCGGTCAACCTCGAGCGCGCCGCACTCGTCGGCGACCGTCTCGGCGGTCACATCGTGCAGGGCCACATCGACGGCACGGCTCGCGTGCTCGAGGTCCGCCCGGGCGAGGCGTGGCGGGTGATCCGCTTCTCGCTCGACGAGGCCCACGCGCCGCTCGTCGTCGACAAGGGCTCGATCGCGGTCGACGGCGTCTCCCTCACGGTGAGCGGGCTCGGCGACGAACCGTCCGGTTCGTGGTTCGAGGTGTCGCTCATCCCCGAGACGCTCGCGGCCACGACCCTCGGAACGCTCGAGCCCGGCGATGTCGTGAACATCGAGACCGACATCCTCGCCCGGCACGTCGAGCGGATGCTGCGGCTCGACGCGCATCGCACCCTGCCGTCGTCGGTCGCGACCGGGGCCGGGAGCCTCGCATGAGTCTCGCCACGATCCCCGAAGTGCTCGACGCGCTGCGCGCCGGCAAGCCCGTGATCGTCGCCGACGACGAGGCCCGCGAGAACGAGGGCGACGCCATCATGGCGGCCGAGTTCGCGACGCAGGAGTGGATCGCCTGGATGATCCGACACACGAGCGGATTCCTGTGCGCACCCATGCCCGACGCCGTCGCCGACCGGCTCGAGCTCCCGCTCATGACCGAGCGCAACGAGGACGTGCGGGGAACGGCCTACACGATCTCGGTGGACGCGGCAGACCGCAACTCGACCGGCATCAGCGCCGCCGACCGCGCGCACACCCTTCGTGTGCTCGCCGATCCCGCCTCGACCCCCGACCGTCTCATCCGGCCCGGGCACGTCATCCCGCTGCGCGCGGTCGACGGCGGCGTGCGCGAGCGCGCCGGGCACACCGAGGCGGCGGTCGACCTCATGCGACTCGCCGGCCTCTCCCCTGTGGGCGTGATCGGCGAACTCGTCGAGGACGACGGCGAGATGATGCGGCTGCCCGGCCTCATCGAGCTCGGCGAGCGCGAGGGGCTCCCGGTCACGACGGTCGCGGCGCTCATCGACTGGCTCCGCGAGTGGCACACGGGCGACGACCTCGGCACCGGCACGGCGCCGGCCGCGGTGCCCGAGTCCTCGCGCGTCGCGTTCGAGGTCGAGACCTCCCTGCCGACGCAGCGCGGCGTGTTCACGGTGCGCGCCTACCGCGACCGCAGCACGGGCGCCGACCACGTTGCGATCATCGCGGGCGACCCCGCCGCCGACGCGCGCGGTGCGATCGTGCGGGTGCACTCCGAGTGCCTGACCGGCGAGGCGTTCGGCTCGTTGAAGTGCGAGTGCGGCCCGCAGCTCGACGCGGCGTTGGAGGCGATCCAGCAGGAGGGCGGGGTGGTCGTCTACCTCCGCGGCCACGAGGGCCGCGGCATCGGCCTCATCAACAAGCTCCGCGCCTACCGCCTGCAGGACGGCGGGCTCGACACGCTCGACGCGAACCTGGCGCTCGGCCTCCCCATCGACGCGCGCGACTACGGCGCGGCGACCGCGATCCTCGCCGACCTCGGTATCGACCACGTGCGCCTGCTCACGAACAACCCCGAGAAGGTGCGCCAGCTCGAGGCGCACGGCATCCGAGTCGACGAGCGCCTGCCGCTCGTCGTGGGTGTCGGCGCCGTGAACACGGGCTACCTCGAGACCAAGCGCGCCCGAATGGGCCACACGATCGACGATCAGCAGCTCGCGGATGCCGCGGCTGAAACCCTCCTGGAAGGACACGCATCATGAGCGGAGCAGGCTCCCCCGAACTCGACATCGACGGCACCGGCCTCCGCATCGTGATCGTCGCGGGCAGCTGGCACGAGGAGATCACGAACGGGCTCATCGCCGGCGCGACGCGCACGCTCGAGGCATCCGGTGCCGACTTCGCGCTCGTGCGCGTGCCCGGCAGCTTCGAGCTGCCCGTCGTCGCGAAGGCCGCCCTCGAGTCGGGCGTCGACGCGGTCGTCGCGCTCGGAGTGATCATCCGCGGCGGCACGCCGCACTTCGAGTACGTCTCGGCGGCTGCGACCGACGGCCTCACGCGCGTCGCGCTCGACACCGGAAAGCCCGTCGGCTTCGGGGTGCTCACCCTCGACGACGAACAGCAGGGCCTCGATCGCGCGGGCCTTCCCGGCTCGAAGGAGGACAAGGGGCGCGAGGCGGCCGAGGCCGCGATCGCGACGGCGCGTACCCTGCGCACCCTCGCCGGCTGACGGTACGCTCGGGGCATGGACGTCCTGCGCATCATCCTGCTCATCGCCCACTTCATCGGACTCGCGATGCTGCTCGGCGGATTCCTGGTGCAGCAGAAGGCGATCGCAGGCGGCACGGGCACGGTGCTGCCGATCATGTGGCGCGGCGCCCTCGTGCAGATCGTCACGGGCCTGTTGCTCGTCGCGACCATCGAGATGGGCGACCTGTTCGACCTCGACAACTGGAAGATCGCGGTGAAGCTGCTCATCGCGGTCGTCATCACGGTGCTCGTGTTCGTCTATCGCAAGAAGGACCCCGCCCCGAGCTGGGCACTCTGGACCGTCGGCACCCTCACCCTCGCCAACATCGTCGTCGCCGTCGCCTGGCGCTGACCGCTCGGTCGCGTTGACGCCGGCTGGATCGCCGCCGTTCGGCGCATCGATGCCGCCGTTCGTCGCACCCGATTCGGCACTCGCGCCGCCCCGGCGTAGGGTGGCTCGGTTGCCACAAGCGACGATTCCCTTCGCTCCGCGACCCTGACCACGCCTGACCGACGTGCCCGTCGCGGAGTCGTTCCACTCGTTCCACGGAGTCTCGCAGGCGATGTCCTCATCCACCATTGCGGCCGAAGCGGCCGCCCCAGCACCAGCCAACCCCCGCAGCCGAGTCGTGCTCGCGAGCCTCATCGGCACGACGATCGAGTTCTACGACTTCTACGTCTACGCGACGGCGGCGGTGCTCGTCTTCCCCCACCTCTTCTTCCCCACCGGCGACGCGACGACGGCACTGCTGTCCTCGTTCGCCGTCTTCGGCGCGGCGATGGTCGCACGGCCGCTCGGGGCCGTCGTGTTCGGCCACCTCGGCGACAAGCACGGCCGCAAGGCCACCCTCGTCGGGGCGCTGCTGACCATGGGGATCGCGACCTTCCTCATCGGGGTGCTGCCGACGTACGCCGTCGCAGGCTGGTTCGCCCCGCTCCTGCTCGTGATCCTCCGCATCGCACAGGGCTTCGCGCTCGGCGGAGAGTGGTCGGGTGCGGCGCTCGTCGCGACCGAGAACGCGCCGAAGGGCAAGCGCGCCTGGTACGGCACGTTCCCGCAGCTCGGCGCGCCGATCGGGTTCATCATCGCGAACGGCCTCTTCCTCATCATCGCCGCGCTCCTCCCGTCGGACGACCCGACGATGCCGTCGCAGGCATTCCTCGACTGGGGCTGGCGCATCCCGTTCCTGTTCTCCGTCGTCATGGTCGTGGTCGGCCTCTGGGTGCGTCTGCGCCTCGTCGAATCGACGGCCTTCTCGAAGGCCGCGGAACAGGGCAAGCTCAAGCGCCTCCCCCTCGCGACCGTCTTCAAGAGCCACTGGAAGCAGCTCATCCTCGGCACGTTCTTCATGCTCGCCACGTACGTGCTCTTCTACCTCATGACGACGTTCTCGCTGAGCTACGGTCGCGCGGCGGTCGAGCCGGCCGACGGCGCCCTGCCCGGACTCGGGTACTCCTACAACACCTTCGTGCTGATGCTCATCGGCGGTGTGGTGTTCTTCGGCATCTTCACGCTGCTCTCGGGCCCGTGGGCCGACCGCTGGGGTCGTCGCCGCACGCTCATCTGGGTGACGCTCGGCATCATCGCCTTCGGTCTCCTCTGGGTCCCGCTGCTCGGCGCCGGCTTCTGGGGGGTCATGCTGTGGCTCGTCGTCGGATTCGCCCTCATGGGCATGACGTTCGGTCCGATGGGCGCCCTCCTGCCCGAGCTCTTCCCCACGAACGTGCGCTACACGGGCTCGGGCATCTCGTACAACGTCTCGTCGATCCTCGGCGCCGCCGTCGCCCCGTTCATCGCCGTGGCGCTCTGGCAGGCCGGCGGCGGCAGCCCGTTCTGGGTCGGCGTCTACCTCTCGGTCATGGCGGTGCTCACGCTCATCGCCCTGCTCGTCTCCAAGGAGACGAAGGACGTCGACATCGACGCCTGACCACCCGGTTCGACGAGGGGCGGATGCCTCGCCGCGCTCAGCACGAGCGCGGCGACATCCGCCCTTCGCCGTTCACATGAACGTCATACGCGACCCTTCTGCGCCCTCGCCGCGCGGCGTAGCATGACACCGAACAGGGCCGCCGAGTCACCCGCCGGCACCGTCGACGCTCGGCCGCCCGGGGCGGGATCACCCAGATGAACATGACGATGGACATGATGAAGGGCGCCATGTCGTCGTCGGCCATGCCGATGCAGGGCATGGATCCGGCGATGCTGCAGGAGTGTATGGAGGCCCTCTCCGCGTGCATGCAGGCGTGCATCATGTGCGCCGATGCGGACGCGGGCGAGGGAATGGGCCGTTGCGCCGCCCTCTGCGCGAATTGCGGCGATGTGTGCGACACCATGATGCGGATGATGCTGCGCGTGAACGGCTGGGACATGCAGGTGATGTCGTCGATGATGCAGTCGACCGTCATGATGATGCGCGCCTGCTCGGCGGAGTGCGAGATGCACGCCGAGATGAGCGAGCACTGCCGCATGTGCGCGATGGCGTGCGATCAAGCCGTGGTCGCCATGGAGAAGATGATGGGCTCGATGAGCGGGGCGATGCCGATGGCCTGAGCCGTCGTCACGCTCGAAGGTCAGGCGTCGGCGACGCTGAACTGCACGGCGCCGCCGTCGACGACGCCGTAGACGCCGTGGAGCGCGACCGGGTCGCCGGCGACGAGGGTGCCGCCGAACCCGTCGTGATGCCAGACCCGACGGAGCTCGCCGTCGAGCGTCGCGAGCGTCGCGAACCCGGCCTCGTCGACGGCGACCACGATGGCGTCGAGCCACTTGCTCGGGGTCGCGATCGCGAGCCGCTGCTGCATCGCGTGCAGCCCGTGACCCGGCCGATCGCTGCGGCACTCCGACGCGAGCTCGCAGCCGCGCATGCCCATGACCGCGCCCTGGCGGGGCTCGGCGGGTGCGTGCGGCTCGCGGTGCGACATGAGTGCTCCTCGTGGTTGATTGCGGCCACGTTACGCCCGCCTCTCTCGGTTATCGCGGCAGCCCGTCACACGCGGAAACACTGGCCCACCGGGCTCGGCTCGGGCACGTCCGGGCGGGGAACACCAGTCGGTCGTGCATGCAAGCACTGGCCGCGACGGGCAGGCTCGGGCACGATGAGGCACAGGGCCCGACGCCGTGAGCGTGGGCGACCGGCACGACGGCGGCATGGACGGGGCAGTCTGATGCGGGTGATGCAGAGCTTCGGCGAACCACGGAGCACTACGAATCCGTACCTCGTCATGCTGCGCGACGCGCTCGCCGCGGAACCGACGGTCGATCACCTGCCCTTCTCGTGGCGCTCGGCGCTCACCGAGCGATACGAGGTTTTGCACATCCACTGGCCCGATGCGCTGCTCGCCGGCCGCCACTGGTGGACGAAGGCCGGCAAGCGCGCCGCCCTCGCGTGCCTCGTCGCCCGGCTGCGCTTCGGCCGGATCGCCGTCGTGCGCACGGTGCACAACATCACGCCGCCCTCGGGCGCGGCGCTCGACCGCGCCCTCATCGGAGCCCTGGAGCAGCGGACCGACGTGCTGGTGCGCATCTCCGCGTCGACCCCCGAGGCGGCCGGCGTTCCCTCCGTGCTGATTCCGCACGGGCACTATCGCGACTGGTTCGAACGGATGCCTCGGGCCGACGTCGTGCCCGGCCAGCTCGGCTACGTGGGGATCATCAAGCCGTACAAGGGCGTCGAGCTACTCGTCGGAGTCTTCGCCGAGGCATCCGCGACCGATCCCACCATCTCGCTGCGCATCGCGGGGAATCCGTTCGACGAGGAGGTCGAGCAGCGGCTCCGAGCCGCCACCGAGCGCGTCCCGAGGCTTCGCACGACGCTCCGCCACCTCAGCGACGAGGAGTTCGTCGAGATCGTCACCTCGAGCGAACTCGTCGTGCTGCCGTACCGATTCATGCACAATTCGGGCGCCGCGCTCGCGGCGCTCTCGCTCGCGCGACCCGTCCTCGTTCCCGACAACGAGCTCAACCGTGCCCTGTCCGACGAGGTGGGGCCGGGGTGGGTGCACCGCTTCACGGGAGAGCTGAGCGCGGGCGCGCTCCTCGACGCCCTTCGGGAGCTCCGAACCGCGCCGCCACGCGAAGCGCCCGAGCTCGGCGCTCGCGGGTGGGCGGACGTCGGCGCCGCGCACGCGCGCGCGTACCGCATGGCGATCGATCGCCGTCGTCGCCGCCAGCGCCTCCCCGTCGCATCGGTGGAGGTTCCTCGTGCCTGAACTCATCGTCGCCATTCCGACATTCCGGCGCCCCGAGGCGCTCGCCACGGCCCTCGAGACCGTGCGGAAGCAGGTCGACGCCGAGAACGATCGGCCGGAGGCGGCGCTGCGCTGCTCGATCCTCGTCATCGACAACGACCCGGCGGCATCCGCTGCGCCGATCGC
>JAPSJT010000013.1 GCA_031178045.1 Agromyces sp.
TCGCGCGACGGAGGCGTCGACTTCAGAACGGGCACCCCGGCGGCGATCGCGTGCTCCTTGGCGGTCACCTTGTTGCCCGCCATCTCGAGCACCTGCTTCGGCGGGCCGATGAACGTGATGCCGGCCTCTGCCGCGGCCCGCGCGAGCTCGGGGTTCTCCGAGAGGAACCCGTAGCCCGGGTAGATGGCGTCGGCGCCCGACTCCTTCGCGACGCGGATGATCTCGGACACGTCGAGATAGGCGCGAACCGGATGCCCCGGTTCGCCGATCTGGTACGCCTCATCGGCCTTCAAGCGGTGCAGCGAGTTGCGATCCTCGAAGGGATACACCGCCACGGTCTTCGCACCGAGCTCGACCGCTGCACGGAACGCTCGGATGGCGATCTCACCGCGATTGGCTACCAGGATCTTCGTGAACATGCAGGCCTTTCAGAAGGGAATTCCGCACAGCGAACATTTAGGTATCGCCCGAGTAGTAAAGGTAACGTATCTGTTCGTGCACGTACTCAGCGTCAGTTCCCTGAAGGGCGGTGTCGGCAAGACGACCGTCACCCTCGGACTGGCGTCGGCGGCGTTCGCGCGCGGCGTCCGAACCCTCGTCGTCGACCTCGACCCCCAATCCGACGTGTCGACCGGCATGGACATCCAGGTCGCGGGCCACCTCAACGTCGCCGACGTCCTCGCCTCCCCGAAGGAGAAGATCGTCCGGTCGGCCATCGCCCCGAGCGGCTGGGCGAGGTCCAACCCGCAATCGACGATCGACGTCATGATCGGCAGCCCGTCTGCCATCAACTACGACGGTCCGCACCCCTCGATCCGCGACATCTGGAAGCTCGAAGAGGCGCTCGCGAACGTCGAGTCGGACTACGAGCTCGTGCTCATCGACTGCGCACCGTCGCTCAATGCCCTGACCCGTACCGCCTGGGCTGCCAGCGACCGCGTCGCGGTCGTCACAGAGCCGGGGCTCTTCTCCGTGGCCGCCGCAGACCGTGCGCTCCGTGCGATCGAGGAGATCCGGCGCGGGCTCTCCCCCAGGCTGCAGCCGCTCGGCATCATCGTGAACCGCGCAAGGGTGCAGTCGCTCGAGCACCAGTTCCGCATCAAGGAGCTGCGCGACATGTTCGGCCCGCTCGTGCTGTCTCCGCAGCTGCCCGAACGCACCTCCCTGCAGCAGGCGCAGGGCGCGGCGAAGCCGCTGCACATGTGGCCGGGAGAGAGCGCCGAGGAGATGTCACGCCACTTCGACCAGCTCCTCGACCGAGTGCTGCGCACCGCCCGCATCGGCGAGTACGCGGGCACCCCGCTCGAACTCGAATCCCCCGTCATCTGACGTCATGAAGCGCGATCGGCACCGCTGCTGACCGGTCGACGTCGACGGATGCCGTGATCCGAGCCGCGCACGACCGCGTGGGCAGTTCCGCCAGTGCGTCAGGAGATCTTGCGGGAGCGCGCGCCCCGGCGCGCGGCGAGCTCGTCCATCGGGTCGGCGGGGTGCGTGTCGAGTTCGACGAGGGTGGACTCCACCTCGCGCAACACCTTGCCGACGGCGATGCCGAAGACGCCCTGCCCGCGGTTCACGAGGTCGATCACCTCGTCGTCGGACGTGCAGAGGTAGACGCTCGCGCCGTCGCTCATGAGCGTCGTCTGCGCGAGGTCGTCGATACCGGACTCGCGCAACTGCGTCACGGCGGTGCGGATCTGCTGCAGGGAGATGCCCGTGTCGAGCAGACGCTTCACGAGCTTCAGCACGAGGATGTCGCGGAACCCGTAGAGCCGCTGCGAACCGGAGCCGGCCGCACCGCGCACCGTCGGTTCGACGAGCTGCGTACGTGCCCAGTAGTCGAGCTGGCGATAGCTGATGCCCGCGGCCCGAGCGGCGACCGCGCCTCGATACCCGGCACCGTCGTCGTGCTCGGGCAGCCCGTCGGTGAAGAGCAGACCGAGGTCGTACCGAGTGCGTTCACTCCGGTCGAGCTCACTCATCCGATCGCCCCTCACTCTCACGCCCGCACCCCATCGGCGCGAGTTCCACGCTACCCACGCGGAGGGCCTGCGCCAAACACATCGGGCCGAACGTCACGGCGTGTCGCGCGTCATCGACCGAGTCGCGCGACCGCGTCGCGCACGAGGCTCGAATGCACGGTCTCGAGATGCCGCGCGAGCTCGAGCGCACGTTCGGCGGCACGGGCCTTGCCCGCGGCATCCGCTCGCCGTGACGGAGCGATCGCGCGCTCGACGAGTGTCGCCTCGCGCTCCGCTGCCGCCCGGATGCCCCGGAGGTGCCGCGGCTCGATGCCGACGGCTCGCAGCGCCACGAGCGCCTGCAGCACCTCGACCGCTTCGTCGCCGTACTGCTCGGCCGCGGGAAGCAGCGACGCCGAGACGGCCTCATCGAGCAGTGAACGGCTCGCGCCCACCGCCTCGATGAGCTCATCCCGGCGGTAGCGCCGGGCGCCCGCGAGGAAGGATGCCGCGTTCGCGGCGTTCGGCAGGGCGGGCGTCTCGCCGGCGTCGATCGCCTCGAGATGGGCCCGGATGACCTTCAGCGGCAGGTACTGGTCGCGCTGCATCGACAGCACCACGGTGATGCGGTCGACGTCGGCCTGCGAGAACTTGCGGTAGCCGGCTGCCGTACGCGCCGGAGAGACGAGTCGCTGCTCTTCGAGGAATCGCAACTTCGACGGCGTCAGCTCGGGGAATTCGGGCTGGAGCAGCGCGAGGACCTGGCCGATGCCGAGCAGCGGGCCGTGCCCGCTCGCGCTCGTGGAGGCCGCGGTGCTCGGCACTAGCCGGTCGCCAGCGGCGCCAGGTCGCGTCGGGAAGCGTAGAAGGTGAGCCGGTACTTGCCGATCTGCACCTCGGCGCCATCGGTGAGGAGCGCCGTGTCGATGCGAACCCCGTCGTAGTAGGTGCCGTTCAGCGACGACAGGTCCTTGACCTCGAAGGCGGTGCCGTGACGCAGGAATTCAGCGTGCCGGCGCGAGACCGTGACGTCGTCGAGGAAGATGTCGGCGTCGGGATGGCGTCCCACCGTCGTCACGTCGGTGTCGAGGAGGAACCGCGCACCGCTGTTCGGGCCGCGACGGACGATGAGCAGCGCCGAGCCCGACGGCAATGCGGCGATCGCCTCATGCTCCTCGGCCGTGACGTCGGCGTCGACCGCCGAGAGCTGCGCGGCGGCCTCGCGGCTGAACCCGATCGTGGTGTCGGCGGTCCCGTCGCCGACGGCGTTCGATGACGTCGTCGCGCGGGTCTCCTCGTCGTCCCCAGCGCCGTCAGCCCGAGTGTTGTCGCGATCCCTCACGGCTCACCTCCCTGCTCCAGCGTATCCGATCGAGGCTCCTCCGCCAGTCGGGGAATCCGGATGACGCGAGCGGTCTCGATGGCGTAGATGATGCCCGCCCACCAGTAGAGGAACGCTCCCCACATCGTGATCGCCCAGCCGATCGGCTGGCTCACCGGCTCGACGACGGGGAACGCGAGTCCCAGCATGATGACGGGCACACCGAAGAAGAGGGCGAAGGTGGCGACCTTCCCGAGCTGGTGCACGGGCAGCGGCCCGTAGCCGTGATTCGCGAGCACGACGCCGAGCACCAGGAGGAAGACGTCGCGGGCGACGATGACGACGACGATCCACCATGGCACGAGCGCGTTGGCCGCGAGCCCCACGAGTGCCGCGAAGATGTAGAGCCGGTCCGCGGCGGGATCCAGCAGCTGGCCGAGCCGCGTGACCTGGTCGAGCCGACGGGCGAGGTAGCCGTCGAGCAGGTCGCTGAGACTCGCGATCACGAGCACGATCAGCGCCGACACGTAGTCGCCGATGACGATGAGCGCGAGGAACGCCGGTACGAGGGCGAGCCGCAGCATGCTCAAGACGTTCGGGACCGTCCAGATCCTCGTCCCGACCGCCCCCGTACGCTCCCCAGCCACGGTGCGATCCTATCGAGCCCTACAATTCGGCCATGACTCCCCGGGTCGTGTGTCTGGTCATCTGCGCCGGGTCGATCGTCGGGACGTGGCTCGTGTCGGTGCTGACGCGCGAGTACTCCTGGGTCGATCGCGTGTGGTCGATCGCTCCGACCGTGTATGTCTGGGTGTTCGCGGCGGCGGCGGAGTTCGACGCCCGGCTCGTGCTGATGGCGTCGCTCGTCACGCTCTGGGCCATCCGGCTGACCTTCAACGCGGGGAGCCGAGGCCGCTCGGAGTGCAGCAGTGGCCCTTCCAGCGGTGGAAGGCGGCGGACCGGGGCGATGCTGCTGACGCTGCTCTTCATCGGGTCGACGGCCTTCACCGAGTCGATCTCGCGTTCGAAGTACCCCGGATACGACGAATACCGCGCTCGCACCTCGGCCCTCGTGCCGTGGTTCCCCCGCGGCTAGAGCCGGGCGCGCAGCGCCGGCCAGGCCTCGGCGAACCGCGGATGCAGCGGCAGCGCGTCGACCTCGGGCACGCGCACCCAGCGCAGTTCGATGCTCTCGGGGTCGCTCACGATCGGTCGGAATCGCTCGATCGCATCCGCGACGACTGTCGTGTACGACCAGTACCCGAGGTCGAGGACGGTCGTGAACCGCACCGCGACGAGCCCCGCCGGCACGCCGGCCTCCTCAGCCGCCTCGCGGACGGCTGCATCGACGGCGCTCTCATCGTGATGGCGAGCACCGCCCGGCAGGCCCCACGTGCCGCCGAAGTGGCTCCAGGTCGCGCGATGTTGCAGCAGGATCTCGAAGCCCGGGCTCACGACGAGGAGTCCGGCGGCACCGTACCGGCCCCAGTACCTCGACCCGTCGGGTCCCTCGACCCAGGCGTCGCCGCTCGCTGCGCTCATTACTCCAGCATGACGCACGACGGAACGCGCGCACGGTCATGCGGTCGGCAGCGGCGACTCGTCGGACGGTCGCCGCATCCGGTCGTAGGCTGGCAGCATGTCGAGCGAGCCCTCCGTGCGGATCGACGCGTGGCTCTGGGCGGTTCGTCAGTTCAAGACGAGATCCGCCGCGACCGCGGCGTGCCGGGCCGGGCATGTGCGGGTGAACGGCGAGCGCGCCAAGGCGGCGCAGCCGGTGCGTCCCGGCGATGAGGTGCGGGTGCGGATCGAGGGCTTCGATCGGCAGCTGATCGTGCGGCAGACGCTCGTGAAGCGCGTCTCGGCGAGCGTCGCCGCCACCGCCGTCGAAGATCGCACGCCACCACCCCCACCGCGTGAAGCGACACCGGTGGTGCCGGTGCGCGACCGAGGCGCGGGTCGACCCACGAAGCGCGAACGGCGCGACCTCGAGCGCCTGCGCGGCCGCTGATCACCTCCGCGGCGTCCCGGCGTGCGGCCGGCTCCGGGCCGCTCGGCCGGGCGTAGCCTGATGGGGTGAAGAAGGAACTGACGCACGAGCCCGACGCACGACGGTACGTGCTCCGTGTCGGCGGCGAGATCGCGAGCGTGCTCGACTACCGGGTGCTCGGTGACTCCGTCGCGTTCACGCGAGCCTTCACCAACCCGCCGTACCGCGGCGGCGGCCTGGCCGGCGAACTCGTCGCCTACGCCGTCGACGACGTCGAGACGACGACGCGACAGCGCATCGTGCCGAGCTGCTGGTACGTCGGCGAGTGGTTCGACCGGCATCCCGATCGGGCCCGCCTGCTCGCTCCCCGAACGGCCTGAGCGTGGTCGCCGGGTACTCCGCGGCGCAGGTACGGGCGGCGGAGGCACCGCATCTCGCGGCGGGCGAGCCGCTCATGCGCCGCGCCGCCGCAGCACTCGCCGCCGTGCTACGGCGCGTGCTGCGCGAGGCCGACGCACCGGCCGGCCCGGTCGTGCTGCTGATCGGCTCTGGCGACAACGGCGGTGACGCGCTCTACGCCGGTGCCGAGCTCGCGAACGATCAGGCGGAGGTGGTCGCGATCACGACCACCGATCGCGTCCACGAGGAGGCGGCAGCCGCCGCCGTCGAGGCCGGCGCGATCATCGTGCCGCGCACGAGCCCCATCGCGAGCGCAGCGCTCTCCGGCGCGGCCGTCATCGTCGACGGCATCCTCGGCACCGGGACGACGAGCGCTCCGGCGCTCAGGGGCGGCGCTCGAGACGTCGTCGTGGCCGCTCAGCACATCGCTCGAATACGCGCGATCCCCGTCGTGGCGGTCGACCTCCCGAGCGGCATCCATCCAGATGACGGGAGCGTGCCTGATCCGACGGTGCTGCCGGCGACGATCACCGTGACGTTCGGCGCCGTGAAGGCCGGCCTCCTGCGCGAGCCGGGTTCGCGTTACGCCGGCCGCGTCGAACTCGTCGATCTCGGCCTCGGTGCGGAGCTCGCCGAGATGACGCCGCTCATCGAGCTCGACTGACTGAGTGACCGGCAGACGCCGCGAGGCATCCGCACCGCGCGGTCATGATCGGCGGCGCGCCTGGGGCTCAGTACCAGTTGACGGCCTGGGAGTGCGACCAGGCGCTGCACGGGGTGCCGTAGGCCGAGGCGATGTAGCCGAGGCCCCAGGTCACCTGGGTCGTGGCGTTCGTCTGCCAGTCGGCACCGGCGGCCGCCATCTTGCTGCCGGGCAGGGACTGCGGGATTCCGGTCGCCCCGCTCGAGGCGTTGTACGCGGTGTACGACCAGCCCGACTCCTTCTGCCAGAGCTGATTCAGGCACTGGAACTGCGCCTCTCCCCAGCCGTACTGGTTCGCGGCGAGGGTTCGAGCAGTGGCCCGGGCACCGTCGGGCGTGTTCGCCGCGGCGATCGCCGCCGCCTCGGCCGCAGCGGCCTCAGCCTGGGCGCGGTCGTACTCGGCTGCGGCCGCGGCTGTCTTCTCCGCCGCCGCACGGGTCGCCTCGGTGAGGTCGACGACCTCATCGATCGGAATGCTGCGATAGTCGCTGAGCGAGGCCACCGACGCGGCAAGGCCCGACGCGTCGACCTTGCCTCCCGTGGCGGCGAGCGTCGCGTTCGCGGCCGCGATCGTGTCCTCGGCGCGGTCGATCGCCTTCGCGGCGGCGATCGTCTTGTAGACGCTCAACTGCTCGTGCCGTACCCCGGTGGACTCGGTGAGCGCGGTCGTCGCGTCGATGCTCGCCTGGGTGGCGACGGCGTTCTGCACGGTGAAGCCCGTTCCGGCGAGGAGACCCGCTGCGGCGATGGCGCCGGCGACGATGAGCCGCTGACGTCCGTCACGGCGGCGGCGGATGCTACGTCGGGTCGTCGGTGCATCCTGGTCGCCAGAGCGGGCAGGGGTGATGGGGGTGTCGTTTCGCATGGGAGTCCAGCTGCTCGGAGATCGGGTTCGATGGCACGCCGCCGAGCGGGCGCACACAAGTCAGCCACTCTGCCCGGTGAATCTGGACGGTTCCTCAGTTTGACCTGTGCACTTCATGTCCGCGGCACCCGGGGCATCGGGATACTGGGAGCATGACGAGCTCTCAGGAAGGCTTCCCCACCCCGGGCCGAGATGACCGCTGTCCGTGCCTCAGCGGCGAGGTGTTCGGTGCATGCTGCGAGCCGTTCCTGTCGGGCCGCGCGGACGCCCCGACCGCGGAGCAGCTCATGCGGTCGCGCTACACGGCGTTCGTCGTGGGTGCCGCCGACCATCTGCGGCGCACCTGGCATCCGTCGACTCGACCAACGGAGCTCGAGCTCGACCCGTCGATCCGGTGGTACCGGCTCGACGTGGTCCGCCGCGAACGAGGCGGGCCGCTCGATTCCGACGGCGTCGTCGAGTTCCGGGCGTACTCGAGGCGCGACGGCGAACGCGTCGAGCAGCACGAGGTGAGCCGATTCGCCCGCGAGAAGGGCAGGTGGAGCTACGTCTCCGCCGTGGAATGACTAGCGCGTGTCGGCTCCGCCATGGCGCTCGTCGTCGGTCGAGAACCCGCCGAGCACTGCCCGCTCCCCCGACTCGAACAGCTCCTGGAAGATCGTCACCTGCACATCGCCGGGCGCGTCGATGCGGGAGTTGAGGGACTGCCACGGTGTGACGACGGGCTCGGCCACGACCCGGCCGCCTGCGCCCTCGAGTCGCCGCGTCACGCCCTCGGTGTCGGTCACCTCGAAGGCGAGCCGGATGTGCGGGCTCTCGGCACCGTCGGCCTCGATCTCATCGACCGCACGCTTGTGCACCGGATTGGCGATCTCGAGCGTCGCCCGGCCGGCCTCGAGGATCACGACGCGTTCATCGCCGCCCTCCGCGAACGCGAGCGCCTCGGGCAGGCCGAGGGTGTCGCGGAAGAACGCGACCGCGGCGTCGTAGTCGACGGCTTCGACGACGACGCGCAACTGCAGGACCGGTGACTTCGGGGCATCCGTCATGCTCGAATCCTCTCAACTCAGCCGCGAGGGCGTGCCGGATACGGATGCTGCGCGAGCAAGCGGGCGAGGTGCACGGCGTTCGAGACGAGCGTCGCGTTGGCCTCGAGCACCGTCTCAGGTGTCTCGGACAGATCCTTGTAGTCGGTCTTCTCCATTGCGCGCCCGTTCCAGTACGTGCCGCCCTGCGCCGGCATCGTGAAGCCGAGGTCGTTCAACGCCTGATGCAGGTCCGCCGTGATCTTGTGCGCGCCGTCCTCGTTCCCGAGTACGGCCGTCGCCGCGACGTGGCCGAAGAGGATCGGCCGGCCCTCGTCATCCGTCGTCGACAGATCGGCATCGAGTCGCTCGAGCACGCGCTGGGCGACGCTCGACATGTGCCCGAGCCAGGTCGGCGTGCAGATCACGAGGATGTCGGCGGCGAGGATACGGGTGCGCAGCGAGGGCCACCGGTCGCCCTCGCCCATGTCGGCGTCGACGCCCGGTGCGATGTCGAGGTCGACGACGCGCACGATGTCGCCGTCGAGGCCGTGAGCGGCGAAGCCGCCGAGAAGCTGTTCGGCGATGAGCTGACAGCTCGAATCCTCTGGCGAGTGCTTGAGCGTGCAGTTGAGCAGCAGCACGGACTGGTCGGAGATGCGCATCACGGCCTTCCCGGGCGCGACGGACGTGCGCCCCGAGATCCAGTCCTACCGCGCCGGTGGCCCGGATGCGCGGGGTTGACAGCGCCGTGGCGCCGCCGAGCCGGCGGTCCGCCCGCGGTCACCGGCGCCGTGGTCATCCCGCCTCTGCCGGCCGATCCTCGAGCCCGTCCAGGGCGGCGTACGCGCGTTCGACCGCATCGGCGAGGCCGGCGACCGGCACCGGCCAGTGATCGTACGCAGCGAGCGCGGCGACGGGCGCGAGTCCTGCGGCATGCGCCTCGGCGAGTCGGGCGGCGATCACCCGGAGATCTTCGGCCTGCCGACGCACGAACTCGCGGTCGACGACGCGACCGTGGCCCGGGACGACGAGGTCGTCGGACTGCATCTCTCCGACGAGCTCCTCGAGCACGGCCGGCCAGGCGAGCGGGAAGCTCCCCGATCCGTACATGGGGGGTCCGGATTCCTCGACGAGGTCGCCGACGATCCAGACCCGTTCCGCGGGCAGGAACACGACGAGGTCCGTGTCGGTGTGCGCCGGTGGGAGCGGGCGGAGCTCGACGATGCGACCCCCGAGGTCGAGCCGGGTCGCCCGCTCCACCGGATGCGTCGGCGGGGTGAGTCGCACATCATGCCAGCGACGGCCGGGCTCTCGCGACGGGTCATCGCGCCATGCGGCGAGCCGCGGTCGCTCGTACTCTTCGAAGTGGCGCGCGATGCCGGCGTGGCCGTGGATCGCGGCATCCGTCTCGGAACCCGGGCCGAAGACCTGGTTGCCGAAGGTGTGGTCGAAGTGCGCGTGGGTGTTCACGACCCATCGTGGGACGCGACCGAATCGGGAACGGACCGCCCCGAGCAGTGTCGCTGCCTCATCGGGGTCGGCGCCCGTGTCGACGAGGAGCAGCCCGTCGGACCCCTCGACCACGACGACCGACAGGTCGAACGGCGCGGAGCGGAACTGCTGCACACCCGTCGCGATCGGGAACCAGTCGTTCATCCGAAGAGCCTATGCCGGTCAAAGCCAATGCAGAGGTTCGCTGCGTAGCGTGGCGTCCGTGACCACGATCGACGGCATCCAGGACACCGGGAGCGACGACGCCCCCCACATGCTCACCGATCGGGCGCAGCGCACCATCGAGGCGATCGACGGGCGGACTCTCGACGAGATGCGGGCGCTGCGTGACGAGACCGAGCGTTTCATGCTGCGCTACAAGTTCGGCATGGACGAGGTGATCACGAAGCTGTCGATCCTGCGCGAGGAGTTCAACCAGGCGCACGACTACAACCCGATCGAGCACATCTCGAGTCGGCTGAAGACCCTCGACAGCGTCGTCGCCAAGATGCAGCGAAAGGGCATCGAGCCGACGTTCGACACCATCCGCGAGACCATCACCGACATCGCGGGCGTACGCGTCACCTGCAGCTTCGTCTCCGACGCCTACCGACTCGCCGAGCTGCTCACGGCGCAGCCCGACATCACGGTGCTGAAGGTCAAGGATTACATCGCCGAGCCGAAGGACAACGGCTATCAGAGCCTGCACCTGATCGTCGAGGTGCCGGTCTTCCTCTCCACGGGCGCGCACCCCGTGGCGGTCGAGGTGCAGATCCGCACGATCGCGATGGATTTCTGGGCGAGCCTCGAGCACAAGATCTACTACAAGTACGACCGGCAGGTGCCGCAGGAACTCCTCGACGGGCTCACGGATGCCGCGCACACCGCGGCCGAGCTCGATGCGCGCATGGAGCGCCTCCACCGCGAGGTGCACGGCGCACCCGTACGCCGGCCGAAACCGCGCGGCATCGCGATCTGACGGGGCCGCAGTCAGTCGTCGCGGTCGTCGTTGCGCGCGCGGCTCGGCTGCACGCGCATGGGTTCGCCGGGCATCTTCGGGAAGTCGGGTGGGAAGGGAAGCTCGCCGAGTCCGTCGTCGAGGTCGCGCTGCCACCACTCGAGCAGCGGGCCGATGCCGGCACCTTGCTGCTGCATGCCCGCCCACGGGTCGCCGATCTCGCGAAGTCGATCGGGGACCGTTCGGATCGTGAAGGCGGTGGGATCGGCGCTCTCGAGTTCGTCCCATCGGAGCGGGCACGAGACCGAGGCGTGCGGCAACGGGCGGGGGCTGTACGCGCCCGCCATGGTTCGGTCGCGGTTCGCCTGGTTGTAGTCGATGAAGATGCGGTCGCCGCGCTCCTCCTTCCACCAGTTGGTGGTGAGCTGCTTCGGCATCCGTCGCTCGAGCTCTCGCGCGAGCGCGATCACCGCGTGCCGCACGTCGAGGAACTCGAACTCGGGCTCGATCGGGGCGAACACGTGGATGCCCCGGCTGCCCGAGGTCTTGACGAACGCAGTGAGGCCGACTTCGGCCATGAGCTCGCGAAGCGCGAGCGCCGCGGGCACCGCTTCGGCGAAGCCGGTGCCGGGCTGCGGGTCGAGGTCGATGCGGAGCTGGTCGGGGTTGTCGGTGTCGCCGGCGCGTGACGCCCAGGGATGGAAGACGATCGTGTTCATCTGCGCCGCCCAGACCGCACCGGCGGGCTCGTCGAGCACGAGTTGCGGATGCTTCCGGCCGCTCGGATACGTGACCGAGACGGATCGCACCCACTCGGGCGCGCCCTTCGGCGGGTTCTTCGAGAAGAACTGCTCGCCGTCGACCCCCTCGGAAAATCGCTGCAGCGACACCGGTCGGTCGCCGTTCGCCTCGATGAACGGCTCGCCGACAGCGACGAGGTACTCGGCGAGTTCGAGCTTCGTGATGCCGACCTCTGGCCACAGCACGCGCGTCGGAGAGGAGATGCGCACGCTTCGATCTCCGTGCGGTCCCGGAACGGTCAGGATTGCAGCATCGCCGGCCATGGCTGCGACGCTACTCCGATCCGCCGACGCTGGGGGCGTGGCGGACGGCGCGTGTTCCGACCGGCGGGCTCAGACGGTGGCGTACCGGCGCGCCGCGCGCTCGCGCGCCTTCGCCGCCTCCACTTCGCGATCCTTCGGCGGCGCGTTCGTCACGAGGTCGTCGAGCAGGTGGCGCGTGATGTGGGCGATCTCCACCACCGCGCGCTCGAACGCCTCGGCGTTCGCCTTCGACGGCTTCGTGGAACCGCTGACCTTTCGCACGAACTGGAGCGCTGCGGCGTGGACCTCGTCGTCGGTCGCGGCGGGCTCGAAGTTGTGGAGGGGGTGGATGTTCCTGCACATGCCTCGAGCCTAACCCCGGCTGCCGAGGATGCCTCGAGTCTCTTCGCCCACGATGGGTGCCGGCGCGACGGATGCCGCCCCCACGACGCTGCTCCGCCGTCGGCGGAGCTGACCCACCGCGACCCCGCCGACGAGCACGGCGCTGCCGAGGAGCTCGAAGGTGTTCGGCACCTCGCCGAGCAGGAGCCACGCGGCGCCGAGCCCGACCGGCGGAACGAGGAGGGCGAACGGGGCGACCACCGATGCGGGATACCTGCCGAGCAGCATGTTCCAGATCGTGTAGCCGACGAGCGAGGCGAGACCCGCCGTGAAGGCCACGCTCCCGATCGTCGCCCAGCCGATCGTCGTGAGGGCGTCGCCCACGGCCGCCGGACCGTCGAGCACGAGGCTCAGGACGATCATCGGCACGGGCACGACGAGCGCCGACCAGACCACGACCGAGAAGCCGTTCGCTCCGGCCGCCGATCGCGCGATGACGTTGCCGATCCCCCAGCTGAGGCCCGCCGCGACACAGACGAGCACGGGCACGATGGCGACGAGTCCTGGCGCCCCGTGCAGTCGGCCGAGCGCGACGAGGCCGAGCCCGCCGACCGCGAGGGTCGCCCCCAGCAGTTGCATCCCGGTCGGACGCTCGCGAAGCACGAGTGCGCCGACGATGAGCGTGAAGACCATCTGGCACTGCAGTACGACGGCCGCGAGGCCGGCGGGCAGGCCGAGGTGCATCGCCGTGAAGAGCAATCCGAACTGCCCGGCGCTCATGAAGATGCCGATGCCGGCGATGGTCCGCCACGACACGGCGGGCCTCGGCACGAAGAAGACGAGCGGAAGCGCGACGAAGACGAACCGAAGGGCCACGAGCACGAGCGGCGGGGTGTCGCTCAGGCCGAGGTCGATGGCGACGAAGTTCACGCCCCAGATGAGCGCGACGATGCCGCCGAGAAGAAGATGCCGGGGAGCCACGACTCCAGCGTCGCACCGGCGACCGTTCAGCACCAGTTCCGATTCATTCGCGTGATTGCGTACGATTGCTTCATGATCGATCCGCAGGGACTTCGGGCACTCGTCGCCGTCGACCGCGCGGGCTCCGTCGTAGCCGCTGCGGAGCAACTCGGCTACACGCCCTCGGCGGTCTCGCAGCAGGTCAAGCGGCTGGAACGAGAACTCGCGACGACGCTCCTCGAGCGCCGCGGCCGTGGCGTGCTGCTCACGGAACGCGGACGGGCGCTCGCGAGTGAGGGCCGATCGCTCCTCGACGGTCTCGAACGTCTCGAAGCGCTCGCCGCGAATGGAACGCGCGCCTCGGCCCCCATTCGCATCGCCTCCTTCTCGACGGCCACTCGCGGGCTCGTCGGTCCGGTGCTGCGCGTGCTCCGCACCGGTGAGGGCGCTCCGCATGCCACGGTCACGAGCGTCGACCCGGTCGACGCGATGCAGATGGTGGCCACCGGCGTCGTCGACCTCGCCGTCGTGCACAACTGGAACTCCGTACCGCTCGTCGCACCGTCGCACGTCGTCACCGAGCACCTCTGCCGCGACGAGGCCGACATCGTGCTGTCGACGCGGCATCCGCTCGCCGACCGCGACGAGATCGATCGTCGCGACCTCGTCGACGAGGCCTGGGCGAGCACCCCGACGGGCGCGATCTGCCACGAGGCGCTCATGCGCATCTTCGCCGATCTCGGCACGGTGCCGCATGTGGTCGCCGAGGACGCCGACTTCGCCTCGCTCATCGAGCTCGCACGCGCAGAGGTCGCGATCGCGCTCGTTCCGCGCCTCGGTCGCACGGCCCTTCCCGACGGTGTCGTCGCGAAGCCGCTCGCCGACCACAGCCAGGTCCGCGAGGTGCGGGTCGCCTACCGCCGCTCGATGGCGGAGAGTGCGCTCATCCGCCGCACGGTCGCGCTGCTCGTCGAGGCGGGCGCCGGGATCATCACGGCGTAGCCCGGCTGATCACGGGATCGGCTGCAGCCGGAAGAGCCGCACGACGCGACCCGAGTCGCGCTCGTACGCTCGGTAACCCGGCCACTGCGACTCGATGAGCGCCCACGCCGCCTCCCGCGCGTCGCCATCGATGAGGCTCGCCCGCACTCGAAGGCGCCGGCCGCGAACGGCGATCTCGGCGTCGGGGTGCGCGAGCAGGTTGTAGGTCCAGCCGGGATGGCGCTCCTGTGCGAACGTCGTGCCGGCCACGACCGCGCGCCCGTGGCCGTCGGGGGTGTACATGAGGTACGTACGCCGCCGCTCGCCCGACTTCGCTCCCGTCGTCGTCAGCACGAGCGACGGGACGAGGAGCCCACTGAGCTGCACCCGTCCGCCGGTGAGCCGCGCGAGAAACCGCTCGATCGGCGGCAGCACCACGGGCGCGAGCGTGCGGAACACGCGGGTGCGGGTCAGTGGAGCGATCACGCGACGCACGAGTCGCAGCACGCTGGTCATCCGCCCATTGTGCTCGACCCGGCGAACGCCGCGACAGTGGCGGCTCGGAAGAACCCGCGAGCCGACGCCGCAACTGCTATCGTCGGTGGTCGCAACACTCGAGCGGGCCGCTACGGGCCGCCTCTGCGAATCGAGGAGCCATGGCGTATTACATCCGGCTGCGGACTGCCTGACGGCAGGTCCCAGCAGCCCTTCCCGCTCGATCGAACGAGCCGCACGCCGAAGCGCCCGTCGCCGGCGTCGCCAGTGCCGTCTCGGACCGTGCCGTCGCACTCCCCTCACCGGGTGGTGTCGGCGTCAGCCTGCGCTTCCACGCGCTTGCGCAGCTCGGCCGCGCGCGCCCGGTGTCATCCACGACACACGGAGCCTTCGCATGCACACCTCTTCCCACCATCGCCGTCACGGCCCTCGAGTCGGGCGCACACCGGCCGACGGCCGCCACGAACAGGGTCAGAACTTCCTGCGCGACCGCCGGATCGCGATGCACATCGCCGAGATCGTCGAGTCGTGGCCGCGGCATCCGCTCATCGAATTCGGGCCCGGCGACGGCGCCATCACCGACCTGCTCGCGCAACGGATGCCGCTGACCGCAGTCGAGCTCGATCGTCGCTACGTCGAGCGCTTGCGATCCCGCCATGGGCGACGAGTGAAGGTCGTCCACGGTGACCTGCTCGAGTTCCGGATGCCGAGACCGTCGAATCTCGTCTCGAACGTGCCGTTCCACCTGACGACCCCGCTGCTGCGCCGGCTGCTGGCGGACGACGCCTGGCAGCGAGCGCTGCTCGTGCTGCAGTGGGAGGTCGCCCGCAAGCGCGCCGGCGTGGGCGGGGCGACGCTGATGACCGCCGAGTGGTGGCCGTGGTACGACTTCGCCCTGCTCCGACGCATCCCGGCCCGCGCCTTCGCCCCGGTCCCCTCGGTCGACGCCGGCCTCCTCGAGATCCGCCGGCGGGAGGCGCCCCTCGTTCCCGTCGAGCACGCGGAGCGGTATCGACGGCTCGTGCGTCGCGTCTTCTCGGCACCGGGTCGTGGCCCGGTGCAGATGGCGGCGGCCGTGGTCGGACGAGCGCGCGCGAAACGCTGGGCGGCCCGGGCGGGAGTGGACCACGACGCGCTCATCCGCCGTATCACCGCGGAGCAGTGGGCCTCGTTGTACGACATCGCGACCATGGGCGAGTGAGTCCGAGCCGGCGCCGATACGAGGCAGGCGATCGGCGCATTCGCTACCCCCGCCGTCGGCTCGCGTCAATCCCTTCCGGACGCCGATCGGTGCGGCCTATCTTGAGCCGTGGCCGACGCACTCGGCGAGTCAGGCCCGAACGATCGGAGGAGACATGTCCGACGCACTGCGCCCCGACGAGCCCGTGGAGGGCGAGTACACCGATTCCGAGCTTCCACTCGACGCGGAGCTGCCCAAGGAGGAGTTCGACGACGTGGAGGATGTCGACGACGACCTCGACGTCGACGACGGACTGGGCACCACGGAAGAGGTCGACGTCGACGTCATCGAGGTCGACGACGACGACTACCCGTCAGGTCGCGACACTTCGCTCTGACGGGTGGCGCGGGCGGACGGAGGCAGGGGCCGTCCGCCCGCGCCGTTCCCGGACCTGCGCCGTTTCTCACTCGCCGAGCAGCCGTCGCCGGCCGTCGCTCGGCGTCGTTCCGCGTTCAAGCGCGACGTTCATGCTCGACGGCGGCGCGGGCTTCGGCGAGCTCCGTGACCGCAGCCGTCGCACGCCGCTCGGCACGTCGGAGCCTGCGGGTCGCCATGGTCGGCGCCCCGTGGCGAGCCGACACGCGATCATGCTCCTCGTCGACGCCCGTGATGATGTACGCGCCGGCGATGAGGATGACCTGGGCCGAGAAGTTGAACCAGAGCAGCAGTGCGATGAGCGATCCGAACGACGCGAGCAGCGGATTGTTCGACGCGCCGCCGACGAAGAGGCTCGAGAGAACCTGCAGCACGGTCAGCCCGACACCGCCGATGAGCGCCCCGGTCCACAGCGAGCGGGCACGCGGGCGCAGACCCGACAGCAGCCGGAACATCCCGGCGATGACGAGCGTGTCGATCGCGAAGATGACCAGAATGGACACGGTTCTCGTCGTTCCCTCGTAGAGCGCGTCACGAGTCGGGATGCCGAGCCAGTCGAACATCGTGCCGAGCGCGCTCGTGCTGAGGAAGGTCACAGCGGCGGCCCCGGCGAGCGAGGCGCCGAAGCCGATGGCGAGCACGAGATCGCGCAGCAGCAACCACAGGAAGAAGGTCTGGTCGTCGGGCTGGTCCGCGAGCATGCGGAACGCAGTGCGCAACGAGCCGATCGCACCGATCGCGGCGGCGAGCAGCGCGACGAGAGCGACGACGCCCGCGACACTCAGTGTGAGCGGTTGCACGAGCGATGCCGGTTCGATGAGGCCCTCGTCGCCGACGAGCCCCGGGATCGCCGAGTCGAGCGTACGGACGAGCGCGTCCATGAGGTCGGGTCGACCCGAGAGCCACACGCCGATGACCGCGAAGCCGAGGAACACCCCCGCGAACACTGAGAACAGCGTGCGATAGGTCACACTGTCGGCGAGCATCGGTCCGTGACGTTCCTGGTACAAGAGCAACGCCCGCACCGGCTTGCGTTCGAGCGCCCACGCGGTCGCCCGCTTGCCGATTCGAACGACGCGTGCGAACAGTCCGCCGCCGACGTTCTGCTCTCGCGATCGTGCATCGGCCATCCGGTCAGGCTACCGACGCGCTCGACCGGGTGCAGGCGCTTGACACGTGCGAAATGGGAACGACCCCGGTGGCCGAGGCCATCGGGGTCGTTCGCAGGTCGCGGCGCGCGAGTGTCGGATCAGTACCAGCCCACCGACAGCGCGTGGTCGTACGCGGCGCACGGCGTGCTGTACCGACCGGCGATGTAGCCGAGGCCCCACGTGATCTGCGTCGCGGGGTTGGTCTGCCAGTCGGCGCCGGCCGTCGCCATCTTGCTGCCGGGCAGGGCCTGGGGGATCCCGTAGGCGCCGCTCGAGGAGTTGCTCGCGTAGACGTTCCAGCCCGACTCGCGGTTCCAGAGCGCGACGAGGCAGCCGAACTGGTCCTCGCCCCAGCCGTACTGCGAGGCCATGAGGTCGCGGGCGATCGCCTGCGCCTCGCTCGGGTTGGCAGGGGCACCCGGACGTGAGGGGGCGGCCGAGGGCTGCTCGGCTTCCGCGGCGGCCTCGGCGGCGGCCGCTTCGGCGGCGGCCTTCGCCGCAGCCTCGGCAGCGGCTCGCTCTGCGGCCACTCGATCGGCTTCGGCCACGGCGCCGCGCACGGCTTCGAGATGCACCTGGGTCGTGCTGACGAGCTCGAAGACCCGCTCGGGGGCGAGGAGCTTGTAGTCGTCGAGCGCGGCGACGGTCGCGACGAGCGGCGTGGCATCCGTCTTGCCCTGCGCGGCAGCGATCGTGTCGTTCGCGCCGGTGAGCGCCTCCTCGGCCTGCTTGACCGCGCGTGCCTCGAGGATCCCGCCGTGGGCGTCGAGCTGGTCGACGCGGCGGTCGGTCGACTCGGTGAGTGCGGCGGTCGCGGCGATGCGGTCGTTCTGCGAGGCGACTGCACCCTGCACGGCGAAACCGGTGCCGACGGTGCCGCCGACGGCGACGATGGCGGCGGCCGCGAGGAGCGGGCCCTTGCGCCACCCGCCGGCCCGGCGGCGACCACGGGAACGGGTCGTCGGGTCCTGCTGAGCTTCGATGGAGTGGTTCATGGGAGAGGAAGGAGACTGGTTCTGCATGACTTTCACGGGGCGAATCGCTGAACGGGGGCTCGACGATCCTTGACTCGACGTTCCACGGACGCGGGGGCGCCCGGGCGAAATGGCCAGTCTGCCGAGAGGTTCTGTATAAACCCTCCTCTGTTCCTGTGAATGTCATCCACGTTGTCGACGATCGCTCACCGATTTCGGACCAGCGCGCTCACAGCGAAGTCACAGCGGAGCGGCCCCGGAACCGGAACAGGCTGGCGCGCTCGACTGTTCTCTCTGATGGCGCCGTGAGCTCCGCACTCCGCGGGTCCGGGCGTCGAGGCGTCGCAGCCAGCGGCGTCAGAAGGAGGAACGACGTGTCACATGACTACCGCAAGACTCCCGAGGCGGTCTCCCGCCTCACCCCCCAGCAGTACGCCGTGACGCAGGAGGACGGCACGGAGCCGGCCTTCCGCAATCAGTACTGGAATCACCACGAGGCCGGCATCTATGTCGACGTCGTGTCGGGTCAGCCGCTGTTCGCCTCGACCGACAAGTACGACAGCCGCTCGGGCTGGCCGAGCTTCACGAAGCCGATCGAGCCTGATGCCGTCACCGAGAAGGTCGATCGCTCGCTGTTCATGAAGCGCGTCGAGGTGCGCTCGAGCGGCGCGGACAGTCATCTCGGACACGTGTTCGACGACGGACCGGTCGAGGCCGGCGGTCTGCGGTACTGCATGAACTCGGCGGCCCTGCGATTCGTCCCCGTCGCCGAGCTGGAGGAGCAGGGATACGGAAGCTATCGCTCGCTCTTCGAGACGACCACCACGAAGGAGAACTCATGACCACCCCCGGCGCCATCACCACCATCCCCGGCACCGAGACCGCCGTGCTCGCCGGAGGCTGTTTCTGGGGCATGCAGGATCTGATCCGCAGGCGCCCCGGCGTCGTCTCGACGCGGGTCGGGTACTCGGGCGGCGACGTCGTGAACGCGACGTACCGCAACCACGGAAGCCACGCCGAGGCGATCGAGATCGTCTTCGACCCGGCCCAGCTCTCGTACCGGGAACTGCTCGAGTTCTTCTTCCAGATCCACGACCCGTCGACGAAGAACCGCCAGGGCAACGACATCGGCACGAGCTATCGCTCGGCGATCTTCCCGACGACGGAGGAGCAGGAGTCCATCGCGTACGACACGATCGCCGACGTCGACGCGTCGGGACTGTGGCCGGGGCGGGCGACCACCGAGGTCTCCCTCGCAGGCGACTTCTGGGAGGCCGAGCCCGAGCACCAGGACTACCTCGAGCGGTACCCGAACGGGTACACGTGCCACTTCGTGCGGCCGGGCTGGAAGCTGCCGAAGCGCGACGCCGAGCCCGCCTCGTAGCGAGCCGCCGTCATCTGAGCGAACGCCCCGTCGGACCCGGTCCGGCGGGGCGTCCGTCATGTGCCGACCGTGCCGCGCACGGCCCAGGCTCGCGCGACGAGCGAGATCGAACCGTCGGATGCCGCAGGAAGCCGCTCGCGGAGCAGTTCGCGAATCTGGCGCTGCACCTCCTCGTCCAACGACACGAGGTAGGCGGGAGCCGCTCCCTGTCCTCCGAGGAACGGCGTCCAGTAGTCCTCGAAGTCTTCGAAGCGTGTGGGGATCTCGATTCCCGTCGTCTCCACCGACGCGAAGCCGGCAGCCGCGAAGCGCTCGGCGAGCCCGTCGGCCGTGCAGAGCGGGAAACGCCGGCCCTCGTCGTACTCCTCGGCGGCGGGGTCGATCTCGACCGCTGCATCCCAGAACCAGCGCATGAGCTCCATACGCTCCGCGTAATCCCACACGTACGCGCCGACCACACCGCCCTCGGCGGCCACGCGAATCATCTCGGCGAGCGCGGCGTCGACGTCGGGCACGAAGTTCAGCACGAGGCCCGAGACCACGGCGTCCATCGAGTCATCGTCGATGGGCAACGCCGAGGCATCCGCCCGATGGAACGTCACGCGACCGCCGAGCCGATCGACCGCCGTCTCGAGGAATCCCGGCGACGGGTCGATGCCGTCGACGGATGCCGGTGCAGCGACGCGCACGATCGCCTCGCACAGTGCGCCCGTGCCGCAACCCACGTCGAGCCAGCGGCGGCGAGGCTCGACGGCGAGCCACTCCACGAAGCGCGGCGCCACCTCGCGACTCCAGCGTCCGACGTATCGCTCGTACGCTCGCCCGTGCTGCCACCGGTCGGGAACACGTTCCTGAGCCATGATCAACGGTACCGCCGTGCCGATGTCGGCTCTAGTGCTCGTCGGCGTCGAGCTCGCCGTCGAGGTCGAGCCGGCGGGGACCCGCCCCGGCGTCGCCGAGCGCGTCGTCGGGGTTCAGCAGGCCGCAGGCCCTCATCGAGAGGCATCCGCAGCCGATGCAGCCCGTGAGCTCGCGCTCCAGGCGTTCGATGCCCCGGCGGCGCTCCTCGAGCTGCGCCTTCCAGCGTCGCGAGGCGCGCTGCCAATCCTCGTGGCTCGGCGTCGTGTCGAGCGGCACGTTCGCGAACGCCGACTGCACGTCGGCGAGCGGGATGCCGAGCCGCTTCGCCACCGAGATGAGCGAGACTCGGCGGAGCATGTGGCGCGGATATCTGCGCTGGTTCCCGCCGGTGCGCACCGCGGCGATGAGCCCGAGGTCTTCGTAGAACCTCAGGGCCGACGGGGCGACCCCCGTGCGTCGGCTCATCTCGCCGACGGTCAGCAGCTCGTCGGGCGCGTGGCGGGGCGCCGCCTCGGCGCTCGCCTCCGCCTCGACTGCGGCCGGGCGTTGCGACATCCACTCTCCTCGTTTTGACTTCAACCATACTTGAGGTTCTACGGTGGTGGTCATGCGAACTTCGAGCGTGGTGATGGCCAGGTGACCTATGTGATCGCGCTGCCGTGCGTCGATGTGAAAGACAAGGCGTGCATCGACGAATGCCCCGTGGACTGCATCTACGAGGGTGAACGATCGCTGTACATCCACCCCGACGAGTGCGTCGACTGCGGCGCCTGCGAGCCGGTCTGCCCCGTCGAGGCGATCTACTACGAAGACGACGTGCCCGAGGCGTGGGCCGACTACTACCGAGCCAACGTCGAGTTCTTCGACGAGATCGGCTCCCCCGGTGGCGCCGCCAAGGTCGGTGCGATCCCCAAGGACCACCCCCTCATCGCCGCCCTTCCGCCGCAGGTCGCACACGCATGACGGATGCCTCATCGCTCGCGGCGACGACGATCGCCGAGTCGTTCAAGGGCGTGTTCCGGCAGCATCCCTCCGCGGTCGCCCTCATCACCGCGATGACCGAGCGCGGCCCCGTCGGACTCACGGCATCGAGCGTCGCGTCCGTGGCGCTCGACCCGCCGGCGCTCTCGTTCTCGGTGACCCGCGCGACGGGATCCGCGGGCGGCATCCTCAACGCCCCGAGCTTCGTCGTGCACCTGCTCGCCGACACGCAAGTGGACGTCGCCGAGGCGTTCGCGCACTCGGGGCGGCCGCGATTCACTCCTGAACAGGGCTGGTCGCGCCTCGACACGGGTGAGCCGTACCTTCCCGACGCTCGTGCGGCCCTCCGGGGACGCGCGCTGCACCTTGTCCCGGTCGGCAGTTCCTCGCTCGTCATCGCCGAGATCCTCGAGGTGCACGTCGGACCGGCGGCACCACCCCTGCTCTACCACGACCGGAGCTACCGAACCCTCCCCCGTGCCGACGCCTGATCGACCGACAGCTGCGCGACCGCGCCGCTGACCGAATGAAAGGAACACGAATGCCCGTCTACACGCTGCCCGAGCTCCCCTACGACTACGCCGCGCTCGCGCCGCACATCTCGGCGAAGATCATGGAACTCCACCACTCGAAGCACCACCAGGCCTACGTGACGGGGGCGAACACCGCGCTCGAGCAGCTCGCCGAGGCCCGTGGGTCGGGCAACCTCGCGAACGTCAACAAGCTCGAGAAGGACCTCGCCTTCAACCTCGGCGGGCACATCAACCACAGCGTCTTCTGGCAGAACATGTCGCCCGACGGCGGTGGATCGCCCGAGGGTGAGCTCGCCGCCGCGATCGACGACTCGTTCGGCTCCTTCGACGCCTTCCGGGCCCACTTCACCGCCACGGCGCTCGGCGTGCAGGGCTCGGGTTGGTCGGTGCTCGCCTGGGATTCCGTGGGCGCCCGGCCCGTCGTCTTCCAGCTGTTCGACCAGCAGGGCAACGCCCCGCTCGGCGTCACGCCGCTGCTCCAGCTCGATGTCTGGGAGCACGCGTACTACCTCGACTACCAGAATGTGCGTGCCGACTACGTGAAGGCCTTCTGGAACATCGTGAACTGGGCGGATGTCGCGGCGCGGTTCGATCGGGCGCGCACCGCGACGGCCGGGCTCCTCGTTCCGGCGGCGAGCTGATCGTCGCGAATCGCCGACGCCGACGGCGACGGCGGCTGTCGCACGCGCTCCTCGCGGTGCAGGTGCGCCGCATGGGGCTCGTCGCGCTCGTCGCCGCCACCGCGATCGGCGCGCTCGTCGGTGCGTTGGGCGGAGGAGGGTCCTGAGCCGCCTCGCGAGTGCGGCCGAGGTGACGCGACACGCCGTGAGCACGCACGGGGGTGCGGCGTATTGCGTCACCTCGCCGATCCCACGTGCCGTCAGCGACGCTCGGCGCGCCGTTTGACGATCACGAGCATGCGCCGCGTTGCGAGCACGTGGAGCCGCGTGCCGATCACGAGGGCGCGGTACACGGCGCCCGCCCATCCCGGGAACTCCGCCCGCGAGACGGCGGCGAGCCGGGTGGCGCCGTCGCCCGCGTGCTCGAGCCGGAACGTCAGCTGGTAGTCGGAGTACCGGTGCCGGCCTGCGAGCGCGAGCTCGGCCGGGGCATCGGCGACGACGACGCGGAAGCCCGGAACCGTCGAATCGACGCCGAGCGGCCGGGGCCCGGACGGCACCGCGTCGACCGCGCCGAGCACCCGCGCGAACGGCGCGGATCCGACATTCTCGACCATGCCGAGCAGTGCCGCCCACGTGATCTCCGTACTCGCCGCGACGATGACCGCGTGCTCGTCGAGGTACGGCAGCGCCGCGGCATCCGTCATCGAGTGCGGTCCATCGGCTCGACGATCCGGTTCTCATCCCACGGCTCAGCCCAGCCGAGCTCGTCGAACATCCGCGAGAGCACGAGCGCGGTGAATCCCCAGATGATGCGGCCGTCGACGCTGAACGCCGGCGAGCGGTGCGTGCGCCCGTCGAAGGTGTGCGAGGTGTTGGCACGATTCGCGGGCTCGAGGAGGTCGGCGACGGGAACGCGGAACACCTCGACCGACTCGTCGTGGTCGACCGCGGCGACCTCCGACGGGCGCGTCCACCAGGCCGGCACGGGTGTCACGAGATGCCTGCTGTGCTCGACCGGGAATACCGGCAGGGTGCCGAGCGGCTCCACGCCGGCGGGATCCAGCCCCGTCTCCTCGACGGCCTCGCGCAGCGCCGCTGACACGGGTCCGGTGTCGGATGCCTCGAGTCGGCCGCCGGGGAAGGCGATCTGCCCGGCGTGGCTGCCGAGTGTCGCCGCACGCCGGAGCAACAGCACGTCGAGGTCGCGCGTCATCGGACCGGACTTGCGCGCTAGCACCGAGTCGAGCACGCCGAACAGGACGAGCACCGCGGCATCCCGCAGGGGCGGACCTTCGGCGAGTACGGGTGGCGATTGCACACGCCAGTCGAGCCCTCGTTCGCAGAGCGCGACGAGCTCGGCACGCGGGTCGACGACGTCGGCAGGCATGGCTCAACCCTAGAACCGTCCGCGGTCAGCGCCGGTACGAATCGAAGGCGGGGTACCCGGCGAACGGAGCCGGCCCGTGCGAGCGCACGAATGCGGCGTGCACGTGCTCGCAGGCGCCGCGGAGCGTCGTGGCATACCCGAGCAGGTCACCGCGGAACTCGGCGCGGTATCGCACCGCGCCGTCGAGTCGCACGATCACGACCCGGCCGTACTCGCGGTCGTAGGCGTCACGCAGATGCCATTGACCGGGCTCGGGCTCATCTGCGGCAAGGATCGGATGCCACCGCATGATTCGAACATACGTTCGATGTGGGCGACACGCCAAGTCGAGGGCCGTTGCGTCAACCCGCCTGACCGCCGACGGCCGTGATGCCTGCCGCACGTGCCGGTTGCGCGTACTCCAGCGCGAGGGTCGCCACCGTCGCGTGCGCGTTGAGCCCGCTGGGGTTCTGCACGACCCAGAGCTCCGCGGCCCCGAGTCGCTCCTCCTGCCGCCCGACTCGAGCCTTCGGTCGATCGAACGCCTGACGATACGCGGTCAGGCCGACGACGGCGACCACGAGCGGCTGCCACTGCTCGACGTCGCGGGCGAGCCGAACCGCTCCCTCCCGAAGCTCCGACCGATCCAGTTCGTCGGCGCGAGCCGTCGCCCGGTGCACGAGATTCGAGATCCCGATCCCTGCGTCGAGGAACATCCGCCGGTCCTCCTCGGTGAAGCCGGCGGCGAAGTCGGGCAACCGCGGGATGATGCCGGCGGCCACGAGTGCCGGATGGAACCGGTTGCCCGGATGGGCGAAGTGCGTGCCGGTCGCGGCGGTCCAGAGCCCGGGGTTGATGCCGACGAAGACGAGCTTCGGATGCTCCGGCATGAGGTCGTCGACGCTCGCCCCGTAGTACGACTCGAGTTCCGTGCGCGAGAATCCCATGTTCCGATTCTCCCCGTGCGCTTCGATGAGACGTCAACCGGCGAGCTGGCTGCGGCGGCGGGTGAGATACAGCACCTCGGCGGAGTTGCCCGCCAGTTCGATCGCGCGGTCGTAGGCCGCTCGGGCGTCGGCGGAGCGGCCGAGCCGGCGCAGCAGTTCGGCGCGCGTCGCGTGGAAGACGTGGTACCCGTCGAGCGCCTCGCTGAGCCCTTCGACCACGTCGAGGCCGACTTCCGGGCCATCGAGCTCGGCGAGCGCGATGGCCCGGTTCAGCGAGACGATCGGGCTGGGGTCGATGACCGCGAGCTGGTCGTAGAGGGCGACGATCTGCGACCAGTCGGTGTCTCGCGCGTCGGGAACCGATGTATGGGCGGCGCTGATCGCCGACAGGATCTGGAAGCGCCCAGGCGTCGCCTCGCCGCGGGCGACGATGGCCAGGCGTTCGCGCACGAGGTCGACGCCCTCGGCGATCATCTCTCGGTCCCAAGCGCCTCGGTCCTGTTCGTCGAGCCGCACGAGCTCGCCCGACCTCGAGACGCGCGCTGCGGCTCGCGCCTCGGTGAGCAGCATCAGGGCGAGGAGACCCGCCACCTCGCCGTCGCGCGGGAGCAGGGCTCGCGCGAGCCTGGTCAGCCGGATCGCCTCGGCGGTGAGGTCGCGACGCATCGGGTCGGAATCGTCGCCCGTGGCGAGATAGCCCTCGTTGAAGATCAGGTAGAGCACCCCGAGGACCCCCTCCACGCGCGCCGGAAGGTCTTCGGCCTCGGGCACGCGGAACGGAATCCTCGCGGCCGTGATCTTGACCTTCGCCCGGGTGACGCGCCGGCCCATCGCCGCCTCCTGCACGAGGAAGGCACGTGCGATCTCGGGCATGCTGAGTCCGCCGATCATGCGCAGGGTCAGGGCCACCCGGGCCTCCATCGCGAGCGCAGGGTGGCAGCACGTGAAGAGCAACCGGAGCCGATCGTCCTCGATCGCGCCGATCGGGTCCGGTGGGCTGTCGTCGTGGAGCATGAGCGCTTCCTTCTGCTTCGAGGCACGCTGCGCCTCCCGTCGCAGCCGATCGATTGCCTTGTGGTTCGCCGTGGTGGTGATCCAGGCACCCGGGTTCGGCGGCACGCCGTCGCGCGGCCAACGCTCGACGGCGGTCGCGAAGGCCTCCGCCGCCATCTCCTCGGCCAGGTCGAGGTCACCGAACCGCCGAGTGAGCGAGGCGACGACCCGCGCCCACTCCTCGCGATGGACGCGGGTGAGCGCGGACTCGACGGCCCCGCGGTCGGTCATGCGCTCCTCCATGCGTACCGTGCTGTCTGCCTTCGCCTTCGGACCGTCGCCTCCCGTCGGCCGTCCTCCACTGGTACCACGAAGAGCGGTGCACCGATCCGACATCCCGCCCCAATTTCCCCGACACTCATCGCGACCACTCTTGTCAAGGGTTACGTCCCGATCGACGACCTTCGCTAGGAAGGTACTCCGAACGTCAGCGTCGAGAGGGAGACATCAATGACGAACGAACACGAATCCGCCCCACTGAGCGCCGATGAGCTCGAAGCGGAGGCGGTCACTGCGCTACCCGACAAGGAAGTCGCCTCCATCCTCGACCTCAACGCCGACCTCGACCTCGGGCTCGACGTCGCAGCACCGATCGACCTCGCGGTCGCCGCGAATGCCAACGTCGCCGCTCCGATCGACGCGGCCGTCGGCGCGAACATCCTGTCGGACGGCTCGACCGCGCAGGCACTGTCCGACCAGGGCGTCATGATCGACCAGGCCATCACGGCCGACGCCACGGCCACGTCGACGCAGGACAGCGTCATCGGCTCCGAAGAACCGACGACCGAGGATGCCCCGCTTCCGACCGCACCGGTGCCCGGCGCGGAATTGCCGGACGCCGGCACCGCCGTGCCCGACCTCTCGAGCGCGCTCGACGGCGACCTGCTGAACGTCGATGTCAACCTCGCCGCCGACGCCGACGTCGCCGCCCCCATCAACGGCGCAGTCGCGGCCAACGCCAACGTCGCCGCACCGATCGACGCGGCCGTCGCAGCGAACATCGGCACCATCGACAGCGAGGCCACCGCCATCGCCGAGCAGGACGCCATCATCAACCAGCAGATCGACGGCTCGGCCACTGCTACGGCCGACCAGCAGTCGGACCTGCAGCAGTAGGCGATGGCTCGAGACGCCGGTGCGTCGTCCCCGCAGGGCGCCGCACCGGCAGCCGCCACGCGCGTACCGATCCGGGCATCCGGAGTCGAACTCATCGGGGAGATGCAGGGCTCCGGCTATCGCCGACCGCCCGCGCTCGTGCGACGGGTCGACGGACAGACACTGCAGCTGACGCCGCTGCTCTACGCCGTCCTGCAGTCCGTCGACGGCACGCGGACGACCGCGGAGGTCGCCGCTGACGTGAGCGCGCGGGTCGGCAGAGCCGTGAGCGCCGCCGACGTCGCCACGCTGCTCGAGAAGCAGCTCCTCCCGCTCGGCCTCCTGCAGCTGGCGGACGGCACGGAGCCGCAGTTGAAGAAGGCCGATCCGCTCCTCCGCATGCGATTCCGGGTCGCCGTCACGGATCCCGAGCGCACCCGTCGCATCACGGCCCCCTTCGCGCGGCTCTTCACGCCGTTCATCGCGATCCCGGTCATCATCGGCTTCTTCGCCATCTGCTGGTGGCTGCTCGCCGTGGAGGGCGTCGCGGCGGCAACGCACGCCGCCTTCGAGAACCCGGGCGTGCTCATGCTCGTGTTCGCCGTCACCATCCTGTCGGCGGGGTTCCACGAGTTCGGACACGCAGCGGCCGCCACACGTGGCGGCGCCACGCCCGGGACGATGGGCGCCGGGCTGTACCTCGTGTGGCCTGCCTTCTACACCGATGTCACCGACTCGTATCGACTGGGCCGCTGGGGTCGACTTCGCACCGACGCGGGCGGGCTCTACTTCAATGCCATCGTGGCGGTCGTCATCGTCGGAATCTGGTCGATCAGTCAGTGGGACGCCCTGCTGCTCATCGTCGCGAGTCAGATCCTGCTCATGCTGCAGCAGCTCACGCCGATCGTGCGCTTCGACGGATACCACATCCTCGCCGATCTCACCGGAGTACCGGATCTGTACCAGCGCATCACGCCGACGCTGCTCAGCCTGCTGCCGTGGCGGTGGGGACGCCCCGAGAACCGGGTGCTCAAACCTGGAGCCCGCGTGATCATCACCCTCTGGGTGCTCATCGTCATGCCGCTGTTGATCGGCGTGCTCGCGCTCATGGTGCTCACCCTCCCCCGCATCATCGGGTCGGCGTGGGCCGGCATCGTCACCCAGTACGAGCAACTCGCCGCCCATTGGGCCGATGGGGACTTCGGCGCCGCCGTCGTCCGCGGTTTCGCCATCCTCGCCGTCGTGATCCCGGTCGCCGGCATCATCTACATCCTCGTGCGCCTGGGGCGTCAGCTGGCCGAAGGGGCGCTCAAGCGCACCGAAGGCCGTCCGGTCCAACGCGGTGTCGCCGCCGTCGTGGCGCTCGGGCTCGTCGCGGGCGTCGCCTGGGCCTGGTGGCCGAGCGGTGACCGGTACGAGCCGGTGCAACCCTACGAAGACGGCACCCTCACCTCCGTCATCACAGGACTCGCGCCCCACACCGGTTTGCGGCCGGGCCAGCAGCAGTCCACGGTCGCGGCCTGGCCGGAGGGAATGGATCTGCCGACACGGGATGATCCGCAGCTCTCGGTCGTCCTCGTCCCGCGAGACGGCACGGATGCCCCGTCCTGGGTCTTCCCCTTCGACCGGCCCGAGCCGCCGGAAGGCGACGACACGCAAGCGCTCGCCGTGAGCACGGAGGACGGCGGTGTCGTCTATGACGTGGCGTTCGCCCTCGTCTGGGCCGACGGCGGCACCGTCGACACCACCAATGAGGCGTACGCGTTCGCCAGCTGCACCGGCTGCGCCGCGGTCGCGATCAGCTTCCAGGTGGTGCTGATCGTCGGCGACGCCAACGTGATCGTGCCGCAGAACCTCTCGGGCGCGGTCAACTACAACTGCATCGAATGCGTGGCGTTCGCGCTGGCGAGCCAGCTCGTCATCACGCTCGATGGTCCGTTGTCGGCCGAGGCTCTCGCCGAGCTCGAGGAGCTCTGGGCCGAGATCGCCGAATTCGCCGCGAACATCGAGAACGTGCCGCTTTCGGAGTTGCAGGCCCGGCTCACCGCGTTCCGAGAGCAGATCACGCAGATCGTGCAGGCGGACCCCGCTGCGAGCACTCCGGGAACCACACCGGCACCTGCGGGGACCTCGACTCCCACTCCCACGCCCGCACCCACCGTCGATCCGGACGCGCCCGCGGAGCCGGCTCCGGAAGGGACGACGCCGGATGCCCCGACGCCGGAACCGACCGCACCCCCCAGCTCTCCTGAGCCGAGCGCTCCGCCGGCTCCAGAGCCGACTCCGTCGACGCCGTCACCGACCGAGGCCCCGACGCCGTAGTGCCAACGTAGTGACGACGTCGCGCCCGATCGAGCGCGACGAACCCTTCGCCCGGGTCGCTCGCCGGGTCCTCGTCATCCCGCCGGGCGCCGTGTCGACGGCCGGAACGACGCGAATCGACCATCGAAGCGGAAATCCATCCAATCGAAAACGAGGTTTGCTCCGAATACCTAGTGACACCATCAGACCCCGCGTGGGTGTCCGCGGATTTCCGCGTCGGAGTCACCTACCCGAGGAGTAAGAACATGAAGAGACGTTCAATGATGACGCTCGGAGCATCGGTGCTTCTGGCACTCGCCGCAACGTCGGCGGGAGCCGGAGCAGCGGCAGCCGACCCGGCGGGCGGCAAGCCCGACAACGCCGGGCAGCAGAAGACGGTCACGCTCAGCGCCGACCTCACCGAGCTGAACGGTTCGGGCGCCTCAGGCTCGGCCACTGCGGTGATTCGCAATCAGCGGATCGACCACATCGAGGTGCACGCCGAAGGCCTGACACCGGATGCGCCGCACGCGCAGCACATCCACTACGGCGAACAGGCGCTCAACGAGTGCCCCACCCTCCAGCTCGACAGCAACGGCGACGGGCGCATCAACACCGTCGAGGGCGTACCCGCGTACGGGCCGGTCGTCGTCTCACTCAACACGACGGGTGACACGACTCCGGCGAGCTTCCTCGACGTGACGCGCTTCCCCGTCTCGTCGGGCGGAATCCTCGACTACAGCCGTGACAACATCGAGTTCACGGATGTTGCCGGCACCGGATATCCGGGAGCCGACGGCACCGGTACCGCCAAGCAGATCGCTGACGCGGTGCGCGACGGCGAGGGCGTCGTGGTCATCCACGGACTGGACTACGACGGCAACGGGATCTACAACTTCAGCGAAGAGGGCGCGAGCGAACTCGACTCGTCCCTTCCCGCTGAGGCGACCGACCCCGCGGCGTGCGGCGTGCTCGAGTAACGGAGGCTGACTCGACTCAGCTCGCATGAGACACGGCACGGGCCGGTCGCGACGCACCAGCGTCGCGGCCGGCCCGCTCTGTCGATATGGCGCATCGGCGCCGAACGCAAAAGTCCCGGAAACCCTTGAGTTTCCGGGACTTTCTGGTCGGGCTGACAGGATTTGAACCTGCGACCCCTTG
>JAPSJT010000122.1 GCA_031178045.1 Agromyces sp.
CGTCGACGTGCGGGTGGTTGCCGCCGCCGACGAGCAGGTTGACGAAGGGCTCCTCGATCGTGAAGGTGGGCGACTCGAGCGTGCCGACGGGCCAGTCGAAGTCGTTGAAGCCGTTCACGAGTCCGGCGCCGATGAAGCCCGACACGGGGTTCTGCCCGGGCAGCGTGCCGGCGGCGGGGGCGGTGCCCCACGGGCCGTTCTTCCAGTTGCCCGGTTCGTTGCCGACCGTCCACTCGCCCCACGTGCCGTCGTCGAACCCTTCGAAGAGCTCGCCGGTCGGCACCGCGGCATCCGGCACCGTGCTCTCGGACGTGAAGGTCGTGCCGTCGAATTCGCCCACGAAGTACTGGCCGCCGGAGCCGCCCGCGACCGAGCCCGGGTTGAGGTTCACGACGAGCACCCACTTCGTGTTCGCCGGATCGCCGTCGACGGCCATGGGGAAGAGGTCGGGGCACTCCCAGATGCCGCCCGTCGCGTTCGCGGGCCCGAAGTCGCTGAGGTGCGTCCAGGTCTTCAGGTCGTCGCTGCGGTAGAGCACGACCTTGTACTGGAGCGCCTCGACGGCGACCATGACCCAGTACGACTCGCCCGTCTCGGGGTCGGTGTAGCGGATCACCTTCGGGTCGCGGAAGTTCGCCGAGTCGCGGTCGAGCACCGGGTTGCCCTCGTACTTGGTCCAGGTCTGCCCGTGGTCGGTGCTGTACGCGAGCGACTGCGCCTGCTTGCCGGCATGGGTCGGGTGGGCGTTCGTGTACGCGCTCGTGTAGATCGCCACCATGGGCGGGTTCTCGGCGGTGCCGAAGCCGCTCGTGTTCTGCTCGTCGACGACGACGGAGCCCGAGAAGATGTCCTCGATCGGGCGGCCCTCGGCGTCGAAGGTCTGCGGGATGGCGAGCGGCTGCTCCTCCCAGTGCACGAGGTCGGTGCTCGTCGCGTGACCCCAGCTCATGTTGCCCCAGCGGGTGCCGTACGGGTTGTGCTGGAAGAACAGGTGCCAGGTGCCGTTCTCGTAGACCATCCCGTTCGGGTCGTTCATCCAGTTCCGCTCGGGAGAGAAATGGAGGTACGGCCGGTACTGCTCGGTTGCCGGGTCGGGCGCCGGCGGCGCGTCATCCGCGAGGGCGGGAGCGGCCCCCAGGAGGCCGGCCGCCAGTGCGGCGATTGATGCGGAGGCGGCCAAGCCGCGCCAGCGTGATTTCGTCGTCATCGTTCGTTTCGCCCTTCGTCGCGCGATTCTCGATGCCATCGTGACATCGTTGTCAGTCAACGGCGGCGATGCTACGCAGTGTCCGCCGGACAATGCAAGGGGCTGTCGGATGTCGCGCGGGAGCGCCTCAGGCGAGCGACAGTACGAACGACAACACGAACCCCGCGGCGGTGCTGAGGGCGACCGCCGGCCCGCCGTGCTCGTACGCCTCGGGCATGAGGGTGTCGGCGAGTGAGGCGATCACCGCGCCGGCGGCGAAGGCCAACGGCAGCGAGACCGTCTCGGCATCGGCGTTCGAGAGCGGGCCGGCTCCCACCACGACGGCGATGACGAGGAGCGCCGCGCAGATCGACCACAGCCCGAGCACGCCGGCGACCGATCGCCCCTGGCTCCGCATCGAGGAGGCCCCGACGAGCGCCTCGGGCAGGTTCGACACGAAGATCGCCGCCAGAAGCGCGAGTCCTCCGGTCCCCTCGCCGAGTGAGACGCCGAGCGCGATGTTCTCGGGAACACCGTCGAGGGTCACCGCGGCGAGGAGCGCCATGCCCGCGGCACCCCGCGTCGTCGCCGTGCTCGGCGCGTGCTCGGCGGCGGCCGCGTCGGTGTCGAGCTTGGCACTGCCCTGGTACTCGTCGGCGGGCTGCTCGGTCGACGCCGGCTGAGCCCAACGATCGAGCAACGCGCTCAGCACCGTGAAGACGAGCGCGCCGACGAGCAGCCCGATCGCGGCGCGCCAGATGCCGCCGCGTTCGTAGGCGTCCTCGAAGAGCTCGAACGAGAGCGCGGTGATGAGCGCACCGGCGGCGAACGAGAGCAGGATGGCGAGCACCCGTTTCGGCAGCTGGAAGCGGACGCCGATGAACGCGCCGATCAGCAGCGCGCTGGACGCCACGACTCCGAACACCACGGCCGTGCCCACCTCGTCAGTATGGGACTCGGTGCGGCCCGTCGGAAACGGGTTGCGCGGCGGCGCAACCGTGCTTCAGCGCACGAGCGGGCGGGCGGGCGGGCGCGGCCGGCTCAGCTCGGGTAGGCCGGCTCTCCGACCGGGTGCGGCATCCGCAGCAGCGCGCCCTCCTGGCGCACGGTCGCCGCGGCGATCACCATCGCCTCGTGCAGGGCGTTCGCCCAGGCCGCGTTCGTCGTGGGCAGGCCGTCGAGCGCGATGCGGCGCACGATGGCGGCGAGGGTCGCGTCGCCGGCTCCCATCGTGTCGACGACCGGTCCTGGCAGCGGCACGATGCGCGCGTGCACGGGCGTCCCGTCGTGATGCACCGTCGCGCCATCGCGTCCGGCGGTGGCGAGCACGGCGCGCGCCCCGGCGGCGCGCAGGCGCTCGACGAACACGTCGAGCGAGTCGCCGAGCAGCAGCTCGGCATCTTCGTCGCCGACCTTCACGAGCAGCGACCGCGCTGCGAAGTCCTCGAAGTTCGCCAGGAACCGCTCACGGTCGGCGAGCATGCCGGCGCGCGGATTGCCGTCGACGATCACGCGCCGGGCGGGGGAGTCGATCGCCGCGACGAGCTCGGCGTACTGGGCGTCGTCGTCGAACGGGAAGCAGCTCACGACGACGAGATCGGCCTCCTCGATCGCGGCACGCACGGCGCCGTCGAAGCGGATGCTGCGGTGCCGTGCCGCGTCGTTGAACTCGTACCGCGGCTCGCCCTCGGTGCGATCGGAGACCGCTCGGGACGTGCCGAGCGCTGCGGGGCTCTCGACGAGCCCGACGCGGTAGTCGCGCAGGTACGCGCGGATGCGCTCGCCGGGCTCGTCGTCGCCGACCATGGCCACGAGCCTCGCCTGCTCGCCGAGCAGCGCGAGGCCCACCGCGACGTTGAGCGCGGCGCCGCCGACGAATTCGCGCGAGCCGCGGGGGTCGCGCAGCTCGTCGATGAGCGCGTCGCCGATGACGGTGATACGGGCGGCGGATGCCGCGGGGTCGGTGTGCGGCATCCGTTCAGCCCTGTTCTCTCGGTGGGATCTCGCCGGAGCCGCGCTCGATGAGTCGCGTCGGCACGACGGTGCGGGCGGGCGAGGACGCGTCGCCGTCGAGCCGCGCGAAGACGCGCTCGGCGGCGGCCCGCCCGATCTGCTGCGGGTTCTGGGCGACCACCGTGACGCCGGGGTCGAGCAGGTCGCCGAGCGGCACGTCGTCGAAGCCGACGAGCGCGGTGTCGTGATGGCGGCCGAGCTCGCGCAATGCGCGGATGACGCCGATCGTCACGAGGTTCTGGCTGCTGAAGATCGCCGTCGGCGTCACGGCGCGGTCGAAGAGCGCGAGCGTCGCGAGGCGCGCGGACTCCTCGTCGTGGAGGCCCTCGACGATCGGGACGTCGCGAGTGGCGACGCCGGCGCGGCCGAGCTCGTCGAGGAAGCCGCGGCGCCGCTCGCGTGCCGTCTGGATGACGGGCTTGTCGCCGAGGTAGGCGAGCCGGCGGTGACCGCGCTCGAGGAGGTGGCGGGTGGCGAGCGCCGCGCCCTCGGCGTTGTCGCTCACGACGGCGTCGGAGGTGATGCCGGCCGGCTCGCGGTCGACGAAGACGACGGGCGTGCCGCGCCGGAGCTCGGGCGCGAGGTAGGCCTGGCTCTCGGAGACGGTCGTGAGGATGAGGCCGTCGACACGGCGACGGAGGAACGCGGAGACCGCCTCCTGCTCGCGGTCGGGGTCGTCGTCGAGGCTCGACGCGAAGACGGCGACGCCGCGCTCGAGGGCGGCGTCTTCGACGGCGCGGTGCACCGCGCCCGCGAACGGGTTGTCGACGCTGCCGACGAGCAGGCCGAGCGTGCGCGTGCGCCCGTCGGCCCGCCGGAGGTTCCCGGCGTGCAGGTCGGGCTGGTAGTCGAGCGTGCGTGCCGCCGCGGTGACCTTCGCGATCGTCGCGGCCGAGACGTTGGGTTCGCCGTTGATGACCCGCGAGACGGTCTTCACGCCGACGCCGGCGAGCGCGGCCACGTGCCGCATGGTCGGTCGAGCCCGGCTGTCGGGGGCCGAACTCGTTTCTGACAACGGTGTCACAATCAGGTCTCCAATGTGCAAGCTGGACTTGACTATACACATCGACATGGTCTAGACCTAACGATGACATCGTTGTCAGGGAGACAACGGTCCCCCACCACCCAGAGGAGATTCATCGATGAATCACGCAGCACCCGGCGCACGTCGTCGCCGTTTCATCGCCGCCGGCTCGCTCGTCGCCGCCGCAGCTCTCGCGCTCACCGGATGCGCCTCGGGCGGCACCGCCGACGCCGGCGAGGGCTCGGGCGACGAGACCGTCGGCGTCTCGCTCATCGTCAAGACCACCACGAACCCGTTCTTCGTCGCCATGCAGGATGGCGCGGAAGCGGCCGCCGACGAGCTCGGCGTCGAGCTGACGCTCGCCGCGGGCAAGGAGGACGGCGACGAGGACACCCAGATCCAGGCCATCGAGAACGCCATCTCGAAGGGCGACGCCGGCATCCTCATCACCCCGAACGGCCCCGGCGTCGAGGACGCCCTCGTGAAGGCCCGCGACGCCGGCCTCTTCGTCATCGCCCTCGACACACCGCCCGCCGACCCCGAGGCCGTCGACATCACCTTCGCGACCGACAACTTCCTCGCCGGCCAGGAGATCGGAAAGTGGACCGCCGCGAAGCTCGCCGGCGAGAAGGCGACCATCGCGCTCATCGACCTCTTCGACGACAAGGTCGTCTCGGTCGACGTCGCGCGCGACCAGGGCTTCCTCGACGGCATGGGCATCGACCTCGCCGACGAGACCGTGAACGGCGACGAGGAGCCGACCGGCAGCTACAGCGGCGGCGAGTACGAGATCGTCGGCAACGAGGCATCCCAGGGCGCCGAGGACGGCGGCCGCACCGCCGCCGAGACGCTGCTCTCGAAGAACCCCGACATCAACGTCGTCTACACGATCAACGAGCCCGCCGCCTACGGCGCGTACGAGGCGTTCAAGGCGGCCGGCAAGGACGACGTCATCGTCGTCTCGGTCGACGGCGGGTGCGCCGGCGTCGAGCAGACGGCCGAGGGCATCATCGGCGCGACGAGCCAGCAGTACCCGGTCAAGATGGCCGAGCTCGGCGTGCAGGCGATCTACGACCTCGTGACGACCGGTGAGGCGCCCGAGAACACCGAGGGCCTCGACTTCTACAACACCGGCGTCGCGCTCGTGACCGACGACCCGCAGGACGGCGTCGAGTCCATCGACACGACCGAGGCGAGCGAGATCTGCTGGGGCTGATCCCCAGCACCGCATCGTGAGGCGGTGCGAGCGGGCCTCGGATGTCTCGGCGGTTCCCGCGGCATCCGGGACGCTCCCGCTCGCACCGCCCCGCACCTGAACATCGGAGAATCAACGTGAGTCAGCACACGACGACCGAACCGCCGACCTCGGCGCTCGACCTGGCCGAGGAGTTCCTCGACCGCACCACCCCGCTCAGCCGCATCCGCAACACCCTCCACCGCTACCCGGCGATCAGCCCGGCCATCGTGCTCGTGCTCGCCGTGATCGTGTTCGGGCTGCTCAACGAGCGGTTCCTGAATCCGGCCAACCTCTCGCTCATCACGCAGCAGGTCGCCGTCGTGGGCACGCTCGCGATCGCCCAGACGCTCATCATCCTGACCGCGGGCATCGACCTCTCGGTCGGCGCCGTGATGGTGCTGAGCTCGATGGTGATCGCCCAGGCGACCGTGCACGCGGGCCTGCCCGCCGTGCTCGGCCTCGCCCTCGGCCTCGTGGTCGGCCTCGCCGCCGGCGCGCTCAACGGCTTCCTGGTCACTCGCCTGAAGCTGCCGCCCTTCATCGTGACCCTCGGCACGCTCAACATCTTCGTGGCGCTCACGCTGCTCTACTCGAGCGGGGCGACGGTGCGGGGTGGCGAGATGCCCGACCTGCTCACCTGGACGGGCGCGACGTTCGACCTCGGCGGCGTGAACATCACCGTCGGCGTGCTGATGATGCTCATCCTCTACGTCGTCATCGCGCTCATCCTGCAGAAGACCGCCTGGGGCCGCCACGTCTACGCGGTCGGCGACGACAAGGAGTCGGCACGCCTCGCCGGCATCCGGGTCAATCGTGTGCTCATGAGCGTGTACCTGGCGGCCGGCGCCATCCTCGCGATCGGCGCGTGGATCCAGATCGGCCGCACCAACGCGGCGTCGCCGAACGCGGGCGCCGACCTCAACCTCGACTCGATCACCGCCGTCGTCATCGGCGGCACGAGCCTCTTCGGCGGTCGCGGCACCGTCTGGGGCACGCTCCTCGGCGCCCTCATCGTCGGCGTCTTCCGCAACGGCCTCTCGCTCGCGGGGCTCGACGTGCTCTGGCAGACCTTCGCGGTCGGCGTGCTCATCGTCGTCGCCGTCTCGGTCGACCAGTGGATCCGAAAGGTACGCAAATGACCATCGCAACGGATGCCGCGGGCACCACGCCCGCTGCCGGCACTCGCACCCCGATCCTCAGCGCTCGCCGCCTGGTCAAGACGTTCGGCCGGGTGGTCGGCCTCGACGGGGTGAGCCTCGAGCTCTACCCGGGCGAGGTGCTCGCCGTCATCGGCGACAACGGCGCCGGCAAGTCGACCCTGATCAAGTGCCTCACGGGGGCCGAGATCCCCGATGAGGGCGAGATCTTCCTCGACGGGCAGCCCGTGCACTTCAAGCGCCCGCAGGACGCCCGAGCGGCCGGCATCGAGACGGTCTACCAGAACCTCGCCGTCTCGCCCGCGCTCGACGTGGCTGCGAACCTCTTCCTCGGTCGCGAGGAGCGGAAGAAGGGGATCCTCGGCTCGGTCTTCCGTGTCGTCGACCAGAAGGGCATGCGCGAGAAGGCGCGCAATGAACTTCGGGCGCTCGGCATCTCGACGCTGCAGGATGTCACCGTGCCGGTCGAGAACCTCTCGGGCGGGCAGCGGCAGGCCGTCGCGGTCGCCCGGGCGGCGGCGTTCGGCTCGAAGGTCGTCGTGCTCGACGAGCCCACCGCCGCACTCGGCGTGCGCGAGTCGAACCAGGTGCTCGAGCTCATCAAGAACCTGCGCGAACGGGGCATCCCGGTCATCCTCATCTCGCACAACATGCCGCACGTCTTCGAGGTGGCCGACCGCATCCACATCCAGCGGCTCGGCAAGCGCGCGGCGACGATCACCCCCGAGTCGCACTCGATGACCGACGCCGTGGCGATCATGACGGGCGCCGCACGCGCATGAGCCGGTCGAGCGATGACGGCCGCGTCGAGCTCGTGGCGCGCTTCACCGCTCGCCCGGGCCGCGAGGGGGAGGTCTCGCGCCTCCTCCTCGCGCTCACGGCGAACGTGCGC
>JAPSJT010000312.1 GCA_031178045.1 Agromyces sp.
GCCCGAGCTAGCAGCTTCCACCGGGCCGCGCAACGGAGGCGGCCCGGCTTCTGCGGCGGCGCGTGCACGACCTACGGTGGAATCGCCTGCTTCCCGCCGAGGGGGCGCGGGCGGGAGGTGCGGCGGTGACGCAGACGACGGGCCAGGCGGGTCGGCTCCGCCGCTTCCACGAGCGATTCATCGTCGAGGAGCGGCGCGTTCCGGCATCTTCAAGGCGGAACCTCGTCATCATCGCCATCGCCCTCATGGTCATCGGGCTCGCCGCCTTCGTCACCGTGCTCGACTCGGTGCTCGACCGTGACGGCCTCTCGGCCATCGACGCGCCGGTCGAGCGCTGGCTCGAGACCGGCCGCACGGAGTGGGTGACCACGGCGATGATCGTCGTCGCGATCGGATTCGGCCCGGTCGTCATGCCGATCATCATCGTCATCACGACGGTCGCCTGGGGGATCGCGGCGAAGCACGCCTGGCGGCCGCTGCTGCTCGCGGGCGGGATGCTTCTCGGCCTGGTGATCGTGCAGTGCCTCGCGCCGCTGATCTCCCGCGAGCGGCCGCCGATCAGCGACATGCTCTTCGGCGTCGACACGACGTCGTCGTTTCCGTCGGGGCACGTGATGGGCGTCGCCGACTTCCTGCTCATCAGCACGTATCTCGTCTTCTCGCGGCATCGTCGGCCGGTCGTGATGGTGCTCGCGTTCGTGGCGGCGTCGGGCATCGTGCTGCTCACCGCCGCCTGCCGGATCTACCTCGGGTACCACTGGGCGACCGACGCACTCGGATCGCTCTCGCTCTCGCTCATCGTGCTGGGAGTGGTGATCGCCATCGATACGTGGCGCACCGTGCGCGTGGGCTCGCCCACCGAGGTCGTCGAGTCGGATCTCGCACGAGAGGAGTGAACGGATGTCGGAAGCGAGCCGATCAGGCGACGAGCACACGCGCGCCGCATCCGACCACGCCCCCGCGCCGGTGCGCATCGCCCGCCTCTGGCCGCTCGTGTCGGCCGGCGCCGCACTGTCGCTCGTCGTGCTGCTCGCCGCGGTGATCCTCTATCGCCGAAGCAACAAGCCGTTCGGGTTCGAGAGCGAGTTCATGAGCGCGCTCGTCGCGACCCGTGCGGATTGGCTCACGGTTCCGGCGCTCGTGTTCAACGCCCTCGGCGGGGGCATCCTGTCGACCGTCGTGGTGCCCGCCCTGATCATCGGCGGGCTGCTGCTCTGGCGACGGCGGTGGGGAGCGCTCTACTACCTCATCGCCGCGATCACGAGCGCGACCGTCACGCGCGTCATCAAGGTGGTCGTCGCTCGCGAGCGACCGCAGGACATTCTTGTGCATCCCGACTTCGGATCGTTCCCCTCAGGACACAGCGCCAACGCCGCACTGCTCGCGACCGCACTCGGCATCATCTTCCTGCGCACGTGGATCTGGGCCGCCGGGATCGTCTACACCGTGCTCATGATGCTGAGCCGCACCTACCTCGGGGCGCACTGGATCTCGGACACCATCGGCGGCGCACTCGTCGGAGCCGGTGTCGCCGTGATCGTGTGGGCGCCGTTCGCATATCGCCTGTACCGAGAGCACCGGCTGCCGCACCCGCCGATCTGGGTGAAGCTGCCCGTGCACGCGTGACGCGGGCCCGGTGAGGCCGGGCGTCTCGGCGACGCCGTCCTCGTCG
>JAPSJT010000014.1 GCA_031178045.1 Agromyces sp.
CTCGAGAGCGAGAAGGAGCGTGCCGAGAACCTCATGATCGTCGACCTCATGCGCAACGACCTCGGCCGCGTCGCCGAGCTCGGCAGCGTGTCGGTGCCGAGCCTCCTCGAGGTCGAGGAGTACGCCCACGTGCACCAGCTCGTCTCGACCGTGCGCGCGCGGCTGCGGCATCCGCTCACCGCGCTCGACGTCGTGCGCGCGGCGTTTCCGGCGGGGTCGATGACGGGGGCGCCGAAGCGCAGCGCGATGATGATCCTGCACGGGCTCGAGGGCGGGCCCCGTGGCGTGTACTCGGGCGCCTTCGGCTACCTCGGCGTCGACGGCGGTGCCGACCTGGCGATGGTCATCCGCTCGATCGTGCTCACGCCGCGCGGGGCGAGCATCGGCACCGGCGGTGGCATCACGGCCCTCTCGATCGCCGACGAGGAGGTCGAGGAGACTCGCGTGAAGGCGCGGGCCCTGCTCGCCGTGCTCGGCGCGGCATCCGACCCGCCGGAGTGAGTAGGCTGGTTCTCCGAGCGCGCCGCGGTTCGGCGTGCCCGGAAGCCGTGCGGCGCCCCACCCCGCAGCGACACACGATTGAGAGTCACGTGACACACGATCAGGACCAGGCCCACGCCGACAACGGCGCGTACGACTTCGCCGCGATCCAGGCGAAGTGGCTTCCCGTGTGGGCCGAGCTCGACCCGTTCCGCGCCGGCCGTCCCGGTGACACCAGGCCGCGCAAGTACATCCTCGACATGTTCCCGTACCCCTCCGGCGATCTGCACATGGGGCACGCCGAGGCGTTCGGCTACGGCGACACGGTCGCCCGCTACTGGCGCCACCAGGGCTTCGACGTGCTGCATCCGGTCGGCTGGGACTCGTTCGGTCTGCCGGCCGAGAACGCCGCGATCAAGCGGGGCGTCGACCCCCGCGGCTGGACCTACGAGAACATCGAGCAGCAGAAGCGTTCGTTCCGCGAATACGCGCCGTCGTTCGACTGGTCCCGTGAGCTGCACACGAGCGACCCCGAGTACTACAAGTGGAACCAGTGGCTCTTCCTGAAGCTCTACGAGCAGGGCATCGCCTACCGCAAGGCCGGCCTCGTGAACTGGTGCCCGAACGACCAGACGGTGCTCGCGAACGAGCAGGTCATCGACGGGCACTGCGAGCGCTGCGGCTTCGTCGTCACGAAGAAGGCCCTGACCCAGTGGTACTTCCGGGTCACCGACTACGCCGATCGACTGCTCGATGACCTGAACCAGCTCGAGGGCTCGTGGCCGTCGAAGGTCGTCACGATGCAGCGCAACTGGATCGGCCGTTCGGCGGGCGCCGACGTCGAATTCGAGATCGAGGGTCGTACTGAGCGCGTGAGCGTCTTCACGACCCGGCCCGACACGCTCTACGGCGCGACGTTCATGGTCGTCGCCCCCGACTCCGAGCTCGCCGCCGAACTCGCGGCCGGTGCCTCCGCCGAGGTGCAGACCCGCTTCGAGGACTACCTCGACTCGGTGCGCGCCGAGAGCGACATCGACCGGCTCTCCACCGACCGGCCGAAGACCGGTGTGTTCCTCGAGCGCTACGCCGTGAACCCCGTGAACGGCGAGCGCCTGCCGATCTGGGCTGCCGACTACGTGCTCGCCGACTACGGCCACGGCGCCATCATGGCCGTTCCGGCGCACGACCAGCGCGACCTCGACTTCGCTCGCACGTTCGAGCTGCCGATCCGCGTCGTCGTCGACACGAACGCGCCCGTCACGGGCGTCATCCCGGTCATCCCCCTCGACGAGAACGGCGAGCCGATGCTCCCCGAGGAGATGCCGCTCGACGACCCCGCCTCGACGGGCGTCGCACTCGCCGGCGAGGGGCGACTCATCAACTCGGGGCCGCTCGACGGACTGTCGAAGTCGAACGCCATCCGCCGTGTCATCGAGATGCTCGAGCAGCGGGGCCTTGGCCGCGCCGCGAAGAACTTCCGCCTGCGCGACTGGCTCATCTCGCGCCAGCGGTACTGGGGCACTCCGATCCCGATCATCCACTGCGACGAGTGCGGCGAAGTGCCGGTGCCCGAGAGCGAACTCCCGGTGCGGTTGCCGGATGCCGCGGGCCTCGACCTGAAGCCGAAGGGCACGAGCCCGCTCGGCGGCGCCGAAGAGTGGGTGAACGTCGCGTGCCCGAAGTGCGGCGGTGCCGCTCGGCGCGACTCCGACACGATGGACACCTTCGTCGACAGCTCGTGGTACTACCTGCGCTACCTGAATCCGAACGACGACACGAAGGCCTTCGACGTCGCCGAGGCCGAGAAGTGGCTGCCCGTCGACCAGTACGTCGGCGGCGTCGAGCACGCGATCCTGCACCTGCTCTACTCCCGGTTCATCACGAAGGTGCTGTTCGACCTCGGGTACCTGAGCTTCACCGAGCCGTTCACCTCCCTGCTGAACCAGGGCATGGTCATCATGGACGGCACGAAGATGTCGAAGTCGAAGGGGAACCTCGTGGAGTTCGCGAGCGAACTCGGCGCGCACGGTGCCGACGCGCTGCGCGTGACGCTCGCGTTCGCCGGTCCGCCAGAAGACGATATCGACTGGGCGGATGTCTCGCCCGTGGGGGCCGCGAAGTTCCTCGCCCGCGCGTGGCGCATCTCGGGTGAGGTGAGCTCGAGCCCCGACGTCGAGTGGAAGACCGGAGATCCCGCGCTCCGCCGGATGACCCACCGGCTGCTCGCCGATGCGCCGTCCCTCGTCGAGGCGTTCAAGTTCAACGTCGTGATCGCCCGGCTCATGGAGCTCGTCAACGCCACGCGGAAGACGATCGACTCGGGCGCCGGCGCGGGCGATGCCGCGGTGCGCGAGGCCGCCGAGGTGACGGCCATGATCCTCGACCTCTTCGCGCCCTACACGGCCGAGGACATGTGGCAGCGACTCGGCTACGAGCCGAGCGTCGCGCTCGTGCCATGGCGCAAGGCCGATGCCTCGCTCCTCGTCGAGGAGTCCGTGACGGCGATCGTGCAGGTCGACGGCAAGGTGCGCGATCGGCTCGAGGTGTCGCCGAAGATCTCGGGCGACGAGCTCGAGTCGCTCGCTCGCGGCTCGGCGGGTGTGGCCCGCGCGATCGGCGAGCGCGAGATCGTCAACGTCATCGTGCGCGCCCCACGGCTCGTGAACATCGCGACCCGGCGCTGACGCCTCGACTCCTCCTCCACACGGCGAGCGGGGCGGCGCTTTCGCCGGCCGACGGCAGGTGAGGAGCGCGGCGGGAGCGGCGCGAATAACGTGCGGGCATGCCCGCGTTCCGCTCCGCTGCTCCGCACGAGGCTCACGACCCGCTCGATCCGCTCGATGCCCTCGACTCGTCGGCGCGTCGTGCCGCCCCGGGCGTGCGCTTCGCGGTCGGGGCAGCCGTCGTGTTGTTCATCGGAGCGGTCGCCGTTGCGGCGATCATCTCGTTCGCATCCGGCGGGGGAGGCGCGCAAGGGCTCGTCCCGGTGGAAGGGGGCGGTGGAGTCGATTCGAGTGCCTCGCCCCACCGCGGTGACGAGACGGCATCCGTCGGCGCGGCTCCCGTGCTCGTCCACGTGCTCGGTGCGGTCGTGCGCCCGGGGCTCGTCGAGCTCTCGAGCGGCGCCCGAGTGGTCGACGCCATCGCCGCGGCCGGCGGGCTCGCCGCCGACGCCGATCCGGCGGGAGTGAACCTCGCACGAGCCGTGGTCGACGGCGAGCAGCTCGTCGTCACAGCCGTCGGCCAGGCGCCGCCCCCGCTTCCGAGCGGATCGACGGGCACCGGCATTGGTACTGGCGGCGCATCGCCCGACGGACTCGTGCACCTCAACACCGCCGACGTCGTCGCGCTCGACACGCTGCCCCGCATCGGTCCGGCCCTTGCGCAGCGGATCATCGACTGGCGCGAGACCAACGGGCCGTTCACGAGCGTCGACCAGTTGCTCGAGGTCGCCGGCATCGGCGACGCCGTGTTCTCGGGACTCGCCGATCGGGTGACGCTCTGAGCTCCGACGTGCGGCTCCTCGCACCGGCCGCGACGGCATGGGCAACCGCGTGGGGGATCGTCGCGATCGCCGACCTCGGTGTCGATCCGGCCGTCGTCGCCTGCTCGCTCTGGGGGCTGGGGGCACTGACCCTCGTCGTCCTCCTGATCGTGCACAGCGTGGCACGAGGCGGTCCCGGTGGACGCAGATGGCCTCCGGCGCAGGTGCTCGACGGCGTGATCCACCGTTTCGGCGCGACGGCGGTCGTCGTTCTCGTGGCATCCGCCCTCACCGCCTCGAGTGCCGCGGCGGTACTCGCGGCGCGCGCGGAGTCACCGCTCGCCGACGCGGCACACGACGGAAGCTCCGTGCACGTCGTCGTCGACGTGATCGCCGCGCCTCGGGAACTGCCCGGCGCGAAGTGGTCGGAGCGAGGCGATGAACGCCCGATCCGTGTCGACGGTCGCGTCGTCGCCGTCGACGGCCTCGCAACCCGCTCCGTGGTCGTCTCGACGACACTCGACGGTGCGGTGCCCGACGTCTCCCTCGGCGCCCGCCTGACGTTCGACGCGCGCGCCACCCGACTTCCCGCGGTCGAGGAGGCAGGGTTCCGGCTCCGGCCGGTCGGCGACGTGCGGCCGACGCCGCCGCCGCCGTGGCTTGGCTGGGCCGTCGGCCTCCGCGCGGGCCTCGCGGTCGCGGCAGCACCGCTCGGCGGAGACGGGGCGGCGCTCGTGCCCGGACTCGCGATCGGCGATACGAGCGCGGTCGGCGATGAGCTCGACGCGGCGATGAAGGCGAGCGCGCTGAGCCACTTGACCGCCGTCTCTGGTGCGAACTGCGCCATCGTGACGACCGCGGCCTTCGCCCTCGCCGCACTCTGTCGGCTCCGCCGGGCGTGGCGGGTCATCGTCGCGCTCGCCGCGCTCGTCGGATTCGTCGTGCTGGTGACCCCGCAGCCGAGCGTTGTGCGGGCGAGCGCCATGGCGATCGTCGTGCTCGTCGCGATCGCCCTCGGGCGCCCTGGTGGTGGCGTGGCCGCCCTCGGCGTGGTGGTCATCGGACTCATCGCGAGCGATCCGTGGCTGGCACGCGACTACGGCTTCGCGCTGTCCGCGGCGGCGACCGCGGGGCTGCTGCTGCTCGCCGGCCCGCTCGCGCGACGAATGACGCGAATCATGCCCGCGCCGCTCGCGGCGGTGCTCGCCGTGCCGCTCGCAGCGCAGCTCGCGTGCCAACCCGTGCTCGTGCTGCTCGATCCGGCGATCGCGCTCTACGGCGTCCCGGCGAATCTGCTGGCGGCGCCTGCGGCACCCGTCGGCACGGTCGTCGGCCTGCTGGGATGCCTGGTGCTGCCAGTGCTGCCTTCAGTCGGCATCGCCGTGCTCCAGATCGCGTGGGTGCCGGCCTCCTGGATCGCGCTCGTCGCGCACGGAGCGGCGGGCCTGCCCGGAGGCCGGTTGCCGTGGCTGCCGGACGCGACGGGGGCGGCGCTGCTCGCCGCCGTCACCGCGCTCGGTCTCTGGCTCCTCCTCAGCACGCGCCGGACGCCGCGGTTGCGAGCCATGGTCGGCGCCGCGCTCGCCGTCACGCTCGCGATACCGGTGGGCGTCACGCTCGGCACGCCGCTCATCGGCGGCATGAGCCGTCCGGCGAACTGGGATGTCGCGGCGTGCGACATCGGACAGGGCGACGCAGTGCTCATCCGGGCGGCCGACGCAACGGCACTCATCGACACCGGCCCCGAACCCGAGGCGCTCGAGCGCTGTCTCGCACTGCTCGGCATCGACCGGATCGACCTGCTCGTCGTCACGCACTGGGACGCCGATCACGCAGGCGGAGCCCAGGCCGTCGTCGGGCGAGTCGACCTCGTCGTGCACGGGCCGGCCGACGGAGACCGCTCCGAACGGGTGCTCGGCCCATTGATGCGAGCCGGCGCCGACGCCGTCGAGGTGGTCGCCGGCGACCACGGTGCCCTCGGTGACGCCCGCTGGCGCGTACTGTGGCCGACGCCCGAGGCGGTGCCCGGCAACGACGCGAGCGTCGTGCTCGACCTCGACGCACCGGGCTTCCGCGGCGTCTTCCTCGGCGACCTCGGTGAGGAAGCGCAGGCCAGGATGCTTCGCTCGATCGCGATCGGGCCCGTCGACCTCGTGAAGGTCGCGCATCACGGCTCCGCGGATCAGAGCGAGGCCCTCTACCGTGCACTCGATGCCGAAGTGGGCATCATCGGGGTCGGCGCGGAGAACGGGTACGGGCATCCGACCGAGCGGCTCCTCGACCTCCTCTCGACCGTCGGCACGAGCCCCGTCCGCACCGATCTCGCAGGCACCTCGCTGCTCACCGTGACGTCCGACGGCGCATTCGGCCTCTGGTCGGAGCGGGCGGGCTCGGTCGGTGCCGCCTGGAGCGTCGGTGTCCGCCCGTAGACTTGAGCGGAAACGGGGAGGTGCGGTGGCGGCACGATCAGGCGGGTCCGCGCGGGCGAAGTCGGCAGCGATTCCGCAGCTGTCCTGGAACGAGGTGCGCCCGGCACCGGTCGTCCTGATCTCCGGCCCCGAGCAGGTGCTCGCCGAGCGCGCGAGCGGCCTGCTCCGCGACTTCCTCCGGTCCGAAGACCCCGAGCTCGAGGTCAGTGACCTCGAGGCCGACGGGTACCGCCGCGGCGAGCTGCTGACGCTCGCGAGCCCGTCGCTCTTCGGCGAGCCGCGGCTCATTCGTGTCGGCGCCGTCGAACGTGCGAGCGACGATTTCCTCATCGATGCGCTCGAGTATCTCGAGCAGACCGCCGAGTCCACCACGCTCGTGCTGCGCCACTCCGGCGGCGTCCGGGGCAAGAAGCTCCTCGACGCGATCCGCGCCGGCAGCGGCGGCGGCGTCGAGGTGGTGTGCGCCGAGCTCAAGAAAGACGTCGAGAAGCAGGACTTCGCCGCCGCCGAGTTCCGTGCGGCGGGGCGCAAGATCGACGCGCGTGCGCTGCGCTCGCTCGTCGCGGCGTTCTCCGACGATCTCGCCGAGCTCTCGGCGGCGTGTCGTCAGCTCATCGCCGATGCGCCGGGCGACATCACCGAAGCGGTCGTCGCGAAGTACTATGGGGGCCGGGTCGAGACGAACGCCTTCGCGGTCGCGGATGCCGCGATCGCCGGTCGGCACGGCGAGGCCCTCATCGCCCTGCGGCACGCACTCGACAGCGGTGCCGATCCGGTACCGATCGTCGCCGCCTTCGCGATGAAGGTACGCACGATGGCCAAGGTTTCGGGCGTCCGTGGCGGCGGTCCGCAGGTGGCGTCCTCGCTCGGTCTCGCGCCGTGGCAGGTCGATCGTGCGCGTCGCGACCTCGCCGGCTGGAGCGACGACGGGCTGCAGCAGGCGATCCTCGCCCTCGCGGCCGCCGACGCGGCAGTGAAGGGCGCCGAACGCGACCCCGTGTTCGCCCTCGAACGACTCATCGGCGTCATCGCCGCACGAGGCCGCGCCCTCGTCTGAGTCGTCCGCCGCGTCGTCGGCGCTCGCATCCGCCGTGCGTGAGACGACGAAGGCCCCCGCACCGAGTGCGAGGGCCTTCGAACCGATCGGTTCGCGTCAGAGCGAGGCGACCTGCTTCGCGATGGCCGACTTGCGGTTCGCGGCCTGGTTCTTGTGGATCACGCCCTTCGAGGCGGCCTTGTCGAGCTTGCGGGTCGCGACGCGGAGGGCGGTCGTCGCCTTCTCCTTGTCACCCGAGGCGATCGCGTCGCGGGTTGCGCGGACGGCGCTCTTGACCTCGCTCTTGACGGCCTTGTTGCGCTCCTGCGCCTTCAGGTTGGTGCGGATGCGCTTGATCTGCGACTTGATGTTTGCCACGTGGTTCGTCTTTCGTTTTGTGCGGGTACCGGATGTGCCGACGCGGGTAGAGGGGCCCGGCCGGCGAATCGTGCGGGGTGGGACCCACACGCAAGCCAACAGACAACGATACCAGCTAGGCGCCAGCGGCACCAACGCGCGGCGGTCGTCGTCGGCGGGCCGCCCGGTGCTCGAGTTCGGCGACCGCGCCGAGCAGCACCGCGGTGAACTCGTCGGGCCTGGCAAGGCTCACGAGGTGGGTCGCTCCGGGCACGACGACGAGCCTGCCGTCGCGCACCGCACGAAGCATCCGTCGCTCGTCGATCCGGAAGTGGTCGAAGCGTCCGTTCACGAGCCAGACCGGGACGTCGATCTGCGCGAGCGCCGCCTCGGGATCGAGCTCGCCCACCGCGCCGAGCACCGGGGCCATGACGTCGAGGGCGACGCCGCCCGCGATCACGTCCTCCACCGCCGCAGCGGGCAGGAAGGCCCGGGCCATCAGGTCGTTGAGCGCGCGGCCGCGATCGGGGAGCCGACCGATGACGGCGGCGAGCCGCCGGTACCCGGCGAGACCCACGCCGCGCGGCCTCGTGCCGCACGAGGCGGCCACCAGGCCGTCGATGAGACCGGGATGCCGCGCCGCGAACTCGATCGCGAGATAGCCGCCGAGGCTCAGTCCGACGAGGAGCACGGGCGCGCGACGGGGCCTGCCGGCCGCCTCGGCTGCCTGCGCCACGCCGGCCTCGATGGCGCGCATCGCTGCGTCGATCGAGAAGTCCTCCGACATCCGCCCCCCGTGGCCCGGGAGATCGATGGCGACGGCGTCGATGCCGTGACGGCTCAGCGCTTCGAGCTGCCGCCGCCACATCGACGACGACGTGCGGAGGCCGTGCACGAGCACGATGTGCGCCCTCGTCATGACGTCCTCCGCTCGGTGCCCCGCCGTGGTGCTGTCAGCGTAGCCGGAGTGCCCGGGTGAGGGCATCCGTCGGGAGCAGTGGGCGAAGTCATGGGAGAATCGTCAGGATGTCCCCTCGAGCCGCCAACCCGCCGGTGCCCGCTGCCACCGACCCCGCGCTGATCCGCAACTTCTGCATCATCGCCCACATCGACCACGGCAAGTCGACCCTCGCCGACCGCATGCTCGGCATCACCGGCGTCGTCTCCGATCGGGACATGCGCGCGCAGTACCTCGACCGCATGGACATCGAGCGCGAACGTGGCATCACGATCAAGAGCCAGGCCGTGCGCATGCCGTGGCAGGTCGGCGACACGTCGTACGCCCTGAACATGATCGACACCCCGGGTCACGTCGACTTCAGCTACGAGGTCTCGCGATCGCTCGCCGCCTGCGAGGGTGCGATCCTCCTCGTCGACGCCGCGCAGGGCATCGAGGCGCAGACCCTCGCGAACCTGTACCTCGCCCTCGAGAACGACCTCGAGATCATCCCGGTGCTGAACAAGATCGACCTCCCGGCCGCCGAGCCCGAGAAGTACGCGCGCGAGCTCGCCGACCTCATCGGCGGCTCGCCCGACGACGTGCTGAAGGTGTCGGGAAAGACCGGTGTCGGGGTCGAGGACCTCCTCGACCGTGTCGTCGAGCGCATCCCCGCTCCGGTCGGCGATGCGAACGCGCCGGCGCGCGCGATGATCTTCGATTCCGTCTACGACAGCTACCGCGGCGTCGTGACCTACGTGCGCATGGTCGACGGGCACCTGAACCCGCGTGAGCGCATCCAGATGATGTCGACGAGGGCGACGCACGAGATCCTCGAGATCGGCGTGAGCGCCCCTGAGCCGACGCCCACGAAGGGGCTCGGCGTCGGCGAGGTCGGCTACCTCATCACCGGCGTGAAGGACGTGCGGCAGTCGAAGGTCGGCGACACGGTCACGACGGCAGCGAAGTCCGCGACCGAGCCGCTCGCCGGCTACACCGAACCGCTGCCCATGGTCTTCTCGGGTCTCTACCCGATCGACGGCAGCGACTACCCCGAGCTCCGCGAGGCGCTCGACAAGCTGAAGCTCTCCGACGCGGCGCTCGTCTACGAGCCCGAGACCTCGGTGGCCCTCGGCTTCGGCTTCCGCGCCGGCTTCCTGGGCCTCCTGCACCTCGAGATCGTGACCGAGCGGCTGCGGCGCGAGTTCGGGCTCGACATCATCGCGACGGCGCCGTCGGTGGTGTACGAGGTGACGACGGAAGACAAGAAGACCGTCACCGTGACGAACCCGAGCGAGTTCCCGACCGGCGCCAAGATCGTCGAGGTGCGCGAGCCGATGGTGCGCGCGGCGATCCTGGCTCCGAAGGACTACGTCGGCACGATCATGGAGCTCTGCCAGTCGCGCCGCGGTTCGCTGCTCGGCATGGAGTATCTCGGCGAGGACCGGGTCGAGATCCGGTACAACATGCCGCTCGGCGAGATCGTGTTCGACTTCTTCGACCAGCTGAAGTCGAAGACCGCCGGCTACGCCTCGCTCGATTACGAGCCCGTCGGCGACCAGGCGGCCGATCTCGTGAAGGTCGACATCCTGCTGCAGGGCGAGCAGGTCGACGCGTTCAGCGCCATCGTGCACCGTGAGAAGGCATACGCGTACGGCGTGCTGATGACCGGGCGGCTCCGCGAGCTCATTCCGCGTCAGCAGTTCGAGGTGCCCATCCAGGCCGCGATCGGGGCGCGCATCATCGCTCGCGAGTCGATCCGTGCGATGCGCAAGGACGTGCTGGCCAAGTGCTACGGCGGCGACATCACCCGCAAGCGGAAGCTCCTCGAGAAGCAGAAGGAGGGCAAGAAGCGCATGAAGATGGTCGGCCGCGTGGAGGTTCCCCAGGAGGCGTTCATCGCCGCGCTCTCGGGCGACACCGAGAAGAAGGACGCGAAGAAGTAAGGAGCGTCGGATGACTCGCCGAAGCACGTTCACCGACCAGTCGGTCACGTACGGGGCGATCGGGGCGACCCTCGATCCCGACCTGTTGCGCTACCCGCCCGCCGGATTCCGGCCAGCTGAGGACGCGGTGCGGCTCGGATCCGGGCAGGAGCGGTTCGATCGCGCCGCCGAGTCGCTCATGACGTGGGGAATCCAGCAGGGCGCGGGCTTCACGGTCACGGACGTCTCGGCCGGCACGGGTGCGCAGTACCCGGGCATCGTGTACGACGCCGACGGCACTCCGCTGGCCGAGCAGCCGGGTCCGCGCACCGAGGACCGATTCGGCGCCGACGGAACGCCGTACATCGCCGCCGGCGTGACGGCGACGCTCCGTCGCAAGGGCCGGTTCCGCACGCGTTCGATCCCCGTGCTCGTCGTCTACGTCATCGACGAACCCCATCGCATCGGCTTCGCCTACGGCACGACCGGCGAGGGACCCGAGAGCGGCGAGGAGTCGTTCATCCTCGAGCACCGCGACGACGACACGGTGTGGCTCACGATCCGCTCGATGTACCGCGGGTCGGGCGGCCTCCGCGACCTGTTCAGCGGGGGTCGGCGCGCACGCCGCGAGCTCACCCGCCTCGAGTTGCGAGCGCTGCATCCGGCCGGCGGCGTGTAGGCGTGGCATCCGCCCTGCCCCTGGGTGATCCGGCACCGCTCGACGGGCTGCTGCCGACCTCGGTCGCCGCGGGCGCGAGCGACCGGGCCTTCGGCGTGTACGTCCACGTTCCGTTCTGCCGCGTGCGCTGCGGGTACTGCGACTTCAACACGTACACCTCCGACGAGCTGCGCGGCGCGCGGCAGTCGGACTACGCCGACCAGGCCATCGCCGAGGTGCGGATGTCGCGGCGCGTGCTCGAGGCCTCCGCCCTGCCGAGTCGGCCTGCCGCCACGGTGTTCTTCGGCGGCGGCACGCCGACCCTGCTCCCGGCCGACGACCTCGTGCGGATGCTCGGCGCCGTTCGAGACGAGTTCGGGCTGGAGCCGGGGGCTGAGGTCACGACCGAGGCGAATCCCGATTCGGTCGAGCGCGACGACCTCGTCCGCCTCGCCGAGGGCGGATTCACGCGCGTCTCGTTCGGCATGCAGTCCGCCGTGCCGCATGTGCTCGCCGCGCTCGATCGCACGCACGACCCCGAGCGGGTTCCGCACGTCGTGCGGTGGGCGCGCGACGCCGGCCTCGACGTGAGCCTCGACCTCATCTACGGCACCCCGGGGGAGACCCTCGACGACTGGCGGCGCAGCGTCGAGACGGTCGTCGCCGAGCAGCCCGACCACGTCAGCGCGTATGCGCTCATCGTCGAGGACGGCACGAAGCTCGCACGTCGGATCCGTCGAGGCGAGCTCGCCGAACCATCGGACGACCTCGAGGCCGACATGTACGAGCTCGCGGATGAGCTCTTCGCGGCCGCGGGCTACGAGTGGTACGAGGTGAGCAATTGGGCGAGGGGCGCCCGGCACCGCTCGCGCCACAACCTCGGCTACTGGCGCGGCGACGACTGGTGGGGCGTCGGCCCCGGGGCGCACAGCCATGTCGGCGGGGTGCGCTGGTGGAACGCGAAGCATCCGTCGGCCTACGCCGACCGCGTGAGGGAGGGCCATTCGCCTGCGGTCGGTCGGGAGGTGCTCGACGAGCAGACGCGCGAGACCGAACGGGTGCTCCTGCGGAGCCGCATCCGGGACGGTCTCGAGATCGCGACGCTGCACGGCGACGGCCGTGCGGCGATCGCCGGGCTCATCGCCGACGGCCTCGTGGACGCGAAAGCCGCCCTCGCCGGTGTGCTGACGCTCACCAGGAGAGGGCGGCTGCTCGCCGACGCCGTCGTGCGGCGTCTACTCGGTGACTGACCCGATCAGCTCACGAACTTGATCGAGAGCGGGTACGTGTAGGGCTGACCCTGGTTGGCCTTCACTGCGGCGATGATGCTGAAGATGATCGTGACGGCCCACACGGCGATCAGGATGAAGATGCCGATGATGAGGAAGGTCAGGATGATCCCGACCACGTAGGCGATCGCCATCGTGATCTGGAAGTTCAACGCGGTCGCGGTGTGCGCGCGAACGAACGGCCCCTTGTCCTTCAGGATCAGGTACCCGATGAGGGCGGGCACGAAGCTGAAGAAGATGCCGCCGATGTGCACGAGCGTGGCCCAGAGCTTCTCGTCGCTCGGGCTGAGCGCCGGGCTCTGCGAGTAGGGGGTCTGCGGCGGTGGGGGAGGCGGGGGCATGTCGGACATGGTGTCTCCTAGGTTCGGGCTCGTCCGGTGGGCGAGACTCGGTCGATCTCATGCTGGCACAGCAGCGCCCGCCGCAGTGGGATTCCCCACCGCGACGGGCGAAACCGACCGGCGTGTGCTACTTGATGAGGCGAATGGCGAACGGGTAGCGGTAGTGCTTGCCGTCCTTCGCCTGGAGGAACGCGATGATCGAGAAGACCACGCCGAGGATCCAGACGACCCAGACGAGGATCGCGCCGATCAGGAGGAACACGAGGATGTACGAGATCACGTAGCCGAAGAGCAGCGTGATCTGGAAGTTCAGCGCCTCCTTGCCCTCGGTGTTCGTGAAGGAGCCGCGGTCCTTGAAGACGAGCCAGATGATCAGCGCCGGCAGGAAGCCGAGGATACCGCCGAGGTGCGCGAACGAACCCCACTGGATGTCCTGCTCGGGCGAGAGCGGGGCGGCCGCGACCGGCTGGGACGGCTGCTGCGGAGGCGTGGGCGGGATGTTGGGATCGGGCGACTGGGCGTTGGGGTCGGTCATGTGCGTGCCTTTCAGGTTCTGGTGAACCGCGACCACACGACGGTGGCCAAGTGGTGACTCGCGGATTATCCATACGGTAGCGCCGCGATCATGCGGGTGGCAACGACCTGGTCGCAGGATGTCGCGATAGGATTGGCACTCAGTCAGATCGAGTGCTAAGGCGTGAAGGGAGGCGATGGCCATGGTCTCGGAACGCAGTCTTGCGGTGCTGCGAGCCATCGTGCAGGACTATGTCGCCTCGCGTGAACCGGTCGGCTCGAAGACGATCGTCGAGCGGCACGCCTTCGGCGTCTCGGCCGCCACGATCCGCAACGACATGGCCCTCCTCGAGGAGGAGGAGCTCATCGCCGCGCCGCACACCTCGTCGGGGCGCATCCCCACCGACAAGGGCTACCGCGTCTTCGTCGACCAGCTCACCGACATCCGGCCGCTGACGCCCGCGCAGCGACAGGCGATCGAGACGTTCCTCGGCGAGTCGAGCGACCTCGACGAACTCCTGGCCCGCACGGTCCGCCTCATCGCGCAGTTGACGAAGCAGCTCGCCGTGGTGCAGTACCCGAGCTTCGCGAGCGCCCGCGTGCGGCATGTGGAGCTCGTCTCCCTGGCCCCGAATCGCGTGCTCTGCATCCTCATCGCCGACTCGGGGCAGGTCGAGCAGCGTCTCGCCGAGCTGGAGCATCCGGTCGACGACGAGACGCTCGCCTCGCTTCGGATCCGCCTCAACGAGATCGCCGGCGGTCGAACCATGGCGGATGCCGCGGTCGCGCTCTCGGGCGAGATCGACAGCGCCGATCGCCGTCACGCCGCGGTGCTGCACACGCTCGCCGCGACGCTCGCCGAACAGGCCCGGGTGCAACGCCAGGACCGGCTGGTCGTCGCCGGTGCCGCGAATCTCGTGCGCACCGAGCAGGACTTCGCCGGGTCGATCCTCGGCGTCATCGAGGCGATCGAGGAGCAGGTCGTGCTCTTGAGGCTCTTCGGCGAGATGTCCTCCGACGAGCACGCCGTCACCGTACGCATCGGACGCGAGAACGCGTCGTTCGGGCTCGGTGAGACCTCCGTCGTGTCCAGTGCCTTCGAGGTGCCCGGCCGCGACGTCTCCCGACTCGGCGTCGTCGGGCCGACTCGCATGGACTACTCCAACTCCATGGCGGCCGTCCGCGCCGTCGCCCGCTACCTCTCCCGCACGCTCGGCGAGAGCTGACTCCCGAGCCGCGCAGCGCGCGGAATCCGGCAATCGAAAGGACAAGCCCTCCGTGGCCGACCACTACGAGGTCCTCGGCGTCGCACGTGACGCCTCCGCCGACGAGATCAAGAAGGCGTACCGCCGTCTCGCCCGAGAACTCCACCCCGACGTGAATCCGGGCACAGAGGCATCCGAGCGGTTCAAGCAGGTGACCCACGCGTACGACGTGCTCTCCGATCCGAAGCAGCGCCAGCAGTACGATCTCGGCGACCAGGGCGGGCTCGGCGGCCAGGGCTTCGGCGGATTCGGCGACATCTTCGAGACCTTCTTCGGCGCCACGCAGCAGTCGCGTGGCCCGAGGTCGCGGCGCGAGCGCGGACAGGATGCGCTCATCCGCGTCGAGGTCGGCCTCGAGGAGGTCATCTTCGGCACCCACCGCGACATCGAGGTCGACACGGCGATCCTCTGCGAGACCTGCCACGGCACGTGCTGCCAGCCCGGAACGTCGCCCGTCACGTGCGACATCTGCCACGGCACGGGTTCGATCCAGCGCTCGGTGCGGTCGCTCCTCGGGAACGTCATGACCTCGAGCCCCTGCGGCACGTGCCGCGGCTACGGCACGATCATCGCGACGCCGTGCGTCACCTGCCAGGGGCAGGGGCGTGTGCGGGCGCGCCGTACGGTTCCGGTCGACATCCCCGCCGGCGTCGACACGGGCGTCCGGCTGCAGATGCCCGGGTCCGGCGAGGCCGGCCCCGCCGGCGGCCCGAACGGCGACCTCTACCTCGAGATCAAGGTGCGCAACCACGAGGTGTTCAGCCGCAACGGCGACGACCTGCTCTGCACCCTCGAGGTCGCCATGACCGACGCCATCCTCGGCACCACGACGACGATCCCCGCGCTCGACGGCGACGTCGAGGTCGAGCTGCGCGCCGGACTGCAGAGCGGTGAGATCCTCACTGTGAAGGACCGCGGCGTCACCAAGCTCCGCGGCACGGGCCGCGGCGACCTCAAGATCGGCGTGCAGGTCGTGACACCGACGAGGCTGAGCTCGAAGGAGCGTCATCTCGTCGAGCAGCTCGCCGCGTCGCGCAAGGCGCCCGCCCCCGAGCTCAGCCACTTCCAGCAGGGACTGTTCGCCAGGCTGCGCGACCGGTTCCTCGGCTGACGGATGCCGCGATGAGCCACCTGTACCTCGATGAGTCGCTCGAGCTGTCGGGCATCGCTTCCGGCGAATCGGTCGAACTCAGCGGGGACGAGGCGCGCCACGCGGTCACCGTGTCGCGTGTCCGTGCCGGCGAGCAGATCGCGATCGGGAACGGGCGCGGCATCCTCGTTCGCGGGCTCGTGAGCTCGACGGGCGCGCGCGAGCTCTCGCTCGAGGTGCAGGACGTGCTCGTCGAGGAGCCGCCCGCACGGCGGATCACACTCGTCCAGGCGCTCGCGAAGGGCGACCGCGACGAGCTCGCCGTGCAGGCCGCGACCGAGCTCGGCGTCGACGCCATCGTGCCGTGGGCGGCGAGCCGATCGGTGTCCCGCTGGGAGGGGCCGAAGGCCGAGAAGGGCCGCCAGCGCTGGACCACGATCGTGCGTGAGGCGGTCAAGCAGTCGATCCGCTCCTGGCTGCCGCCGGTCGATCAGCTCGCGACGACGGCGGAGCTGCCCGCACGCCTCGCCGGGGTGCGGATGCTCCTGCTCGAACCGACGGCCTCGACCCCGCTCACCGCGGTCCGCGACGACGGGAGGGATGTCGCGATCGTGGTCGGACCCGAAGGCGGAATCGCCCCAGCCGAACTCGAGCGCCTCGTCGCGGCCGGCGCCGAGAAGGTGCGGCTCGGCGCATCCGTGCTCCGCACGTCGACGGCGGGGCCGGCCGCCATCGCGGTGCTGAATGCAAGCCTCGGGCGGTGGTGAGGCATCCGTCGCTACGATGGGAGGATGACCGCACCCGCCGCCGAGCCGACCGTCTTCGAGCGGATCGCCGCGCGTGAGATCCCCGCGCAGATCGTCGCCGAGACCGATCGGGTGATCGCGTTCCGCGACATCGCGCCGCAGGCCCCCGTGCACGTCGTCGTGACCCCCAAGCAGGGCGGCTACCGCGACGTCGTGGAACTCGCGAGCGGTGACCCGGCGCTGCTCGCCGAGCTGGTCGACGTCGCACGCGGCGTCGCCGACGAACTGGCGGGCGGAGAGTTCCGGCTCGTCTTCAACACCGGCGCCGCAGCCGGTCAGACGGTCTTCCACGTGCACGCCCATGTGCTCGGCGGACGGCTCGAGGAGGGATCGCTTGCCGGCTGACCCGCAGCAACCGCAACCCGACACGCCCGGGCCCGTCCGCGACGACGAGGAGCGGTTGCGCATCGACGGCATCGCGATGGTGCGCCTGCTCGGTCCACAGGACCGACTGCTCTCGTCCATCGAGCGGGAGTACCCGGGCGTCGAAGTGCACGTGCGCGGCAACGAGATCGCCATCCGCGGTGAGGCCGACGGACGCGCCCGCGTGCGACGGCTCATCGAAGAACTCCTGGAACTCGTGCGCAACGACCAGGACCCGACACCCACCGAAGTGAGGAGCTCGGCCCGAATGCTCGAAGCCGATCCGAATTCCAAGCCCTCCGAGCTGCTCGGGCAGGTGATCGTCTCCGCGCGCGGCAAGACGATCCGGCCGAAGACCGAGGGGCAACGGCAGTACGTCGACGCCATCGACGAGAACACGATCGTGTTCGGCATCGGCCCGGCCGGCACCGGCAAGACCTACCTCGCGATGGCGAAGGCCGTGCAGGCCCTGCAGCGCAAGGAGGTCAACCGCATCATCCTCACGCGTCCCGCGGTGGAGGCGGGGGAGCGCCTGGGATTCCTGCCCGGCACGCTCACCGACAAGATCGACCCCTACCTGCGGCCGCTCTACGACGCGCTCAACGAGATGATGGACCCCGAGATGGTGCCCAAGCTCCTCGCGTCCGGCACCGTCGAGGTCGCACCGCTCGCGTACATGCGCGGCCGCACGCTCAACGACTCGTTCGTCGTGCTCGACGAGGCCCAGAACACCACACCCGAGCAGATGAAGATGTTCCTCACGCGTCTCGGGTTCGGCTCGAAGATGGTCGTGACCGGCGACATCACCCAAGTCGACCTGCCCGGCGGCGCGAGCGGACTGCGGCTCGTGACGCGCATCCTCGACGACGTCGACGACATCCACTTCGCCAGGCTGACGAGCGACGACGTCGTGCGGCACAGCCTCGTCGGCCGGATCGTCGACGCCTACACCGAGTACGACCAGCGCACCCAGGCGCAGCGATTCGAGCGCGAGCAGGCACGCGAATTCGCCAACCGGGCCGAGCGGCGCGGGCACGCGCCCCGCGATCACCTGCCGCGGAAGGGCAAGGCATGAGCATCGAGGTCAACAACGAGTCCGCGGTCGAGGTCGATGAGGCGGCGCTCCAGCGGCTCGCGGTCTACGCCCTCGATGCGATGCACGTGCACCCCGACGCCGAACTCGCGATCGTCCTCGTCGACGAAGGCGCGATGGAGCAGCTGCACGTCCAGTGGATGGACGAGCCCGGCCCGACCGACGTGCTGAGCTTCCCGATGGACGAGCTTCGCCCCGGCACGGAAGACCAGCCGACCCCGCCCGGGCTGCTCGGCGATGTCGTGCTGTGCCCGCAGGTCGCCGAGGCGCAGGCCCGCACCGCCGGACACCCGCTCATCGACGAACTGCTCCTGCTCACCACCCACGGCATCCTGCACCTGCTCGGCTTCGATCACGCCGAGCCGGCCGAGGAGAAGGAGATGTTCGGCATCCAGCGCGACATCCTCGTCGGATTCACCATGCAGGAGCGACGCCGCTGATCATGCAGCCCTGGCTCTTCATCGGAGCGGCCTTCGTGCTCGTCGCGTTCGGCGGCCTGATGGCTGCGGTCGATTCGGCGATCAGCGTCTCGAGTCGTGCCGAGATCACCGACCTCGCCATCGAGTCCCGCGCCCGCCGCTCGCTCCTGGCCATCGCCGAGGACACCGGCGCCCACGTCAACGCCGTCAACTTCATGCGCATCATCGCCGAGACGACGGCGGCGGTGCTCGTGACCCTCGCCTTCGTGTGGTTCCTCGACAGCGTCTGGCTCGTGCTGCTCTACTCGGCGCTCATCATGACGGCGGTGTCCTTCGTGCTCGTCGGAGCGAGCCCGCGCAGCGTCGGCCGCGCGCACGCCGACGTCGTGCTGCGACTCACCGCCCCGCTCGTGCACTTCCTGCGCGTGCTGCTCGGGCCGCTCGCCAACGCGCTCGTGGCGCTCGGCAACCGCGTGACGCCCGGCCGGATCCGCTTCGCTGGCGTCTCGAGTGAGGAGCAGCTGCTCAGCATGGTCGACGAGGCGACCGAGCTCGACGTGCTCGAGGAGGGCGACCGCGAGCTCATCCACTCCATCTTCGAGTTCAACGACACGGTCGTCCGCGAGGTGATGGTGCCCCGCACCGACATGGTCACCATCGACGCCTCCGCACACCTCGCGCAGGCCATGGCGCTCTTCCTCAAGGCCGGATACTCGCGTATCCCGGTGATCGACCGCGACGCCGACGACGTCACCGGCATCCTCTACCTGCGCGACCTCGCCCGGCTCGGATTCGAGCGCCCACTCGACGCGGAGGACCTCACGGTCGCCGAGCTCGTGCGGCCCGCCGTGTTCGTGCCCGACTCGATGAAGGCCGACGCGTTGCTGCGGCAGATGCAGCTCGAGTCGAACCACCTCGCCATGGTGGTCGACGAATACGGCGGCATCGCGGGGCTCGTGACGCTCGAAGACCTCATCGAGGAGCTCGTCGGCGACATCTCCGACGAGTACGACCGCGAAGCAGCGCAGGTCGAGGAGCTCGGCGGCGGACGCTACCGCGTGAACGCGCGACTCCCGGTCGACGAACTCGGCGAGCTCTTCGGCCTCGACCTCGAAGACGAGGACGTCGACTCCGCCGGCGGCCTGCTCGCCAAGGAGCTCGGCCGCCTGCCGCAGCCCGGCGAACGGGTGACGGTCTCGGGTCTCGTGCTCGAGGCCGAGCGCACCGAGGGCCGACGCAAGCGCATCGCGACGATCCTCGTCGAGCGCGACCAGGCCCTCATCGACGCGCAATCCGCGTTCGAAGTGGGCGAGCCCGAAGGAAGGAACCACCGTGGCTGACGCTGCACCCGAGTACCGAGCCGGATTCGTCTCGATCGTCGGCCGGCCGAACGTCGGCAAGTCGACGCTCACGAACGCGCTGGTCGGCGAGAAGGTCGCGATCACGAGTTCGAAGCCGCAGACGACCCGGCGTGCGATCCGCGGCATCGTGCACCGCCAGCATGGGCAGCTGATCCTCGTCGACACGCCGGGTCTGCACCGGCCGCGCACGCTCCTCGGCGAGCGCCTCAACACCCTCGTGCAGTCGACGCTGGGCGACGTCGACGTCATCGCGTTCTGCGTTCCGGCGAACGAGGCGATCGGTCCGGGCGACCGGTTCATCAACGAGCAGCTCGACCAGTACCCGCGTGCCAAGAAGGTCGCGATCGTGACGAAGACGGATGCCACGTCGAAGGCCAAGGTCGCCGAGCAGCTGCTCGCGGTGTCGGAGCTGCGGGAGTGGGCGTCCGTCATCCCGGTGTCCGCGCCTCGCGGAGAGCAGCTCGACGTGCTCGTCGCAGAGCTGCTCGCCCTCATGCCGACGTCGGAGCATCCGCTCTATCCGGCCGAGACGACGACCGATGAAGACGTCACCGAGCGCATCGCCGAGTTCATTCGCGAGGCCGCGCTCGAGGGCGTGTCCGATGAACTGCCGCACTCGATCGCGGTCACGGTCGACGACCTCATCGAGCGCGACGACAAGGACCTCCTCGAGATCTACGCGAACCTCTTCGTCGAACGAGACAGCCAGAAGGGCATCATCATCGGCAAGGGCGGTTCCCGCCTGCGCGAGGTCGGTGCGACCGCGCGCGCCCAGATCGAGCAGTTGCTCGGCCGGAAGGTCTTCCTCGCCCTGCACGTCAAGGTCGCGAAGGACTGGCAGCGCGACCCGAAGCAGCTCGGCCGCCTCGGCTTCTGACGTCGGCGGCCCACCCGTCGCCGACCGGGGCGGAACTCCAGGCGATCTTGATCGCGCCGACGCCGATCCGCTCGCCGACGGGAAGGCTCGACCGCGGGGCGTCCGGGTCTGCGAGTGTCCGGGTCAGCTCGGGACGAGGCTCGGGATCACGACGATGGCCTCCTCGCCGTAGCGTTCGTCGACCGCCGATTGCAGGGTGCCGTCGTCGAACCGGACCTCGAGCACCACACGGCCGTTCACGAAGGCGGTGCCGAGCACCCCGGGGACGAGGCGTTCGAGCTCGGCTCGGACGTGCTCCGCATCGGCCTCGGTCAGCGTCCCCGGCGGAAGCGATTCGTCCCACGGATCCGCTCGCGAGGGGCCGGCCTCCGGATCGTGCAACGCGGCGGGCACGGGCTCGCGCGTCACCGCGAAGGTCTCACCGTCCCAGTCGCCCCAGACGGCGTACGCGCCCCAGGTGACCCCCGACGCGGTCTCCCGGCCATCGAGTGCGCTCCAGTCCCAGCCGACGATCGGCGGACCGTCGCACTGCGGCGGGTACGACTCGGCGATCGGCCCGAGGCAGAGCATCGGTCCGGCGTCCCGCTCGAGCACCGTGCCCACTCCGTGCACCTCCCGGGGCAACTCGGGCGTCGCCGGCGTCCAGGTGGCCGAGCCGCCTCCGGGACCGGCGCAGCCGGTGACGACGAGGGCCGTGGATGCCGCGAGCAGCGCTCCGAACGCTCTCCTCATCGCGCACCTCCCGCAGTCATTCTCGGCGGGGATCGGAACGACCGCGAGACAACGTTCGGGCCCGTCCACTCGTCTGCGGAGCGGTCGACGTACGACTCGAGGATGATTCCGAGTGGTTGGCAGAGGCGCCGGTGCGGACACCGCGTACGGTGGATCGGTGACCACGACGACCCTCAGCCGCGGCAGGCTCACGACCGACGTCGTGCTCGCCGTGGCGTTCGCGCTGGTGAGTCTCCCGTTCGCGCTGCTCGGCAACGCGGCGGACCTCGTGGCGCTGGTCGGCTTCACCGCTGCGCTCGCGATCCGCCGGCTTGCGCCGGGATGGTCGCTCGGCATCGCGTGGGCGGCCGCCATCGTGCAGATGGCGGCGCTGCGCGACCTCCAGCTCTACGACACCGCAGTGCTCGGCGTGCTCTACTCGACGGCCGCGCACGGAGGTCGGATCGTCAAGTGGCTGGGACTCGCCTCGGCCGGCGCCGGCGCGATCATCGCGACGCTGTACCTCGTGCTGCTGAAGCCACTGACGGGGGCCACGACCCTCACCGCCGACCCGCCCGATGTCGTCAGCCTCACCCTGTGGCTCGGTGCTTCCTTCGTCGGGTCGATCGCGGTGCTCGTGCTGGCGTGGACGGCGGGGCTCCTCGTCCGGGCCGTCCGCGAGTCACGCGAGATCCGTCGCCGCGAGGAGATCGCGACGCGCGAACGCGCCCTCGTCGAGTACCGCTACGCCGTCGAGCAGGAACGCAATCGAATCGCTCGCGACATGCACGACGTCGTCGCCCACTCGCTCGCCGTCGTCATCGCTCAGGCCGACGGGGCGCGTTTCGCGGCCCGCACCCGCCCCGAGGCATCCGTCAGTGCGCTCGACACGATCTCGGAGGTCGCACGTGGTGCGCTCGGCGACGTGCGTGTGCTGCTCGCGGAGTTGCGCCACACCGAGCCCGGGACGCCCCAGCCCATGGTCGAGGATCTCGACGCGCTGGTCGAGCAGGTCCGCTCGGCGGGTCTCGACCTCCGGTACTCCGAGACGGGGGAGCGGCGCTCCCTCGGCACCGGCCATCAGATGGCCGTGTACCGCATCGTGCAGGAGGGTCTCACGAACGCGCTCCGACACGGCGACCCGGCGGCCCCGGTCGAACTCGCGCTGAGCTGGGACGACGAGGGCGTGAGCGTCGACCTCGTGAACGACGTGCGGGCGGATGCCGCGGCAACCGATGGCTCGCCGGCGTTCCGGCACGGCATCCCCGGCATGAGGGAGCGCGCGCAGCTGGCGGGCGGATCCTTCCGCGCCGACGCCGGGGAGGACGGCCGCTTCCGCCTCCATGCCCGCATCCCCGCGCAGCAGGGGCGAGCCGCATGAGCGGCATCCGCGTCGCCCTCGTCGACGACCAGGCGCTGTTCCGCGCAGGCATCCGCATGCTCGTCGAGTCGCAGCCCGACCTCGAGGTCGCGGGCGAAGCCGGTGACGGCGTGGCCGCCGTCGCCCTCGCCGCCTCGACCCGGCCCGACGTCGTGCTCATGGACGTGCGGATGCCGCTCGCCGACGGCATCGTCGCGACCGAGCGCATCCTCGCCGACGCCGACCGTGAGAACCGGACGCCGCCGCGGGTCCTCGTGCTCACGACGTTCGATCTCGACGAGAATGCCGCACGGGCGATCCGTGCCGGCGCGAGCGGCTTCGTCCTGAAGGACGCCGACCCCGAGTTCCTCCTCGCGGCGATCCGCACCGTGCACCGCGGCAATCAGGTGATCGCGGCGAACGCGACGCGAGAGCTCTTCGCGCACGTCGGACGCGGCGACGGTCGACGCCCGGCTCCCTCCGCCTGGTCGGAGCTCACGCCTCGCGAGCGGGAGATCTTCGGACTCGCCGCGCGCGGGCTGTCGAACGCCGAGATCGCGGCATCCGAATTCCTTTCGGAGGCCACGGTCAAGACGCACGTGAGCCGCATCCTCGCCAAGCTGTCCTTGCGCGACCGCGTGCAGCTCGTCGTCTTCGCCTACGAGCACGACCTCACCGGCTGACCGCACGTCATCCTCGAGGATGACGGCGAACACGACCGCAGCCGGATGCCTCGCGGCGGGCCGCTCCGTAGCGTCGATGTCATGCAGATCCAACCCTCCGACCTCGGTCTCATCGCTCGCGTCACGGGCCTCGGCAAGCGCTACGGGCACGGCTCCGGCGCCGTCACCGCGCTCGACGACGTCTCCCTCGGCCTTCGACGGGGCGAGTTCACCGCCATCATGGGTCCGTCGGGCTCGGGCAAGTCGACGCTCATGCACATCATGGCCGGCCTCGACACGCCGACCGCCGGTCGCGTCTGGGTCGGCGACACCGACATCACCGAGCTCTCGGACTCGGCGTTGACGGTGCTGCGCCGCCGTCGCATCGGATTCGTCTTCCAGTCGTTCAACCTCGTGCCGACACTCGACGTGCGCGGCAACATCCAGCTCCCGTTCGAACTCGACGGCCGACGACCCTCGCGCGACGAACAGGCGTGGATCGACGAGCTGGTCGAGTCGCTCGGCCTCGGCGCCCGGCTCGGACATCGTCCGCACGAGCTCTCGGGCGGTCAGCAGCAGCGGGTCGCGATCGCGAGGGCGCTCGCCACGCGCCCCGACCTGCTGTTCGCCGACGAGCCGACGGGGAACCTCGATTCGCGTACCGGCCGCGAGGTGCTCGGGCTCCTCGCGACGGCGAGCACTCGGTACGGGCAGTCCATCGCGATGGTCACGCACGATCCCATCGCCGCGAGTCACGCCGACCGGATCCTGTTCCTCGCCGACGGCCGGATCATCAGGGACGCCGGCCGGTCGAGCGCCGAGGAGATCTCCTCGTTCATGCTCTCGATGGAGATCGCGGCCTGATGCGCGCGCGGATCAGAGACCAGTGGCCGACGCTCCTCGTCGCCGCGCTCGCGGGCACGTTCGGCGTGGCGCTCCTGCACGTGACGGGACTCCTCGCGGCGGCCATCGCCGCCGACGAGGTCACCGGCGAGAGCGACACCGTGGCGCTCATCCTCGGCATCGTCGCGACGGTGTTCATCGTGATCGCCGTGTACGTCAGCGCGATCGTCACCGCGAACACCGTCGCGACCGTCGTCGCCGGCCGGACCCGACTCATCGCGCTCTTCCGGCTCATCGGTTCGAGCGCCCGTGCGCAGCGGGCCCACATCGCCAAGGAGGGTCTCGTCGTCGGACTCGTCGGCGCGACCGTCGGGGTCGGGGCCGGCACCGCTGCGGCGTTCGGGCTCGAGCAGTACGCGGAGATGACGGAGCTCATGCCCGCCACCGAGTACGACTACCTCAACGTCGCCGTCGTGTTCCCGGCGATCGCCGTCGTGCTCACGACGTGGCTCGCCTCGTGGGCGGGCTCACGTCGCGTGCTGCAGGTGCGGCCGATCCAGGCGATCGGCAACTCCCACGAGCAGGACCGGGAGGAGCTCGGCCGGCGACGAGGTCGCAACGTCGCCGCGCTCGTGCTGTTCATGGCGGGCGTCGCGCTCCTCGTGGTCGGCGTCGTCTGGGGCTTGAGCGAGCCCTACGGGGTGTTCGTGGGCCTGGTCGGCGGCATCGTGTCCTTCACGGGCATCGTCCTCGCCGCGCACCTCGTCATGCCGCCCGTGCTGCGTCTCGTCGGCCGGATGCTCGGGGGCTCGCCGGCTGCTCGCCTCGCGGCGGAGAACGCGGTGCGCCACCCGGAACGGAGCTCGCGCATGACGATCGGCCTCGTGATCGGCGTCACCCTCGTCACGACCTTCGCCGTGACGATGGAGTCCTACCGGGCGATACTCCTCGCGGCCCAGGAAGCCCGTCCCGAGGTGTACGCGGGAATCGACGACATGCTGAACGTCACGGTGGCCGTCTTCACGGTGCTCATCGGGTTCAGTGCGCTCATCGCGGCGGTCGGGATGGTGAACACGCTCTCGCTGAGCGTCATGCAGCGCACTCGTGAGCTCGGCCTCCTGCGCGCGCTCGGCTTCGAGCGCAGCCAGGTGCGCCGCATGATCGTGGCCGAGAGCGCCGCCCTCACGGTGGCGGCGACCCTCACGGGCATCGTGCTCGGCTTCGGGTACGGCTGGGTGGGGGCGCAGTCGTTGCTCGGCGGCGCACAGGGGGAGCCGGTGTTCGTCTTCCCCGGCATCCCGTGGGCGATGTTCGGCGTCCTCCTGCTCGCAGCGGGGCTGCTCACCCTCGTCGCCTCCATCGCTCCGGCCCGGCGCGCAATGCGCGTCGCACCGGTGGTGGCGCTCGCGGTCGACTGAGGGCGCCGACGCGAGCCGCCTCGCGCCGACTCGCGTCGACCCGCGCCGCGAACGAGCCGGACGAGCGGATGCCGCCTTGGGGGAGGCATCCGCTCGTCCTTCACGATTGCGCCCCGCCATGGGGTCGGTGTTAGCCTTGACCCGTGCTTCACGGCCTGCTTCTCCTTAGCTGCCGCAGCGAGTCCTAATCCAGGCCTCCCTCGCTGCGGAGTTCGTCGTCGGCTGAAATCCATCCGCAGAGCGAGAAGAGCACCCCATGCAGAACACCCAGAAGCCGTCGCCGATGCCCGTGCATCGGTACCGCCCGTTCCACGAGCAGATCCGCGTCGAACTGCCCGACCGCACGTGGCCGTCCAAGCGCATCACGACCGCACCGCGCTGGTGCGCCGTCGACCTTCGCGACGGGAACCAGGCACTCATCGACCCGATGAGCCCCGAACGCAAGCGCATCATGTTCGATCTGCTCGTGCGCATGGGCTACAAGGAGATCGAGGTCGGGTTCCCGAGCGCGAGCCAGACCGACTTCGACTTCGTCCGCAGCCTCATCGAAGAGGGCGCGATTCCCGACGACGTCACCATCCAGGTGCTGACGCAGGCGCGTGACCACCTCATCGAGCGCACGTACGAGTCGATCCGGGGCGCGAAGCAGGCGATCGTGCACCTCTACAACTCGACGAGCGTGCTCCAGCGCGAGGTCGTGTTCCGCACCGATGAGCAGGGCATCATCGACATCGCGCTGCACGGCGCTCGCAAGTGCCGCGAGATGGAGGCATCCGTCCCCGGAACGACCGTCTACTACGAGTACTCGCCCGAGAGCTACACGGGCACCGAGCTCGAGTTCGCGGTCGACGTCTGCAACCGGGTGCTCGAGGTCTTCGAGCCGACGCCCGAGCGCAAGGTCATCATCAACCTGCCGGCGACGGTCGAGATGGCGACTCCGAACGTCTACGCCGACTCGATCGAATGGATGAGCCGCCACCTCGCGTATCGCGAGAACGTCATCCTCTCCCTGCACCCGCACAACGACCGCGGCACCGCCGTCGCGGCGGCCGAACTCGGCTACCTGGCCGGGGCCGATCGCATCGAGGGATGCCTCTTCGGCAACGGTGAGCGCACGGGCAACGTCGATCTCGTGGCGCTCGGCATCAACCTGTTCACGCAGGGCATCGACCCGCAGATCGACTTCTCCGACATCGACGAGATCAAGCGCACCGCCGAGTACTGCAACCAGCTCCCCGTGCCCGAGCGCAGCCCGTGGGCAGGCGACCTCGTCTACACGGCGTTCTCGGGTTCCCACCAGGACGCCATCAAGAAGGGCTTCGAGGCCATGGAGGCCGAGGCCGCCCGTCGTGGCGTCTCCGTCGACGAACTCGAGTGGGCGGTGCCGTACCTGCCCGTCGATCCGAAAGACCTGGGCCGCAGCTATGAAGCGGTCATCCGGGTCAACTCGCAATCGGGCAAGGGCGGTGTGGCGTACCTGCTGAAGAACGATCACGCGCTCGACCTGCCTCGGCGCCTGCAGATCGAGTTCTCGGGCGTCGTGCAGGCGAAGACCGACGCCGAGGGCGGCGAGGTCTCGAGCGACGAGATCTGGCGTGTCTTCAACGACGAGTACCTGCCGGCTCCCGCCGAGCATCCCGACGCGAAGTGGGGCCGCTTCGAGCTGCTCTCGGTGCGCACCGAGAGCGAGCTGACCGGCGAGGTTCGCGTTCGCGTCGGGCTCCGCGACGGGGAGGAGCGGCTCGAGGCCGACGGAACCGGGAACGGCCCGATCGCGGCGTTCCTCTCGGTGCTGCACGCCGAGGGCGTCGACGTGCGCGTGCTCGACTACAGCGAGCACGCGATGTCGGCGGGCGGCGATGCCGTCGCGGCGGCGTACGTCGAATGCCAGGTCGACGGGCGCACGCTCTGGGGGGTCGGCATCGACGCGGACATCTCCACGGCATCGCTGAAGGCCGTCGTCTCCGCGGTGAATCGTGCCCTGCGCGGCGTGCGCGTCGAGGCCGAGGAGCGCGAGGTCGTCACCGTCTGAGCCAGCTCGGCGGATGCCGCGTACGCGACGCGCGTGCGCGGCATCCGCCGTTCGTCGGTCAGGCTCGGCGCCAGACCTTCCAGCTGCCGAGCGCACGCTGCTCGGGGAGGCTCCAGCCGAATCGCACCGAGCCGAGGCGGGTGAGCGTCGTCACGACGACGCATGCCGTTCCGGCGACGACGATGTTCACCCCGGTCGCGTCGAGCGCGACGAGGAGCACGGTGCCCGCGGTCGCTGCGACCGCGTAGAGGGAGCCGACGTGCATGAGCGCGATGGGCAGGTTGAGGGTGACGTCGCGCAGGATCGAGCCCCCGACCGCCGAGATCACGCCGACGAAGACCGCCGGCACGACGGGCACGCCGAACGCGAGCGCCTTCGAGGTGCCGATGGCGCCGAACAGGCCGATCGTCACGGCGTCGAGGGCGATGATGAGCCCGTTCAGGCGGGTGAAGACCCGCAGCAGGAGCATGCCGAGCAGCGCCGCGGCCGTCGCGACGGGGATGTACCAGTTGTCGGTGATGGCCGCGGGACGCTCGTTCAGCAGCAGGTCGCGCAGGAGTCCGCCGCCGAGTCCGACGATGATGCCGATGAGCGCCACGCCGAGCAGGTCGATGCGGCGCTCAGTCAGTCGCGCGGCGAACATCGCTCCCTGGATCGCGCCGATCGCGACGGCGGTGAGGTCGAGCCACAGGGGGATGACGAAGAGCGCGGATGCCACGGCACCAGTGAACCACGAGCGGATGCCGCGGCTCGCCTCGGCCGAAGTGTGGTCTCTGGGCGCGATAATGAAGGGTGCCCGTCTACCGAGATGAAGCCGTCGTGCTGCGCACCCACAAGCTGGGCGAGGCCGACCGCATCCTCACGCTCCTCACGAGACGGCACGGCAAGGTGCGCGCGGTCGCGAAGGGGGTTCGTCGCACGGGCTCGAAGTTCGGGGCCCGACTCGAACCGTTCATGGTCGCCGACCTGCAGCTGTACGAGGGGCGATCGCTCGATGTCGTGACCCAGGCGGAGTCGCTCGGTTCGTACGGCGCGGACATCACCCAGGACTATGCGTCGTACACGGCGGCGAACGCGATGGTCGAGGCGGCCGACAAGCTCACCGAGGCCGAGGGATCGCTGCAGCAGTACCTGCTGCTGGTCGGCGCCCTGCGTTCGCTCGCCCGCGCCGAGCACGGTGCGAGCCTCACGCTGGACTCGTACCTGCTGCGTGCCCTCGCCCTCGCCGGCTGGGCGCCGAGCTTCCAGGACTGCGCGCGCTGCGGGCGCACCGGCGAGCACACGGCGGTCGTCGTGCAGCTCGGCGGCGTCGTCTGCGACGAGGAATGCGCCCCGCCAGGCACGCCGCGCATCGCCCGGTCGACCGTGGCGTTGCTCGGAGCGCTGCTCGAGGGCGATTGGGCCCACGCCGAGGCAGCGGCGACGGGCGACCGCAACCAGGCGAGTGGCATCGTCGCCGCCTACACGCAGTGGCATCTCGAGCGCGGCCTGCGCTCGCTGCCGCACGTCTCGAGGGAAACGACCGCTCAGTGACACCGAAGCCCTACACGCATCGCGACGCCGTGCCCTACCGGCCGATCGACTGGACCGGTCTCTACCCGCCCGAACTGCCGAAGGGCGCCGTGCCGAACCACGTCGCGATCGTCATGGACGGCAACGGCCGCTGGGCGAACCGGCGCGGCCTCACGCGCATCGAGGGGCACAAGGCCGGCGAGGCGGCCCTGCTCGACGTCGTCGCGGGTGCGATCCAGGCGGGTGTGAAGCACCTCTCGGTCTACGCGTTCTCGACCGAGAACTGGAAGCGCTCGCCCGACGAGGTGCGCTTCCTCATGGGCTACAACCGCGACGTGCTGCACCGGCGACGGGACCAGCTCAACGAGTGGGGCGTTCGCATCCGGTGGGCCGGGCGTCGGCCGAAGCTGTGGGCCTCGGTCATCAACGAGCTGCAGTTCGCCGAGCGGCTGACCGCGGGCAACGACACGCTGACCCTCACGATGTGCGTCAACTACGGCGGCCGCACCGAGATCGGCGATGCCGTGCGATCGATCGCCGACGACGTGGCATCCGGCCGGCTCCGCCCGTCTGCCGTGTCCGAGAAGCTCATCGCCAAGCGGCTCTACGTGCCCGAGCTCCCCGACGTGGACCTCTTCGTGCGCAGCTCGGGGGAGCAGCGCACCTCGAACTTCCTGCTCTGGCAGTCGGCGTACGCCGAGATGGTCTTCCTCGACACGCTCTGGCCCGACTTCTCGCGCACCGACCTCTGGCGGGCGATCGAGCTCTACGC
>JAPSJT010000313.1 GCA_031178045.1 Agromyces sp.
GCGGATGCAACGGGCCCATCGGGTCGTGCCGCTCGCCGCCGCGGGCGTGCTCGCCGTCATCGGCGGCGTCGAGATCGTGCTCGATCCCGCCTTCCGCGCCGCTCCGATCGGGCCGGCCCTGGTGCTGGGCCTCATCGTCGCCGGAACGGTCGTCGCGAGCATCGCCCCGATCGCCGCGACGGCGATCGTCGCCGCGCTCTTCCCCGTGTCCTCCGCGCTCGGCCTCGACGGGCCCACCGGCGTGAGCGTGCTCGCGTTCTTCCTGGTGCCGGGGTGGGCGGCGTATCGGCGCCCGCCGCGGCGGTCGTGGATCGCGCCGGTGATCGCCCAGCTCATGGCGACGGCCGGGCTCGCGGCCGGCGCTGTCCTGCACGCCGGATCCGCCGCGGCCGAGACGACTCCCGACCTGGCCGCGGTCGTCTGGGAGAACCTCTTCTTCTCGCTGCTCGCCTGGGCGTCGTGGTTCGTGGGCATCCTCGCGCGCGGCGCCCGCGATCGGGCCGAGCGTGCCTCGCGCCTCGCCGAAGCGCTCGACGCCGAGCGCGAGTCCCGTGAACAGCGGATCCTCGTCGAGGAGCGGCAACGCATCGCCCGCGAGATCCACGACGCGGTCGCCCACTCGGTCAGCGTCATGACCCTGCAGGTCGGCGCCGTGCGCTCGACGCTGGCGCCCGACGCCCCGCAGGCCGAGATGCTCCTCGGGATCGAGCGGCTCGGTCGGGAATCGGTCGCCGAGCTGCGGAGCGTCGTGGGCATCCTCCGCCATACCGACGAGGTGCCGCCCGCGTCGCCGCCGTCGCTCGAGCGGGCCTCCGAGCTCGCCGACGACGTGCGGTCCGCCGGTCTCGACGTCATCCTCCGAGAGACCGGCGAACTCGGGAGCATGCCGCGAGCAGTCGACGTCTCCGCGTATCGCGTCTTGCAGGAGGCGCTGACGAACGTCATGCGGCACGCCCCTGGCGCCCGCGCCGAGATCAGCGTCGACCGATCACCGACGCGCGTGGTCGTCGCCGTACGAAACGGTGCGCCCGCCGCGGCAGCCGCAGCGGCGCCGCAGAGCCATGGGGAGGGCGGCCACGGCCTCGTCGGCATGCGAGAGCGCGTCGCGATGTTCGACGGGCGCTTCGAGGCCGGACCGACCGCAGACGGCGGGTTCGACGTGCGAGCCGAGTTCCCCATCGGAGATGCGCGATGAGCGGGGATCGGCCCATCCGGATCGTCCTCGCGGACGATGAGGCGATGGTGCGGGCGGGCCTCCGCATGCTGCTCGATCATCAACCCGACCTCGAAGTCGTGGGTGAGGCATCCGACGGTCTCGACGCCGTCGCCGTCGTGCGCCGCACTCGTCCCGACGTGGTGCTGCTCGACATCCGGATGCCCCGCAGCGACGGCATCACCGCCGCGAAGCAGATCATCGCGAACGACGACGCCCGCGTCATCGTGCTCACGACCTTCGACGACGACGCCCACGTCGCCGAGGCGCTTCGGGCCGGGGTGAGCGGGTTCCTGCTGAAGGTGGCGCCGCCCGAGCAGCTGCTCGCCGCCGTGCGGAGCGTCGCCGCCGGCAACGCCCTCCTCGACCCAGGCGTGACCGTTCGGGTCATCGAGTCATTCGCGCGAGCGCCGCGCGCGGACCCCGA
>JAPSJT010000123.1 GCA_031178045.1 Agromyces sp.
CCCTCGACCTCCTCGTCTCCGTCGTCGCCCCCGGCGCCAGGGTCGCCACGCCCGGCGAGCTCGTCGCGGCATCCGACGTGATCATCGTCGCCGTGCCGTTCGGCAAGGCCGGCACCGTGCCATGGGAGTCGTTCGACGGCCGCATCGTCGTCGATGCCATGAACTACTGGCCGCCCGTCGACGGCCACATCGCCGCGGTCGACGCCGACGCTCGCACGACGAGCGAGATCAACGCCGCCCGAAACCCGGCCGCACGGGTCGTGAAGTCGTTCAACCACATCGGCTATCACGAGATGGAGGACGACAGCATGGACGCCGGCTCGCCGCTGCGGCGGGCGATCGCCGTCGTCGGCGACGACCCCGAGGCGCGCGCCGCCGTCGCGCGGCTGATCGACGACATCGGCTTCGACGCCGTCGACGGCGGTCCGCTCGCGAACGGCCGTGCCCTCGAGCCCGGACACCCGGCCTTCGGCCGGGAACTCTCGGCGAGCGAGCTCACCCGGCTCGTCGAGCCGGCCGCGCACCTCGCGGCATGACCCGGGAATCGGCGAGGCCGCGGGGGCGCGGGTGCGCGCGACATCCGGCATCGTAGGCTGAGCGCGCCGGAAGGGAGGCACCGATGGCGGATGCCGAGTCACTCATCGCGACCCTCACGGGCATGGCCGACCCCGCGCAGCGCGAGAAGTACCGGCGCTACTTCCCGCCTGACCCCGACGCGCCCTTCATCGGGGTGCGGATGGGCAGCGTGTTCGCACTCGCGAAGACCGCAATCGACCTGCCGCTCGCAGAGATCGAGCGCCTGCTCGCCGAGCCGACGCACGAGGTCCGCGCCCTCGCGTGCAGCATCATGGGCAAGTCGGCGGCGCACCGGAAGACCAGCGAGGAGCGCCGCGCCGGGCTGTACGAGCTCTACCTGCGGCGCCACGACCGCATCGACCAGTGGGATCTCGTCGACCTCGCGGCCCGGGACGCCGTGGGCGAGCACCTCGTCGACCGGGATCGCGGCGTGCTCGGCGAGCTTGCGGCGTCCCCGTTCTGGCCAGAGCGTCGCACGGCGCTCGTGGCGACGTTCGCCTTCCTGAAGCAGGGCGACCTCGACGACGCCTACGACCTCGCGGACCGGCTGGCGGGCGACTCCGAGCCGTTCGTGCAGAAGGCGATCGGCTGGGTGCTCCGTGCGGCGGGAGACCACGATCGCGAGCGGCTGACGAGGTTCATCGAACGACGGGCACGAGACCTGTCTCGCGTCGCGCTCCGCGCGGCGATCGAGCACCACGACCCTCACGAACGAGCCCGTCTGCTCGCCATTCGCTGAGCGACGTCGGCTCCGGCCGATGGGTCAGGCGGCGTCGGCGAGCGATCGGCGCTGCCGCCGTCGAGCGCTGAGGTCGGCGAGGCCGACCGCGAGCGCGATCGCGACGAAGATGGCGACGGCGAGCATGCCGAATCCGTACGCGTCGTGGTAGATCGCGAGGTCATGCGTGTCGGCCGATCCGCTCTCGCGGTAGATGGTCGCGTAGAAGAGGGAGAGGGCGATCGCCGTGCCGACGGCCGTGCCGATGCGCTGGCCGAGTTGTCCGACGGATCCGGCGAGGCCGCCCTGCTTCACGGGGATGTCGGCGAGCGCCAGGGTCTGGTTCGGCGAGATGACGAACCCGCCGCCCGCACCTCCGACGATCATCGCGGCGGCCATCGCCCACGGCGTGACCGCTGGCGGAGTGAACAGGGCGGCGAGCACGAGCAGCCCCACGCCGAGGAGCAGAGCCGCGAGGCCCCAGACGACGAGCGGGCGCCCGATGCGGTTCACGAGGTTGCCGCCGAGCCAGGATCCGAGTGCGCTCGTGAGCGCGAACCCGATGCCGACCATGCCCGCGAAGACGGCCTCGAGACCGAGCCCGTGCTGCAGGTAGAGGGTCGTGAGCAGGAACATCGACGGCATCGCGGCGAAGAATGCGGCGGCGAGCAGGGTGCCGTTCCGGAACGAGCGCACGCCGAAGAGCGCGAGCGGCACGAGCGGATGCCTTCCGGATGCCGCGTAATGCCGCTCCCACGCGACGAACGCGCTCGCAGCGAGCACGAACACGACGAGCAGCCACCAGCGAGCCGGGTCGTCCGTCGGCGCGCCCGTCGTGAAGAGGAACGGCCACATGAACGCGATCACGGTGACGGCGAACAGCAGGATTCCGATCGGATCGAGCGAGAGCGGCCGCCTCGAGCTCGTTCGGGTCTCGGGCAGGAGCCAGAGCGCCGCCGCGATCGCGGCGATGGAGAGCGGGACGTTCATCCAGAAGATCCCGCGCCACCCGTCGCTCGGGCCGCCGATGGCGATGGCGAGCCCGCCGAGCGTGGGCCCGAACGCGGTCGCGATGCCGATGGTCGCTCCGAAGAGCCCGAACGCCTTGCCTCGCTCCGGCCCTTGGAACAGCTGCTGCACGAGGCCGAGCACCTGCGGCATCTGGATGCCGGCGGCCACCCCCTGCAGGAGCCTGGCCGCGAGCAGCACCGCACTGTTCGGCGCGAGCGCGCACGCGAGGCTCGTGAGAGTGAAGAGCGTGAGCCCGATGATGAAGAGGGCCCGGCGTGATCGCTGGTCGCCGATGCGACCTGCCGGCACGAGTGTGAGGCCGAACGTGAGGACATAGCCAGACACGATGAGCTGCAGTTCCGTCGACGTGGAGCCGAAGGCGTCCTCGATCGACGGCAGGGCGACGTTCACCTTCGAGAGGTCGAGGATCGTGAGCGCGGCCACCGCGACGCAGACCCAATACGCGCGCCACCGCTTCGCGGGGGTCAGTGGGATCTCCTGCGTGGGCGGATGCTGCGTCATCACCGACCACCCTACGCCCCGACGTGCATCCCCTTTGCGGGGCGCCGCGGCGGGAGCGCTCAACGTTACGCGGCACGGCCTCCGGAGCGCGGATGCCGAAGCATCGGCTGACGCCGGAAACGACGAAGCCCCGGTCGAACCGGGGCTTCGTTCACTCGTGCTGGTGGACCCAGGGGGATTCGAACCCCCGACCTTCTCATTGCGAACGAGACGCGCTACCAACTGCGCCATGGGCCCGAGCGACACCGAGCCTATCATCCCTGCGCGGGTGATTCGAACCGGCCCGGGGGCTCAACCCGCCTGGCGGCGACGGCGCAGCACGGCGTCGAGATCGTCGATACCCGGACGGGCGTCTTCGATGATGCCCATGCGCGCATACGGGCTGTCGGCCCTCGCCGCGGTGGCCGCCGAGGCCGTGGATGCCGCGGGCACGATCGACGGCACCGCCGGCTCCAGCCGCTCGACCCGCCGCGCGACCTCGGCCTCGGTCGCGGCACGCTTCAGCTCGGCCGCGGCCTCGATCGAGGCCATCGCCGTCGCCGCGATCGTGCCGCGGGAGAGGTGCAGCGGGCGCGGCAGCGGTTGCGGGGTCCACCCGGCCGACTCTGCCGGCACCTCGGCCTCGACGAACTCGATCGGGACGAACGGTGCGGACTCGGGAGCGACGGCGGCCGGCGCGGCCATCGGGAGCCGCTCCTTCGCGAGGCGTGCGAGAGCGACGACCGCCGCGAGCATGCCGGTCGCACCCATGCCGGCCACGACGAGCGATGCGCCGAAGGCGGCGGCGATGAGACCGCCGATGACGGCGAGCAGGCCGATGAGGAGCAGCAGCGAGCAGAGCGCGCGACGACGGCGAAGCGAGCGCCGGGCACGGGCGACCTCGCCGGCCCCGTCCGCCGACGTCGTCACCACGCCGATCGGTTCGGTGCGCGGCACGGCGGTCGCCGCCAGCCGACGCGCGGCTTCCGCTGCCGCCTCGGCGGCACGTCGTTCGGCGATCGCCCGAAGCTCGGCGGCCTCAGCGGAGAGCCGGGCGGCCTCCTCCTGCTCGCGCAGGATGCGCTGCTGCGTGGCGACCTCACGGGCGGTCGCCTCGAGGCGCACCTCCCGGGGCGTCTCCGCGGTCTCGGCGAGGATCCGCAGTGTCTGCTGCAGGCGCACGGCGTTGCGCTCGGTCGCGAGGTACTGCCCGCGGCGAAGCCAGCTCGGCAACAGGTACGCGATCCAGAGCGCCGCAGCAACCGCCACGAGCAATCCCCCACCGATCACGTCCATGCGCACAACGCTAGGTCACAGCGGACCCTCAACCCGGCTCGGTCTCCGGTGTGTTCAGCGATCGGCCAGCCGCAGCGGGATGGCGGCGGCCGCTCGATCCTCGGGCGTGATGCGAGCCGCGTCCTCGGGGGCGAGCCCGTCCTTCCACCGACGGAGCACCCCGTGCGGCACCTCCTCGGCGACGAGCGCGAACGAGAAGTGGTCGCGCCAGTCGCCGTTGATGTGGATGAAGCGACGACGCAGGCCCTCGTAGCGGAAGCCCAGCTTCTCGACCACGCGCAGCGACGGGTGGTTCTCGGGGCGGATGCAGATCTCCATGCGGTGAAGCCGCATCGTGGAGAAGCAGTAGTCGGTGGCGAGCGCCACGCCGGTCGGAGTCACCCCGCGACCGGCGAACGACTGGGAGACCCAGTATCCGATCGTCGCCGACGAGAGCGATCCGAACGTGATGGAGGACACGTTCAACTGCCCCGCGAGTTCGCCGTCGACTTCGATGATGAACGGCAGCGCGTTGCCGTTGCGCGCGTGCGCGAGCAGGTTGCGGATGCTCGCGCGGGTGTCGACGACCGAACCGCCGCCCGGATAGGTGGCCTCCCACTGCCGCAACCAGCCGCGATTGTCGAGGAGTACCCGCTCGAGCGGCTTCGCGTCGCGCGCGCGGATGGGCCGCAGCGTCACCTCCCCGTCACGCAGCGTCGGGATCACGGCCGCCGCCATGCTCAGGTCCGGTCGAATCCGGCGACGTACTCGGTGAGCCAGGGCTTCAGCTCGGGGCCGAGGTCATCGCGGTCGGCGGCGAGTTGCACGACCGCCTTGATGTAGTCGAGCTTGTCGCCCGTGTCGTACCGACGCCCGCGGAAGACGACGCCGTAGACGCCGCCGGTGCCTTCGACGTCGTCGGCCATCTCCATCAGGGCGTCGGTGAGCTGGATCTCGCCGCCCTTGCCGGGCGCCGTGTGCTCGAGGATGTCGAACACCTCGGGCCGCAGCACGTACCGGCCGATCACGGCGAGGTTCGACGGCGCCACGTCGGCCGCGGGCTTCTCGACGAGGCCCGTGATGCGCACGACGTCGGGGGCGTCGGTCGGCTCGACCGCGGCGGCACCGTAGAGGTGGATGGAGGCGGGGTCGACCTCGAGCAGGGCGACGATCGTGGCCCCCCGCTTGTCGTGCTCGTCGAGCATGCGCGTGAGCAGTGGGTCGCGGGCGTCGATGAGGTCGTCGCCCAGGAGCACGGCGAACGACTGGTCGCCGACGTGCTTCCTGGCGCGGAGCACGGCGTGACCGAGCCCCTTCGGGTCGCCCTGGCGCACGAAGTGCACATCGGCGAGGTCGCTCGACTCCTGCACCTTCGACAGCTTCGCGCCGTCGCCCTTCGTCTCGAGCGTGTGCTCGAGCTCGGTGGCGCGGTCGAAGTGGTTGGCGAGTGCGTTCTTGTTGCGCCCGATGATCATGAGGACGTCGTCGAGCCCCGCCGCGACGGCCTCCTCGACGACGTACTGGATCGCGGGCTTGTCGACGACGGGCAGCATCTCTTTCGGCATGGCCTTCGTGGCCGGCAGGAAGCGCGTGCCGAGGCCGGCGGCCGGGATGACGGCCTTCGTGATCCGTGGACTCATGCGACTCAGCGTATCCGGATGTCGCAGGGCGGCGCAGCGGATGGACCTCACCGGGGATCGTCCTAGGATGTGTGCCATGCCCGACGATCCCGAGGTCCAGAAGCGCATTCTGCGCGCCGAGCTGCGGGAGCGTCGGCAGAACATGCCGGGGCACGAACGCGAACTCGCGACCGAGGGCTTCACCGCCCGGCTGCAGGAGCTCGTCGGCTCGACCGGCGCCGAATCCCTCTCGTGCTACCTCTCGATGCCGAGCGAGCCGGACACACGGGCCTTCGTGAACTGGGCGGAGGCCCGCGGCATCCGGGTGCTGTTCCCGGTCACTCGCGAAGACGGCCTGCTCGACTGGACCGTCGGCGAGGACGAGAGCGAGACGCTCGGCCTTCACGGCGTTCCCGAGGCGGTGGGCGAGCTGCTCGGTCCGATGGCCATCAACGACGTCGACCTCATCCTGGTGCCGGCCGCGGCGGTGGATCGCACCGGCATGCGACTCGGCTGGGGCCGGGGCTATTTCGACAAGACCCTCGGATCGATGGAAAAATGTCCTCCGGTGTACGCCGTCGTCTTCGACAGCGAGTTCGTCGAGGCGGTGCCGCGAGAGCGACACGACCAGCCGGTGAACGGCATCGTCACGCCCACGCGCATCATCGCGTTCTGAGCGGCGCACCACGATCCGGAAGAGTCATCATGCCCACGTATTCCTACCGCTGCACCGAGTGCGACAACGCGTTCGACATCCATCAGGCGTTCTCCGACGACGCCCTCACCATCTGCGAGGTGTGCGGAGGTCGCCTGCGCAAGCTCTTCAACACGATCGGCGTGACGTTCAACGGTTCGGGCTTCTACCGCACCGACTCGCGAGCGAGCGGTTCGAGCGGCGGGTCGGATGCCTCGGGGTCGGGCTCGTCGGGCACCGGCGGTTCCTCGGGGGCGGGGTCGTCGGGGGCGGGCTCCTCGGGCGGGTCGGGCTCGGGCTCGTCGGCATCCGGCTCGTCCGGAACGGGATCAGCCAAGCCGGCGACGTCGGCCGCCTCGTCGTAGGCGGAACCCGCGCCGCCGGCACGTCATGAACGGGAGCGAACACGTGATCAAGGGCTTCAAGGAGTTCATCCTCCGCGGCAACGTCATCGACCTCGCGGTCGCCGTCGTCATCGGCGCGGCGTTCACCGCGGTCGTCAACTCCATCGTGAACAACATCTTCAACCCGCTCATCGGTGCGCTGTTCAACGCCGAGAGCCTCGATGACGCGCTCGTGCTCTCGATTCCCACGATGGACGGCACGACGGCCGACGTGAGATTCGGCGCGGTCGTGGGCGCCATCATCACGTTCCTCATCGTCGCCGCGGTCGTCTACTTCGTGTTCGTGCTGCCGATGAACCTCCTGAAGGAGCGGGCCGAGGCCCGCCGCCAGGCCGGCGCATCGAAGGCCGAAGACCCGCAGACCGAGCTGACCGTGCTCAGCGAGATTCGCGACCTGCTCGCCGCGCAGCAGGGTTCGACGGCGGCCTCGCCCACCGGCGGGAAGCACGCCGACTGACCCGTGCTCACCAGTGCGGGGGGCGTTCCCGCGTGATCCGCTCGTCGTCGGGACTCGG
>JAPSJT010000124.1 GCA_031178045.1 Agromyces sp.
TGCAGCTCGGGATAGACGAGGAGGTCGATCCCGGGATGCCCGGCGATCGTCTCGGCGACATCGGCGGCGAGTGTCGAGACCGGGGTCCCGATCGGAAGCGGCGCGCGCTGCGCGGCCGCGAGCGTCAGTGCTCGCACGGAGTCCTCCTCGGTCAAGTAAACCGATCATAGAGATCAAATAATCGATCGTCAACCGCTAGGCTCATCGCATGAGCACCGAGCCGCGCCTCGAGCCGCTGCTGGCCTCAGGCGAGCACAGCCGGGGCGCTGCGCGGCTCTCCGCGACCGGCACCGTTCGCGCGCGCATCATGCTCGCCGTCGAGCTCGGCCTCCTTCGACCAGGCGAGCGCCTGCCGCCGCTTCCGGAACTCGCCGCGGGGCTCGACGTCTCGGAGATCACCGCCAGACGTGCGCTCGAGCAGCTCGTCGACGACGGGGTGCTGACGCGCCGGCGCGGGCGACAGGGTGGGACGTTCGTCGCCGAGAAGCTCAGCATCACCGAAGACCACGCCGTGCGAACCTACCTCGCTGCTGCCGACGAGGTACGACGTCTCATCGACCAGCGCATGCTCATGGAGTCCGCGGTCGTGCACGCGGCCGTCATGCACGGCAGCGATGCCGAACTCGGCGCAATCCGGGCGCACGTGGACGCCGGGGCATCCGCGACGAGCTGGGCGACCTTCCATGCAGCCGACCGTGCGTTCCACCTGGCCGTGGCCGAGGCCGCCCATCTCGACGCCGCCGCTCGGTACGTCGAGGTGCTCGACGAACTGCACCGGTTCTTCGTGCCGTACCCGCTCGAGCACCTGCAGCAGTCGAACGCAGAGCACGCGGCGATCCTCGACGCGGCGCTCGCACGCGACGTCGACGCTGCGGTACTCGCGACCCGCGAGCACGTGCTCTCCCTGCACCGCGACATGTTCATGAACCTCATCAGCGACGCGGCCGGGGCCCCGCCGACCGGGTCGCCGTCACCGCATCCGCGCGCTCAGCCGTAGATGCGCTCTTCGTACGACGGCCCGTAGTACTCGTCGAGCTCCGCGAGCGACTCGCCCTGCCGCTCGACCGCCTGCGCGATGAGCGCTCGTCGCGGAGCGGCATCCGGGGTCCAGGTCTCGGGCTGCCAGGCCCTCGAGCGCAGGAACGCCTTCGAGCAGTGGAAGAACACCTCGTCGATGTCGACGACGAGCGCGAGCGACGGCCGGTGGCCGCGCACGACGAGCTCGTCGAAGAACGGGGCGTCACGCACGATCGACGCGCGTCCGTTGATCCGGAGCGTGTCGCCGCGACCGGGGATCACGAAGACGAGGCCGACGTGCGGGTTGCGGAGGATGTTGCGGAAGCCGTCGGCGCGCCGGTTGCCCGGGCGCTCGGGGATCGCGATGCTCCTCTCGTCGAGCACCAGTGCGAACCCGGCGGGGTCGCCCTTCGGCGAGACGTCGAGACGGCCGTGCTCGTCGCTCGTCGCGACGAACACGAGAGGAGCCGCGGCGAGCCACGCCCGATCGACGGCATGCAGGCGGTCGCGCGCCTTGTTTGCGGTGCGAGGCTCGGGCGTGCCCACGATCTGCTCGAGCTCGACGACGGACGTGACGGGGATCCCGCGGTCGCTCATGCTCCCATCATGCTCCTGCCCACAGCCCGCCCCGCGTCGACCGTCGCGGGGCGGGCTGCGAGGATGTACGGGATGAGCGAGACGCCGACGACGAACGATCCGAACGACGAGCCGGGAGGGTCGGGCGTGTCCGAGACGTCCGCGACGCCGGTGCCCCGGCGCACGCAGCACTTCACGTCGGCGGCGCCATGGATCGCCGCCGTGATCGCGGTCGTCGTCGTCGCGGCCGACCAGCTCTCGAAGTGGTGGGCCGAGCAGACGCTGACCGTCGGCGAGCGCACCCCGCTCCTCGGCGACGTCCTCGGCCTGCAGCTCGTCTACAACCCGGGCGCCGCGTTCTCGCTCGGCGCGGGCGTCACGTGGATCTTCACGGTCCTCGCGGGCGTCGGCGTCGTCGTGGGGGCGTGGTTCGCGTGGCGCGTGCGCTCACGTGCGTGGGCGCTCTGCCTCGGTCTCCTGCTCGGCGGCGCGACGACGCACTTCCTCGATCGGTTGCTGCGTGCGCCGTCGTTCGGACAGGGCCACGTCGTCGACTTCATCGCGTACTTCGACTGGTTCGTCGGCAACGTCGCCGACATCGCGATCTTCGGCGGTGCGGTCATGCTGCTCGTGCTCGTCTCGCTCGGATTCGTGCTCCGCCCCGAGACGGCTGCGCCTAGGCTGGCGGAATGACCAGCCATTTCGATGTCGTCGTCCTCGGCGCCGGTCCTGGCGGCTACGTGGCCGCGATCCGCGCCGCTCAACTCGGACTCAAGACCGCCGTGATCGAGGAGAAGTACTGGGGCGGGGTGTGCCTGAACGTCGGATGCATCCCGTCGAAGGCGCTCCTGCACAACGCGGAGCTCGCCCACACCTTCCACACGCAGGCCGCGACGTTCGGCATCAGCGGCGAGGTGAGCTTCGACTACGGCGTCGCCTTCGACCGCAGCCGACAGGTCGCCGAGGGGCGCGTCAAGGGCGTGCACTACCTCATGAAGAAGAACGGCATCACCGAGTTCGACGGCCGCGGCACGTTCCGCGACGCGAACACGATCGACGTGGCGAAGGCCGACGGCAGCACCGAGACGGTGACGTTCGACAACGCGATCATCGCGACCGGCGCGCGCGTGCGACTGCTGCCCGGCGTCGAGCTCACCCAGAACATCGTGACGTACGAGACGCTCATCATGAGCCGCGAGCTGCCGCGCTCGATCGCGATCGTCGGCGCAGGCGCCATCGGCATGGAGTTCGCGTACGTGATGCGCAACTACGGCGTCGAGGTGACCATCATCGAGTTCCTCGACCGGGCCCTCCCGAACGAGGACGTCGACGTCTCGAAGGAGATCACCAAGCAGTACCGCAAGCTCGGCGTGCCGATCCTCACCTCGACGAAGGTGCAGACGGTCACCGACAACGGCGCCTCCGTCACGGTCGCCTACGAGGGCGCCGACGGGCAGCCCGGCTCCATCGAGGCCGAGAAGGTGCTCATGGCGGTGGGTTGGAGCCCGAACGTCGAGGGCTTCGGGCTCGAGACCACGGGCGTGCAGCTCACCGACCGCGGGGCCATCGCGATCGACGACTACATGCGCACGAACGTGCCGCACATCTACTCGATCGGCGACGTCACCGCGAAGCTCATGCTCGCCCATGTCGCCGAGGCGCAGGGCGTCGTCGCCGCCGAGACGATCGGCGGGGCCGAGACCATGGCCCTCGGCGACTACCGCATGATGCCGCGGGCGACCTTCTGCAACCCGCAGGTCGCGAGCTTCGGCCTCACCGAGCAGCAGGCGCGCGACGAGGGCTACGACGTGAAGGTCGCGACCTTCCCGTTCACGGCGAACGGCAAGGCGCACGGCCTCGCCGAGCCGGTCGGGTTCGTGAAGCTCATCGCCGACGCGAAGCACCTCGAGCTCCTCGGCGGCCACCTGATCGGCCCGAGCGTGTCCGAGCTGCTGCCCGAGCTGACCCTCGCCCAGAAGTGGGACCTCGGTGCCCTCGAACTCGCTCGCAACGTGCACACGCATCCGACCCTCTCCGAGGCGCTGCAGGAGGCGTTCCACGGCCTCGCGGGTCACATGATCAACATGTAGCTCGACCCTGAAGCGCACAACGGGGGCGGATGCTGCGACGCGATGTCGCGGCATCCGCCCCCGTCTGTTCGTTCGACGCGGCCGGGGCAGGCGTTCCCGCCGCGCCGAATGTCGCTCCGGCGACGGACCTCTCGGGCCCGCCGCCGGAACCCTCTAGTGGCTCACCGCCTTCTCGGCGCCGACGCCGGTGAGCGAGCGCACCTCCATCTCGGACTGCTTCGCCGGGTCCTCCGTCTTGCGGTCGAGCACCGTGCCGAGCCAGCCGAGCAGGAACGCGAGCGGGATCGAGATGATGCCGGGGTTCGACAGCGGCACGATGTCGAAGTCGGCGCCCGGGAGCATCGACGTCTCGGTGCCCGAGACGACCGGCGAGAGCGCGATGAGGATGATCGCCGACGCGAGGCCGCCGTACATGCTCCAGAGCGCGCCCTGCGTCGTGAACCGCTTCCAGAAGAGCGAGTACACGATCGTCGGCAGGTTGGCGGATGCCGCGACGGCGAACGCGAGTGCGACGAGGAACGCGACGTTCTGACCGTTCGCGCCGATTCCGCCGATGATCGCGATGATGCCGATGACGACGACCGTGCGGCGGGCGACCTTCACCTCGGCGCCGGCCTCGGGCTTGCCCTTCTTCACGACGCTCGCGTAGATGTCGTGGGCGAACGAGGCCGCCGCCGTGATCGTGAGGCCCGCGACGACCGCGAGGATCGTGGCGAACGCGATCGCCGCGATGAGCCCGAGCAGCACGGGGCCGCCGAGCTCGAACGCGAGCAGCGGCGCCGCCGAGTTCGCCCCGCCAGGAGCCGCGGCGATCGTCTCAGGACCGATGAGGGCCGCCGCACCGTAGCCGAGCACGAGCGTGAACACGTAGAAGATGCCGATGAGCCAGATCGCCCAGACGACCGACTTGCGCGCCTCCTTCGCGGTGGGCACCGTGTAGAAGCGCATGAGCACGTGCGGCAGCGCCGCGGTGCCGAGCACGAGGGCGAGACCGAGTGAGAGGAAGTCGAGCTTCGCGACCTCCGAGACGCCGTACTTGAGGCCCGGGTCGAGGATCGCCGGGTTGCCCGCCGTCGCGACCGCGTTCTCGAGCAGCGTCGAGAAGCTGAAGCCGTTGATCGCGAGCACCCAGACCGTCATGACCGCGGCGCCCGCGATGAGGAGCACCGCCTTGATGATCTGCACCCAGGTCGTGCCCTTCATGCCGCCGATGAGCACGTAGAGGATCATGAGCGCGCCCACGACGGTGATGACGACGCCCTGGCCGACCTTGTCGCCGATGCCGAGCAGGAGCGAGACGAGGCCGCCCGCACCCGCCATCTGCGCGAGCAGGTAGAAGAAGCACACCACGAGCGTCGTGGTCGCGGCGGCGATGCGCACCGGCCTCTGGCGCAGGCGGAACGAGAGCACGTCGGCCATCGTGAAGCGGCCCGTGTTGCGCAGGAGCTCGGCGACGAGCAGGAGTGCGACCAGCCACGCCACGAGGAAGCCGATCGAGTACAGGAACCCGTCGTAGCCCGTCACGGCGATCGCGCCGACGATGCCGAGGAAGGATGCCGCCGAGAGGTAGTCGCCCGCGATCGCAGAGCCGTTCTGGCCGCCAGTGAACGAGCGCCCGGCGGCGTAGTAGTCGGCCGCGGTCTTGTTGTTCCGGCTCGCGCGGAACACGATGATCATCGTGATCGCCACGAAGGCGCCGAAGATCGCGATGTTGAGCCAGGGGTCGCCCGGCGACGACGAGGCCGCCTCGAGGTGTCGCATCAGCGGTTCACCTCCGCAGCGGATGCTCCGGCGGCATCCAGCTCGATCTCATCGCGGATCTCCTCGGCGAGCGGATCGAGCCGCTTGTTCGCGAAGCCGACGTACCACATGGTCACAGCGAACGTCGTGACGACCTGGGCGAGGCCGAGCAGGATCGCGACGTTGATGCTGCCGAACACGGGCGTCGACATGAAGTCGTGCGCGTAGCCGGCGAGCAGGACGTAGGCGATGTACCAGAGGAGGCAGGCGCCCAGCACGGGGAACACGAAGTTCCGGTGCGTACGCCGAAGGGTCTGGAACTCGGGTGATTGCTGGATCGCGCGATAGTCGACGGCGGGGTCCGTCGTCTCCGCGCTCAGGGCGTCGTTGCCCATGGCGTCTCTCCTTCGAGGTGGTCTCGACGCGGTCGTCTGCCGCGTCGCCGCGTCGTGCCGGGTCGCCGGGCACCGCGCAGTGGCACCATGCTGGCGCGACGGCCGGGCGCCGGGGGGCGGTCGCCGTTCGTCGTCGGTGAGCGGCATCCATCGTGCGACGAGCGGCGGTTCGACGACGATGAACGACGGCTACGCTGGCGTGCATGCCCGAGTCGACGTTGCTCGCCGCGGCCGCCGGCGTCGTGGCCGGTGCGGTGGCCGTCGGCGTCGTGCTGCTGCTGCGGCGGCTCGTCGTCGCCTCGAGAGACCTCGGCACCGACGTCGAGCAGGCGACGTACCAGACGCTGCATCTCGCCTCGCGCGCGGCGAAGCACCTGCGCGGCGGCATCGGCGAGGTCGATGCCACGAGAGCGGGCCGTCACCTGCGTGCGCTGCTCGGCTGCGAGAGCCTCGCCCTGGTCGATCCGGCGGGCGGTGTGACCGTGGAGGGTGACGAGGCGGTGCGCGCGGTCGCCGGCCGACTCGCCGCCGAGGCGAGCGCGTCGGGCAAGCCGCAGGTGCAGCGGCGCATCCCGATCGGCGCGGGCGAGACCGCGCGCGAGACCGACGCCGTCGCCGCCCCGATCCGTACCGGCGGGCGCCCCGCCGGTGCGATCGTCGCCTTCGCCGCTCCCGTGCGGGCCGGACTCGTGCGGGCGACGGGCGAGGTCGCCGAGTGGGTCGCCGCGCAGGTCGAGCTCGGCGAGCTCGACGCCTCTCGAGCCGCCCTCGCCGAAGCGGAGGTGCGCGCGCTGCGGGCGCAGATCAGCCCGCACTTCATCTACAACTCGCTCAACGCGATCGCCTCGTTCATCAACACCGATCCCGCACAGGCTCGGGAGCTCGTGCTCGAGTTCGCCGACTTCACCCGCTACTCGTTCCGCCGGCACGGCGACTTCACGACGGTCGCCGAGGAGCTCCGCTCGATCGACAGCTACCTGCGACTCGAGCGGGCGCGCTTCGGCGACCGGCTCACGGTCACGCTGCAGATCGCGCCCGAGGTGCTCTCGACGGTCGTGCCGTTCCTCTCGATCCAGCCGCTCGTCGAGAACGCCGTGCGGCACGGCCTCGAGTCGAAGGAGGGCGGCGGGCGCATCACGATCGAGGCGTCCGATTCCGGCGCCTTCGCCGACATCAGCGTCGAGGACGACGGTGTCGGCATCGACCCCGCGGTGCTCGAGGCGGCGCTCGCCGGTGGCGCCCCCGGCGAGCACGTGGGCCTCCGCAACGTCGACGCCCGGCTCCGGCAGGTCTACGGAGACGAGCACGGGCTCGTGGTCGAGACGAACGTCGGCGCCGGCACGCTCGTGCGGATGCGGGTGCCGAAGTCCCAGCCGGGTCACGCGAGCACCGATGGGAGACTGGAACGGTGATCTCCGTGCTCATCGCCGACGACGAGCAGCCCGCGATCGACGAGCTCGCCTTCCTGCTCCGCCAGGACCCCCG
>JAPSJT010000314.1 GCA_031178045.1 Agromyces sp.
CGGGCAGCACCGCGAGCAGCGACGCGGATGCCGCGGTCCGCGTCACGCCCGAGACGATCCGCGCGCTCTACGCCGAGCTGCTCGGCCGCCCCGACGCCGGGCCCGACGACTCGTTCGCGGGCCTCGGCGGCGACTCGCTCAGCTACGTCGAGGTCGCCGTGCGGCTCGAGGAGCTGCTCGGTGCAGTGCCCCGGGAGTGGCCCGCGATGTCGGCGCGCGAGCTCGCCGGCGAGACGTCCGAGCAGCAGAGCCCGCCTCCGCGACGGCGACGGATGCCGCGTCTCGAGACGCCCGCCGTGCTGCGCGCGATCGCGATCGTGCTCATCGTCGGCACTCACGCGAACCTCCTCACCGTGCAGGGCGGGGCGCATCTCCTCCTCGCGGTGGCCGGCTACAACCTCGCCCGCTTCCAGCTCGCCGACGTCACCGAGCGACGGCGCGTGGGCGGCATCCTGAGGAGCGCGGCGCAGATCGTCGTGCCCGCGGCGCTCTGGATCGGCGGCGTCGCCCTCCTCACGGGCGGCTACCGGCCGACGACGGCGCTGCTCGTCAACAACTTCCTCGGCGGCTCGCAGTGGAGCGAGCAGTGGCAGTTCTGGTTCCTCGAGGCGATCGTCTGGTCGATGCTCGCGCTCGCCGCGGTGTTCGCGGTGCCGGTCGTCGACCGCGTCGAGCGGCGGCATCCGTTCGCCTTCGCCCTCGGTGTGCTCGGCGTCGCCCTCATCGCCCGGGTGATGCTGACCGGCGGTGTGCAGGCGGATGCCACCGAGCGCTACATGACCGCGACCGTCGTGTGGTGCATCGCCCTCGGCTGGCTCGTCGCCCGCTCGACGACACTCGCGCAACGGCTGGTGGCGTCGGCGCTCGTGCTGCTCACGGTGCCGGGGTTCTTCGGCGATCCGGTCAGGGAGGCCGTGGTCGTGGTCGGCGTGCTCGTGCTGCTCTGGCTGCCGACGCTGCCGGTGCTGCGGCCGCTCGTGCCGCTCATCGGGGGTCTCGCCGCCGCGTCGATGTTCATCTATCTCACGCACTGGCAGGTCTACCCGCACCTCGAGCACCAGTTGCCCTGGCTCGCGACCCTGCTCTCACTCGGTGTGGGCGTCGTGGTGTGGAAGCTCTACTCGCTCGGCTCGGCACGACTCGGTCGGGCGTGGCGGCGCGTCGCGAAGCATGCGCGCAACCGGCATTGACCAGCGGTTCCGGTGGATTCGGTTCCTCGCCGTGAACGGTCGGAGGTGACCGGGTCTCGGGGGCCTACAGCGTCTTGCGCATCTGTTGCGTGGTGACGGCGTACCCGTTCGACTCATACAGTCGAACCGCGGCGACGTTCGTGCCGAAGACGTTGAGCTCCAAGGCTCCGATTCCCGCTTCCCGCACAGCGGTCTCGACCGCGACGAGCAGAGCGCGGCCGAGGCCGGAGCCGCGATAGCTCTTTTCCACTTCGATGTCATAGAGGAAGGCCGTATCCGGTGCGCCGCGCGGGTGGTCGAGACCGACCCAAGCCCGCCCGATCGGCTTGCCGTCCTCCGTGACCCCGCGAAGGATCAGCATCCGGGGAGTCGCAAGACCCTGAGGCAGTGCCCGCGCATTCTCATCGAGCGCCCGCTGCACCGCCCC
>JAPSJT010000015.1 GCA_031178045.1 Agromyces sp.
CAGCGGGCACCACCCAGCCGAAGGGCGTCACGCGGTAGCGGTCGTGACGAGCGGATCGCACGTCGTCGATGCCCCCGGCCGACCACGGGTTGCAGCGCACGATCCGCCACGCGGTGAGGGCCGACCCCACGACGAGTCCGCGCTGCTGCACGGATCCGAGCCCGTACGCAGAGCACGAGGGGTGGTAGCGGCAGACGTCGCCGTAGAGCGGCGAGATCACCGCTCGATACGCGCGAAGAAGCAGCACGCCGATGTTGCGGGGGATGAGCAGAAGAAAGAGGAGCGCATCACGCACGAGCTGCCGCCCTCGAGTCGGAGTCGGTCGGCGCCGACCGCCAGCCGCGACGGACGAGGGCATCGAGCACCTCGGCGCGCAGCGCCGGCCATGAGGCATCCGCGGCACCGGGAAGTGCGCGCACGACGACGTCGATGCCCGTGACGCCGTCGGCGAGCGCCTCGTGGCACGCGGCCTTGAGGCGACGGCGCACCCGATTGCGGCGCACCGCGGTGCCCACCTTCTTGGAGACGATGAAGCCGAAGCGTGCGTCGGTGCCCGACTCCCGTGAGCGCACATAGCTCACGGTGTGGGCACCGGCGACCTTCGCGCCACGGCGCACGATGACTCGGTAGTCGTCGGCGCTCGTGATGCGATTGGCTTTGGCGAGCACCGAAGGACTACGCGGAGAGTTCGGTGCGACCCTTGGCGCGGCGTGCCGACAGGATGGCACGCCCTGCACGAGTGCGCATGCGAAGGCGGAAGCCGTGCTTCTTGGCGCGACGACGGTTGTTCGGCTGGAAGGTACGCTTGCTCATTCTTCTCTCCGGCTGTCGGATCTCCGCGCCGCGCAGCGAATGCGATGGCGCGACGGGAAAACTGGGTGCCCGAATCGGGCTGGGGTCAACCTATTAAAACTACGGCCTCGGAGTCCCGGGGTCAAACCAGGTGCAGTTCGAACCCACCGCAGCGCAAACGACACAGTATCGTCGCTTCCTCGGGATCCCCTGTGGATCGACACGCCCGAGGCGTCGAATCCCCGTACCGGCATTTGTCCACAGGGGCTTCATTCGCTAGCGTTTGACACCAGTTATCCCCAGCCTCGCACGCGGATTCCCGGGCGACTTCCCGAAACTCCCCACAGGCGGTGGATAACGCTGTGAACACTTCGCCTCGCGCCGCTTGCACGTCGATCGGGGGATCGATCAGCGGCATACGACGGCACCGGACGATTGCGGGGAACGATGACAGAACAGCCCATCTCGGACACATGGGCGACCGTCCTCGACCGACTCTCCGACGACGAAGCGATCACGCCGATGCTGCAGGGGTTCCTGAACCTCGTCGAGCCGAAGGGCATTGCGGCAGGCACCTTCTACCTCGAGGTTCCGAACGACTTCACCGCCAGCATGCTCAATCAGCGCATGCGCGTCTCGCTGCTCTCGGCGATGAGCGCCATCGAGGCGCCGACCTCGGTGACCTCCTTCTACGTGGTCGTGAACCCCGAACTCGAGGAGTCGCGCGCCGCCGAGCCGCACTCGACGATGCACGACGAGTACCCCGATCCCGTCGAGCTGCCGGCCTCGCCGCAATCGGTCTTCGAGAACACCGGCGGCGATCGCCCCCGCGACTCGCGCCTCAACCCGAAGTACGCGTTCGACAGCTTCGTCATCGGCCAGTCCAACCGATTCGCGCACGCGGCTGCGGTCGCGGTCGCCGAGGCTCCGGCGAAGGCGTACAACCCGCTCTTCATCTACGGCGACTCGGGCCTCGGCAAGACGCACCTCCTGCACGCGATCGGCCACTACGCCATGAGCCTGTACCCGGGCATCCGGGTGCGATACGTGTCGTCCGAGGAATTCACGAACGACTTCATCAACTCGATCGCGAACAATCGCGGCTCGCTCTTCCAGCAGCGCTACCGCAACATCGACATCCTGCTGATCGACGACATCCAGTTCCTGCAGGGCAAGGCCGAGACGCAGGAGGCGTTCTTCCACACCTTCAACACCCTGCACGACCACAACAAGCAGGTCGTGATCACGAGCGACGTGCCGCCGAAGCACCTCACGGGCTTCGAGGACCGCATGCGGAGCCGCTTCGAGTGGGGCCTCATCACCGACGTGCAGGCGCCCGACCTGGAGACGCGCATCGCGATCCTCCGCAAGAAGGCGCAGTCCGAGCGGCTCCAGGTGCCCGACGAGATCCTCGAGTACATGGCGTCGAAGGTGTCGAGCAACATCCGCGAACTCGAGGGCACGCTCATCCGCGTGACGGCGTTCGCGAGCCTGAACCGCACCCCCGTCGACATGCCGCTCGTGCAGACAGTGCTGAAAGACCTCATCACGGATGACACCGACAACGTCGTGGCGCCGGTCGACATCATCACGGCGACCGCGGACTACTTCAAGCTCACGGTCGACGACCTCTACGGATCGAGCCGCTCGCAGGCGGTGGCGACGGCCCGACAGATCGCGATGTACCTCTGCCGTGAGCTCACGAGCCTCAGCCTGCCCAAGATCGGGCAGCTCTTCGGCAACCGCGACCACACGACGGTGATGTACGCGAACAAGAAGATCTCCGAGCTCATGAAGGAGCGGCGGTCGATCTACAACCAGGTCACCGAGCTCACCGCGCGCATCAAGCAGACCAGCCGATACCGCTGATCGGATGCCGCCTCCGCACCGCGATCCCGAGGGTGACGGTGCCGCTCGAGCGCGCTCTGACGCGGGCTCCAGCGCGCCGTCGAGCGCCGCTTGCACCCCGTTCGAGGGAGGTTCCCCACAGCTGTGGAGAACTTGTGGATTGTTAACGAGCAACCCGCTCCGAACTGTTGAGACACAGCACCTTCCTGTGCAGAAGGCGCACGGCGTGCAGTGATCGGCGAGTGGGATCGGCATCGAAACCCACACACTGTGCACAGATCGGATGCCCCGCCTCGGGCGTCGTTCCGCGGATCACTGCACGCCATCCACAGTTTCCACAGCGGTTAACACCGTTAAGAGAGAACTGGTTAACCAGGGGATCCCGACAACATTCGTTTCGGCGCCGATAGCATGGAGGCCACCCAGCGACATCCACGACGGGAGAACCGTGAAGTTCCAGGTCAACCGCGACGTCTTCAGTGAGGCCGTTTCCTTCGCCGTCAAGCTGCTGCCGCAGCGAACGACCCTGCCGATCCTCTCGGGTGTGCTGATCCAGGCCAACGACGACGGCCTCGTGCTCTCCTCGTTCGACTACGAGGTGTCCTCCCAGACCGAGATCCAGGCCGACGTCGAAGAGCCGGGCACGGTGCTCGTCTCGGGCCGACTCCTCGCCGAGATCGCCGGCCGCCTGCCGAACGCTCCGGTGCGCGTCGCGACCGAGGAGTCGCGCATCTCGGTGAGCTGCGGCTCGGCGAGCTTCACCCTGCTCTCGATGCCCGTCGAGGAATACCCGTCGATCCCCGAGATCGGAGAGCGATCCGGACTCGTCCCCGGCGAGGAGTTCGCCACGGCCGTCGCGCAGGTGGCCGTCGCGGCATCCCGCGACGATGTCACCCCCGTCATCACGGGCGTGCAGCTCGAGGTGCGGGAGAACAACCTGAGCCTCGTCGCGACCGACCGCTACCGCGTCGCGGTGCGCGAGATCGAGTGGGACGGCGGCACCGTGGGTGGTGACGAGACGGTCACCGCACTCGTTCCCGCCCGCACGCTCCAGGAAGTCGGCAAGACCTTCGGCCACTCCGGCAACATCTCGGTCGCGATCACGAGCCGCGACGACCGCGAGCTCATCGCCTTCAGCGCCGAGAAGAAGACCGTCACCTCGCTGCTCATCAAGGGCAACTTCCCGCCCGTGCGCCGGCTGTTCCCCGACACGGTCGAGAACTACGCCGTCATGAACACCGCCGAGCTGATCGAGGCGACCCGTCGTGTCGCGCTGGTGCTCGAGCGCGAGGCCGCGCTCCGCTACAGCTTCAGCTCCGAGGGCCTGACCCTCGAGGCGATCGGCAGCGAACAGGCGCAGGCGTCCGAGACGATCGACGCGATCCTCACGGGGGAGGACACCGTCGTCTCACTCAAGCCGCAGTTCCTCCTCGACGGCCTCGGCGCGGTGCACTCCGAATTCGTGCGCATCTCGTTCACGAAGACCGAGAATCCGAACAAGCCCGGGCCGGTGCTCATCACGAGCCAGTCGTCGCGCGAGCAGTCGGGCGCCGACAGCTACCGCTACCTGCTGCAGCCGAACCTGCTCTTGCGCTGAGTCGGCCCCTCGAACACCGCGAGTCGGTGGCCGGCGATAGGTTGGATGCCGCGTGATCGAAGGGAGCCAGCGTGCACGTCGCCCGACTCTCCCTCACCGACTACCGCAACTACGAGCGCGCCGAACTCGAGCTCGGTCCCGGCGCCACGGTGCTCGTCGGGCGCAATGGCCAGGGCAAGACGAACCTCGTCGAGGCGATCGGCTACCTCTCGACGCTCGGCTCGCATCGCGTGTCGGGTGATCAGGCGCTCATCAGGGCCGGGTCGGATGCCGCCATCGTCCGCGCACTGCTGGCGCACGGTGACCGGCAGCTCCTCGTCGAGCTGCAGCTCAATCGACAGGGCTCGAATCGTGCGCAGCTCAACCGCTCGCCGGTGAAGACCCGCGAGCTCCCGCGCTACGCACACAGCGTGCTCTTCGCGCCCGAAGACCTCGCGATCGTGCGCGGCGAGCCGTCGGTGCGCCGGCGCATGCTCGACGAACTGCTCGTTCAACGCACTCCGCGTCTCGCGGGGGTCATGGCCGACTACGAACGAGTGCTCAAGCAGCGCAACTCCTTGCTGAAGAGCGCCCGCGCCCGTGGGCTCGCCGCCGACAAACTCACAACCCTCGACATCTGGGACGAGCGCCTCATCGCACTCGGCGCCGAGCTCATCGATCAGCGCGTCGCGCTCATCACCGAGCTCGGCGCGCCCCTGGCCGCCGCGTACCACTCGATCGTCGACGCCGATCACTCGCCCGAGCTGCGCCCTTCGCTGTCGATCGACGGGGCCGACCCCGATGAGGGCGCGACCACGGTCGACGGTCCGGCGGCGGCGAACGGATCCCAGCCGCCCGCCCTCGTGGCGACGACGCAACGCTTCACCGAGGCGCTGCGGATGCTGCGGCCGAAGGAGCTCGAGCGGGGCGTGACCCTCGTCGGCCCCCACCGCGACGATGTCGTGCTGCTGCTCAACGGCCTTCCCGCCAAGGGCTACGCGAGCCACGGCGAGTCCTGGTCGTTCGCCCTCGCCCTCCGGCTCGCCTCAGCCGAGCTGCTACGACGCGATTCCTCCACCGGCGACCCGGTGCTCGTGCTCGACGACGTGTTCGCCGAGCTCGACCGGCTCCGCCGAGAGCGGCTCGCCGCGGCGATCGGCGGATTCGAGCAGGTGCTCGTGACGGCCGCCGTGCTCGAAGACGTGCCGTTGCCGCTCACGGCACGTATCGTGCACATCGAGGCCGGCCGGATCCTCGAGAGCTCCGAGCCCGACGAGGCCCGACTCGTCGCGACCGAGCAGCGCGTTCCCGAGAACGAGGCGACGGATGTCTGAAGCGGCACGTGTCTATCAGCACTTCCGAGAGATCTTCGGCGACCCGAGGCCGCGACCCGGGCGATCCCGCACGCGCAGCCGAGAGGCATCCGGCAGCGAACCGTTCACCCCGGGCCGCGACCCGAAGCCCCTCGGCGACGCGATCGACGGACTCACCACGCAGCTCGGCTGGGCCGCGCCGCTCTCGCAGCACGAGGTGCTCGCCTCCTGGGGTGATATCGCCGGCGAGGAGACGGCGAAGCACTCCGAGGCGATCGCCATCGAGAACGGCGTGCTGCAGGTGCGCTGCGAGTCGACGGCATGGGCCACGCAGCTCCGGCTCATGCGCACCGACCTCGTCACGCGCATCCTCGATCGGTACCCCGGTGCCGGGGTCGAGACGATCCGCTTCCAAGGGCCCGACGCCCCCACGTGGAAAAGGGGTCCCAGATCGGTTCCAGGGCGCGGTCCGCGCGATACCTACGGCTGAGACGGCAAATTCGTTCACTTCCCTGATCTGATCGCCGCAGATCGGCGCTTCCGGGTCGGCTGGGACTCTCCGTTTGATAGGATCGAGAGTCGCCAGAACGACGGTCAGGAGCCCGATTCACCCATGACAGCGGAACCGACAGAGGCCCAGCAGTCGCCGGCATACGGTGCTGATGAGATCCAGGTACTCGAAGGCCTCGAAGCGGTTCGCAAGCGGCCGGGCATGTACATCGGCTCGACGGGACCCCGAGGCCTGCACCACCTCGTCTACGAGATCGTCGACAACTCCGTCGACGAGGCGCTTGCGGGCCATGCGACGACCATCGACGTGACCATCCTTCCCGACGGCGGCGTGCGTGTCGTCGACGACGGCCGCGGCATCCCCGTCGACATCCACAAGACCGAGGGCCGGTCGACCGTCGAGGTCGTGCTCACCGTGCTGCACGCCGGCGGCAAGTTCGGCGGTGGGGGCTATGCCGTGTCCGGCGGACTGCACGGCGTCGGCTCATCCGTCGTCAACGCCCTCTCCTCGCGGCTCGAGGTCGAGGTGCGTCGCCAAGGCCATGTCTGGACGCAGTCGTACACGGTCGGCGTGCCCGACGCACCGCTGAAGCAGGCCGGGCCGAGCGATGAGACCGGCACGACGATCACGTTCTGGCCGAGCCCCGACGTCTTCGAGACCGTCGAGTTCGACTACGAGACCCTGCGCACTCGCTTCCAGCAGTACGCATTCCTCAACAAGGGACTGCGCATCACGCTCACCGACCTCCGCGTCGGCCACGAGGACATCGACCCCGACGAGACGGCCGAGACCGAAGCCGACCCCGTGAAGCCCCGTTCCGACACCTTCCTCTACGAGCGGGGTCTCGTCGATTACGTCGAGTACCTCAACCGCTCGAAGAAGTCCGACTTCGTGAACGAGGAGATCATCTCGTTCGAGACGGAGGACACGGAGCGCAAGATCGCACTCGAGGTCGCGATGCAGTGGACCACCTCCTACACCGAGTCGGTGCACACCTACGCGAACACGATCAACACGCACGAGGGCGGCACGCACGAAGAGGGCTTCCGGGCCGCGCTCACGACGCTCGTGAACCGGTACGCCCGCGAGAAGTCGATCCTGAAGGAGAAGGACGACAACCTCTCGGGCGACGACGTGCGAGAGGGGCTCACCGCCGTCATCTCGGTGAAGCTCTCGGAGCCGCAGTTCGAGGGCCAGACGAAGACGAAGCTCGGCAACACCGAGGCGAAGTCCTTCGTGCAGAAGGTCACCGCCGACCAGCTCGGCGACTGGTTCGAGCGCAACCCCACGCAGGCGCGCGACATCATCCGCAAGGCGATCCAGGCCGCGACGGCACGACTCGCCGCACGGAAGGCGCGTGAGGCGACCCGCCGCAAGGGACTCCTCGAATCGGGCGGCATGCCGGGCAAGCTCAAGGACTGCTCCTCGAAAGACCCGTCGCTCTCCGAGATCTTCATCGTCGAGGGCGACTCCGCCGGTGGCTCCGCCGTGCAGGGCCGCAATCCTGAGACGCAGGCGATCCTCCCGCTCCGCGGGAAGATCCTGAACGTCGAGAAGGCGCGCCTGGACCGCGCCCTCGCGAACAACGAGGTGCAAGCGATGATCACGGCGTTCGGCGCCGGCATCGGCGAGGACTTCAACACCGAGAAGGCCAGGTACCACAAGATCGTGCTCATGGCCGATGCCGACGTCGACGGCCAGCACATCACGACGCTCCTGCTCACCCTGCTGTTCCGGTACATGCGACCGCTCATCGAGCTCGGCTACGTGTACCTCGCACAGCCGCCGCTCTACCGTCTCAAGTGGACGAACGCCGATCACCAGTTCGTGTACTCCGACCGCGAGCGCGACCTGCTGCTGGCCGACGGCACCGCGCGTGGCTGGCGCATCCCGAAGGACAACGGGATCCAGCGCTACAAGGGTCTCGGCGAGATGAACCACCAGGAGCTGTGGGAGACCACGATGAACCCCGAGACCCGCACCCTGTTGCAGGTCACCATGGACGACGCGGCCGCTGCCGACGAGATCTTCACGACCCTCATGGGCGAAGACGTCGAGAGCCGCCGCAACTTCATCCAGAAGAACGCGAAGGACGTGCGTTTCCTTGACATCTGATGTGCTGAACCCCGGCGACGAGGGGTACGACGGCCCCGGCGTGCACGGCCGGATCGACCAGGTCGACCTCCAGCTCGAGATGCAGCGGTCGTACCTCGACTACGCGATGAGCGTGATCGTCGGCCGCGCCCTTCCCGATGTGCGCGACGGCCTGAAGCCCGTGCACCGTCGTGTGATCTACGCGATGTACGACGGCGGGTACCGGCCCGACAAGTCGTTCTCGAAGTGCGCTCGTGTCGTCGGCGACGTGATGGGCCAGTTCCACCCGCACGGTGACACCGCGATCTACGACGCGCTCGTGCGCCTCGTGCAGCCGTGGAGCCTGCGCTATCCGCTCGCCCTCGGCCAGGGGAACTTCGGCTCGCCCGGCAACGACGGCGCGGCCGCTCCGCGGTACACCGAGACGAAGATGGCTCCGCTCGCGCTCGAGATGGTGCGCGACATCGAGAAGGAGACCGTCGACTTCCAGGACAACTACGACGGCCACACCCAGGAGCCGTCGATCCTGCCCGCGCGGTTCCCGAACCTGCTCGTGAACGGCTCTGTCGGCATCGCCGTGGGGATGGCGACGAACATCCCGCCGCACAACCTGCGCGAAGTGGCATCCGGTGCCCAGTGGTATCTCGAGCACCCCGAGGCCACACGGGAGGAGCTGCAGGAAGCGCTCATGCAGCGCATCAAGGGACCCGACTTCCCGACCGGCGCCCAGATCCTCGGCGTGAAGGGCATCAACGACGCCTACCGCACGGGTCGCGGTTCGATCACGATGCGGGCCGTCGTCTCGGTCGAAGAGCTGCAGGGCCGCACGTGCCTCGTGGTCACCGAACTGCCGTACCAGGTGAATCCCGACAACCTCGCGATCAAGATCGCGGACCTCGTGAAGGACGGCAAGATCGGCGGCATCGCCGACATCCGCGACGAGACCTCTGGCCGCACGGGACAGCGCCTCGTCATCGTGCTGAAGCGCGACGCCGTCGCGAAGGTCGTGCTGAACAACCTGTACAAGCACACCCAGCTGCAGGAGAACTTCGGCGCGAACATGCTCGCGATCGTCGACGGTGTGCCGCGCACGCTCTCGATCGACGGCTTCATCGCACACTGGGTCGACCACCAGGTCGAAGTGATCGTGCGCCGCACCGAGTTCCTCCTGCGCGAGGCCGAGGCGCGCATGCACATCCTGCGCGGCTACCTCAAGGCGCTCGACGCGCTCGACGAGGTCATCGCCCTCATCCGCCGATCGCCGACGGTCGAAGGGGCCCGCGACGGGCTCATCGAGCTGCTCGACATCGACGAGCTGCAGGCGCGAGCCATCCTCGAGCTGCAGCTCCGCCGCCTCGCCGCACTCGAGCGCCAGAAGATCATCGACGAGGCGAACGACCTCGAGGAGAAGATCACCGACTACCGCGAGATCATCGCCTCGCCGACGCGGCAGCGCTCGATCATCTCCGAAGAGCTCGCCGAGATCGTCGCCAAGTACGGCGACGAGCGCCGCACGCACATCCTGCCGGGCTACGACGGCGACATGTCGGTCGAAGACCTCATCCCCGAAGAGGAGATGGTGGTCACCGTCACACGCGGCGGGTACGTGAAGCGCACGCGCAGCGACAACTACCGGTCGCAGCACCGCGGCGGCAAGGGCGTGAAGGGCGCGCAGTTGCGCGCCGACGACGTGGTGGAGCACTTCTTCGTCACCACGACGCATCACTGGCTCCTCTTCTTCACGAACAAGGGCCGTGTCTACCGCGCGAAGGCGTACGAGATCCAGGAGGGCGGCCGCGACGCGAAGGGCCAGCACGTCGCGAACCTCCTCGAGATGCAGCCCGACGAGCAGATCGCCGAGATCCTCGACATCCGCGACTACGAGGTCGCGAAGTACCTCGTGCTCGCGACCCACGACGGCCTCGTGAAGAAGACCGACCTCACGGCCTACGACACGAACCGATCCCGCGGCGTGATCGCCATCAACCTCCGCGACGGCGACGAGCTCGTGTCGGCGATGCTCGCCGACGAACACGACGACATCCTCCTCGTGTCGAAGAAGGGCATGTCGCTGCGCTTCGAGGCGACGGATGCCGCGCTCCGGCCCATGGGCCGGTCGACCTCGGGCGTGAAGGGCATGAGCTTCCGCAACGACGACAGCCTGCTCGAGGCATCCGTCGTCTCAGGATTCGCCGATGACGCCGCCGTACTGGAGTCCACGCTCACCGACGAGGCGACCGGGCAGAAGCTCAGCCCGTCGGACACCTACGTGTTCGTCGTCACCGAGGGCGGGTACGCCAAGAGCACCCGAGTCGAGGAGTACCGCAAGCAGCAGCGAGGCGGCCTCGGCATCAAGGTCGCGAAGCTCCACGAGGATCGCGGCGACCTCGCCGGTGCGCTCATCGTCTCGCGCAGTGACGAGGTGCTGGTGGTTCTTGCCAGCGGCAAGGTGGTACGCTCTGACGTCGCCGAGGTTCCCGCCAAGGGCAGGGACACGATGGGCGTCGTGTTCGCGAAGTTCGCGGATGACGACCGGATCATCGCCATCGCGAAGAATTCCGAACGGAATCTCGTGGATGAGGCCGCAGAAACCGAAGCGGCCGAGCCCGCGGGAGAGGAGTAACCGTCTATGAGTAGCGTCGCCGAGAAGCTCGCACGCAAGTCGAGCCGCAAGCCCCCGGCAAAGCAGGTGCGCCTGCGGCTCGTCTACATCGACTTCTGGTCGGCGGTGAAGCTGTCGTTCCTCATCGCGGTGTGCTTCGCGGTGATCAGCATCGTCGTGACGTTCCTCATCCACACGGTGCTGAGCTCGACGGGCATCTTCGAGCAGGTCAACTCGCTGGTGCAGGATGTCGCCGGCTCGGGCAGCGACCTCACCTCGGTGCTCTCGCTCGGCAACGTCATGGGCTTCGCGGTCGTCGCCGCGCTGCTGAACCTCGTCGTCACGACGGCGCTCGGCGCGATCGCGGCGGTGCTGTACAACCTCAGCGTGAAGATCACCGGCGGCCTGCTCGTCGGCTTCACGAACAACTGACGCCGGGCTCGGCTCGATTCGGAGATTCCCGTGGGGTCGGGTAGTCTGTCCTTCGGCCGAAATTCGGGGATATAGCTCAGGCGGTTAGAGCGCTTCGCTGATAACGAAGAGGTCCGAGGTTCAAGTCCTCGTATCCCCACTCCGATAACTCCACACCCTGGTCGTCCATTCCGGTCGGCCACCCGGGGCCTTAGCTCAGTTGGTAGAGCGCCTGCTTTGCAAGCAGGATGTCAGGAGTTCGAATCTCCTAGGCTCCACAGTTCCTGCCGATCGCATCACCGACCGAATTCCGGCGCCCGGCTACAGTTGCGGGATGGACATCCGCATCGCCGCGTACGCCGTGATCATCCGCGGCGACGAGATCCTCCTGTCGCACTGGAACGAGCACGGCCGCTCCGGTTGGACGTTGCCGGGCGGTGGCATCGAAGGCTCGGAGCATCCGATCCTCGCCGCCAAGCGCGAGGTGTTCGAGGAGACCGGCTACGAGGCATCCATCGACCGGCTGCTCGGCATCGACACGATGGTCGTGCCGGCGGCCAAACGGCACTCCGGGTCGGCGCCGCTCTACGCGATGCGGATCGTCTATCGGGCGAGCATCGTCGGCGGCGAGCTGCGGAACGAAGTGGGCGGCTCGAGCGATGAGGCCCGGTGGTTCCCGCTCGACGAGGTGCCGACGCTCAAGCGGGTGAGCCTGCTCGACATCGCGCTGCGTCTCAACGCGAGCGAACCTGTCGACGGAGTTCCGCCCAGCCTTGATCCCGCGGATGCCGCGGATGCCGCCGCGGCGCGTGAAGGCCGCGAACACCACGACGGCGGCGACGACAACGCAGCGGCCTGACCGGCCGGTGCGCTCTCGACGCCGCCGTGCGTGTCCGAGACCCCCGCGGCTCGATGCCCCGTCGAGACGACGGCGAACCGCGGGGGCTCGGTGGTTTCGGTACCCATGACCGGATCAGCGGGTCCGGAGTGCGACGCGCTGGAACGCGTCTTCGCGAACGCGAGCGGCGAGCATCTGCGTCTCACGACGCAGACGCACCGCCTCGTGGGTACGGCGCTGGTCCTGGCGACGGCTCCACGCGAGGAGCGCGAGCCCGGCGCGGCGTGCGACACGTTCGCGGGATTGGAGTGCCTGAGCACTGAGGGCGGAGGCCTGGCCCGATCGGGTGCGGCCGACGGTGAGCGAACTGGAGTTCACGGTGATTCCTTCGGTTGGTGATGGTGAATCCGGAACGGCCGAGCGGCCGAGCCGGGGTGGAGCGATCCGTGGGTGGTGCCGGGACGCGCGCGCTCCGACGGATCAGCCGAGCGGGCGCAGGAGAAGACGGCGAGGGGCGCGACGAGCGTCGTCGACGAGGCGACGGTGCAGTGCCGGTGGAGCGAGCGGGAGCTGCGGCATCCGCGCCCGAGTCGATCACTGCGATGGAGCTCGAGGGATGCTGCGGCGCATGCCGCTGGTCACGCCCGTGGGGGCGGAGAGACGATCAGGCGCTGACGCGCGCGTCGTCGGGACGCTGATCTAGCAGGCCGCGCACGTGAGGAGGACTCCCGTGTGCCGCTCGGTTCGAATGTGCTTCATCATGGGTATCAACTCCTCTCGTAATCGGTGGTCAGGGCCGAGACTTGACACTAGCGGCATTCTCGAACGGAACGCAAGGCGATTTCCCAGATTCGTCCGAAATCAGTGCGGGTCAGCGACGAAAGCTTGATCGCGGCATGACGAAGGCCCCACCTCGCGAGGTGGGGCCTTCGTGGTGCACGACTGGATGGCGGGCGTCTAGATGGTGGGCGTCGGGGGCGTGGAACCGGCGCCTGACGCGCTGCCCGACGACGGGGTCGGTTCGTCATCGGCGACCCACAGCTCGTCGTCGGCCCTGAAGGTCTGCCAGACGGCGTACGCGACCCCGGCTGCCGCGACGACTGCGGCCCCGATCGCGAGGTACCTGCCGAAGCCCGGTCCCTTGTTCTGCTTGACGACCGCGGCGGCGCGGGGCGAGATGCGCTCGACCGCGCGGCGGACTCGAGCGTCGTTGGCGATGTCGCCGATCGACAGCACGCTCCCGAGGGCGTTGCCCATGGTGCGCTCGACGGTGCCGCCGGCGGACTTCGCGAGGGTGCGAGCCTGCTCGACGCTCGGGCGGACGTAGCTCTCGAACCCGGTGCGCACGCGCGGAACGACTTCTTCACGGGTGAGCTGGCCGAGCTGGCGGCTCGCTTCACGGGCGACCGCGTTGGCGTGCTCGAGCACGTGCTGCTGGTTGCCCCAGAGTTCCTCCGCACTGCTGCGCAGTCGCTTGAGTTCCTTCCGGCGCTTGCGTGACAGGCTCATACTCGACCTCCATCGTTGTGCAGCGAACCCCTCCATCTTGCCACCGAAACGGCTGGAAGCGGGGTGGGAGTCGGAAACCCGTATGCCGGTTGACGAATCGACGCGTGACAGAATAAGGACATGCCGATCCCCACCGCTGTCGCGACGCTCAACACCAACCATGGCCCGATCAAGGTCGACCTCTACGGGCACCAGGCCCCGAAGACCGTGAAGAACTTCGTCGGGCTGGCGACCGGCGAGATCGAATGGACGCACCCGGCCACGGGCGAGAAGAGCACGGATCCGCTCTACAACGGCGTCGTCTTCCACCGCATCATCCCCGGCTTCATGATCCAGGGCGGCGACCCGCTCGGGCAGGGCGTGGGCGGTCCCGGCTACCAGTTCGACGACGAGATCAGCCCCGAACTCGACTTCACCGAGCCCTACGTGCTCGCCATGGCGAACGCCGGCATCCAGATGGGCCGCGGCACGAACGGCTCGCAGTTCTTCATCACGGTCGGCCCCACGACCTGGCTGCAGGGCAAGCACAGCATCTTCGGCAAGGTGACGGATGCCGCGAGCCAGGCGGTCGTCGACAAGCTCGCTTCCGTGCCGACCGACGGTCGCGACCGCCCGCTCGACGACGTCGTCATCGAGAGCATCACCGTCGAACAGGTCTGACCCTCCGGTGAGCGACGCGGCGCCGGAACGCGCGAACTTCTGCTACCGCCACCCCGACCGGCAGAGCTACATCCTGTGCCAGCGCTGCGGACGCACGATCTGTCCCGAGTGCCAGACGCAGGCGCCCGTGGGTGTCATCTGCCCCGAATGCATGCGTGAGCAGCGTGCCTCTGCGCCGCGCACGAAGCCGGCGGTGTTGACGCGGGTACGGTCCGCCGCCGGACGCGGTGCGCCCGTCGTGACCTACAGCCTCATCGGCCTCACGGTCGCCGTCTTCGTGCTGCAACTCGTGCCGGGCGTCGCACTCACACCACGGCTCTGGTACGCGGGCGTCTACTCGATTCCCGGCAACTTCGAGCCGTGGCGCATGCTCACCTCGGTGTTCGTGCACTCGACGGGGCTCATCTTCCACGTGCTCCTGAACATGTACACGCTGTGGATCTTCGGGCAGTTGCTCGAAGGCCTCCTCGGTCGGTGGCGGTTCCTGGCGCTCTACCTGATCGCCGGGCTCGGCGGCTCGATCGGGGTGCTCTGGCTCGGCGATCCGGGCACCGCCGTGGTGGGCGCATCCGGCGCCATCTTCGGCCTCATGGGCGCGTTCCTCGTCATCCAGCGCCGCCTCGGCGGCAGCACGACGCAGCTCTACCTCCTGCTCGCCATCAACCTCGTCATCGGCTTCGTGCCCGGGTTCAACATCGCCTGGCAGGCGCACCTCGGCGGGCTCATCGTCGGCGCGCTCGTCGGGCTCGTGTATGTCGAGACCCGCAAGCGATCCCAGCAGGGGCTGCAGGTGTGGCTGCTCGTCGCGCTCGTCGCGGCGCTCATCGTGCTGAGCCTGCGCTACTTCCTCTTCCCGATCGTGTGATGGCCGATGGTGTGTGGAGTTATCCACAGCACCGTCCACAGCTGGGGAGAATCACACCCGTGTAATTGCGATGGCTGCGGCGAGAAGACGCGGGAGTCGGCTCGCAGCGACTTTCCACAGGGTGTGGAGAACGCGTGGAAACACGAACGGGCGGATGCTGCAGCATCCGCCCGTTCTTCGTCGGGGCCGTCGCGTCAGCGCCAGCGTGTGGTCATGAGGAAGCCGATGAAGGCGATGCCGAAGCCGACGAGGATGTTCCACGAGCCGAGGTCGGGAACGGGGAGCCGACCCTGGCTCACGTAGAAGACGATGATCCAGGCCAGTCCGATGAGCATGAAGCCGAACATGACGGGCTTGAACCAGACCGGGTTCGGCGCCTCCTCGCCGGCGACCTGCTCAGCGCGCGCGGGCTTCGTTGATTTCGTACGTGCCATGCGGGCGATTCTAGCCGAGCGGGCCGAGGACTCACAGCCGAGCCGCTCCGTACGGGAATAGAATCGCTCCTATGTCCGAGGAGCTGCCCGAGCGTCACCGCGCGCGGCGATCCGCTCGAGCCGTTCGGGGCCGCGAGCGATCTCGGGTGACCGTCGTCGGCGTGCTGGGCGAGCTGCTGCTCACGGCGGGTGTGCTCATCCTGCTCTTCCTCGGCTGGCAGTTGTGGTGGAACGACGCGATCATGGCGGGTCAGCAGTCGACGGCGGCATCCGACCTCAGTGCGGAATGGCTCGAGCAGGCGCAAGCCGCGCAGGCCGACACCCCGCTCCCGGCGCCTGCCGACTACGGCGAACCGGTGGTCGGGCCCGCGAGCTACCCGAACGGCGAGTCGTTCGCGGTCATGTACGTGCCGCGGTTCGGCGAGGGCTCGCAGCGGCGCATCGCGGAGGGCACGGGGCTCGATGTGCTGAACAGCGAGTACCTCGGCGTCGGACACTACCCCGGCACGCAGATGCCGGGTCAGGTGGGCAACTTCGCGATCGCGTCGCACCGCAGCGCGTACGGTGGCGGGATGCACGAGATCGAGCAGCTCCAGCTCGGCGACGCCATCTACATCCAGACCAAGGACGGCTGGTACACCTACCGGTTCCGGGACTTCGAGTACGTGACCCCCGACACGGTCGACGTGCTCGCCCCCGTGCCGCACCACCCCGAGCTGACGCCGACCGATCGCATCATCACCCTCACGACCTGCAACCCGCTCTACTCCACCGACGAGCGCATCATCGCCTACGGCGTGCTCGAGTCGTGGCAGCCGAGTGCGGCGGGTCCGCCGGCGGACATCGCCGCAGCCGTCGCGAGTTGGGGGTCCTGACATGTACGGTGCGCTCTGGCGCGTGCTTCCCGGGCCGGTCTGGCTTCGCATCATCCTGATGCTGGCGCTGGTCGCGGCCGTCGTCTTCGCGCTCTTCACATGGGTGTTCCCATGGGTCGACGCCCTCGTCAACCCGATCAACGTCACGGTGGAGTGAATGACCCGCGTCCTCGTCATCGACAACTACGACAGCTTCGTCTATACGCTGAACGGCTACCTCCAGGAGCTCGGCGCAGAGACCGACGTGATCCGAAACGACGCGATCGCGGCGACCGACGTCGCGGCGCGCATCGCCGAGTACGACGCCGTGCTCATCTCGCCGGGCCCCGGCAAGCCGGCCGATGCGGGAGTGTCCATCCCCGTCGTCGAGTCGGCGCTCTCGACCGGGCAGCCGCTGCTCGGGGTCTGCCTCGGGCACCAGGCGATCGCCGAGGCGTTCGGGGCGGTCGTGACGAACGCCGAGGAGCTCATGCACGGCAAGACCTCGCGCATCACCCACGACGACAGCGACTTCTACGATGGTGTGCCGCAGCCGTTCACGGCGACGCGCTACCACTCCCTCGCGGTCGTCGACGGCACCGTTCCGACGGATCTGGTCGTCACGAGCCGCACCCAGGGCGGCGTCATCATGGGACTGCGGCACCAGGCGGCGCCGATCTTCGGCGTGCAGTTCCACCCCGAGTCGGTGCTCACCGAGGGCGGATACCGGATGCTCGGCAACTGGCTCGCCGTGGCCGGTCTGCCCGAGGCGCGACAGCGTGCGCTCGGGCTCAACCCGCTCGTGCGCTAGCTTCGTTCCCGCTCGCGCGGTTGCCCGCAGCGGCGGGGCGGGTCGACCGTTGCGCCGACCTCAGCCCGCGCAGTAGGTGAGGGTCACGTCGGAGCGCTGCGGAACGTCGCCGGGCGGCAGCGACTGCTGGGTCACCGGAGAGCCGGGCTGCGACTTGCACGAGGTGTCGGGCTGGGGGATCGGGTTCAGCTGCAGGTTCTCGGCCGAGAGGTACGACGACGCGGCAGCGAGCGTCTGACCCGTCAGGTCGGTGAGCGTCACCATGCCGCTCGAGATGCGGAAGTCGACGGTCGAGCCCGCCTCAGTCGACGCTCCGGCCTCGGGCGTCGTGCCGAGCACCGTGTCGGCCGGCACGGACGGCGAGTTCTCGCGCGTCTCGGCGCCCGGGGCGAGGCCCGCCGCAGTGACGTCGGCCTTCGCCTGCTCGAGGGTCTTGTTGCGCACGTCGGGCACCGTGACCGCTTCTCGGCCGGTCGAGACGTAGACCGTGATCGGCGTCTCGGCGTCGACGATCTCACCGGCCGCGGGATCGGTGCGGATCACCTGATCGGCAGCGACCGTGTCGCTCGTCTCGTCGATGCGCGTCGCCGGGAGCCCGAGCTCCTGCAGTTGCTGCACGGCCTCCTCGTAGCTCGCGCCGGCGAGCACGGGGATCTCGCGCGCATTCGACGGGATCTCCGTCGTCGGCTGCAGGTTGAGCGCCCAGTACATGACGGCGAGGACGATGACGACGACGCCGATGATGCCCGACCAGATCCAGACGGCAGGCGGGCGCCGCTGGGTGCGCGTCATCGTCTCGTCTTCGGTGAGCTGGCGCAGGGCGAGTTCGGACGTCGAGAGCGAACCGGTCGGCGTACCGAAGAGCGAGGTCGCCTCGTCGGGCCGGCGGTGGACGGGAACCCGACCGGATGCCGCGGTGTCCACGTCGGCCCGGAACTCGGCGGCCGACTGGTAGCGGTCATCGCGGTTCTTCGCGAGCGCGTGCAGGACGACCGCATCGAGCGCGGGCGACACCTTCGGGTTGATGACGCTCGGCTTCACCGGACGCTCGCTCACATGCTGATACGCGACCGCGACCGGGGTGTCGCCACGGAACGGCGGGCGGCCCGTGAGCATCTCGAAGAGCACCACGCCCGTCGAGTAGAGGTCGGTGCGCGCGTCGACCGTCTCGCCCTTCGCCTGCTCGGGCGAGAAGTACGAGGCGGTGCCGAGGATCGCGGTCGTCTGCGCGACCGTGGTAGCCGAGTCCGAGACGGCACGTGCGATGCCGAAGTCCATGACCTTCACCTGACCGGTGGTCGTGATCATGATGTTGCCCGGTTTGATGTCGCGGTGCACCACGCCCGCACGGTGCGAGTACTCGAGCGCGGTGAGCACGCCGTCGACGACGCGGACAGCGGCGACCGGCTCGAGCGGACCGTCGTGGATGATGTCCTTCAGCAGACGGCCCTCGACGTACTCCATGACGATGAAGGGCAGTTGCACCTCGTGACCGGCGGCATCGACGACGGTCTCCTCGCCGGCATCGAAGACGCGGACGATCGTGGGGTGCGCCATCCGGGCAGCGGACTGCGCCTCCTGGCGGAAGCGCATGCGGAACGCCGGGTCGGTGGCGAGTTGCGGCTTCAGGAGCTTGATCGCGACCTGTCGCCCGAGGCGGGCGTCGGAGCCGACGTGGACGTCGGCCATGCCGCCCCGACCGATGAGCGCACCGACGCGGTATCGTCCCGCGAGCACGCGTCCTTCATCGCTCACTGTGCAGCTCCGTCCTTCTGTCCTGTCTTCCCGTCGGATCGCCCGGGCGTCAGTCGGCGATCGTGACCGGTGCGGCGGGGGAGAACGGCGAGTCGAGCTGTCCGCAGAAGTAGCGGTACGTGACCTCGAACGGCTGCGTTCCCGCCTGCACGTTCACCGAGGTGGTCGTGGCGCCCACCGGGCTCGGCGGCACGGCGTCGCCGGTGACCGAGACCTCGTAGCCGCTCAGCGTCTGGCCCGCCGGGCAGGTCTGCGCCGGCCAGGTGACCTTCACGAGACCACCCGACTCGACCTCGGACGGGTCGACCGTCGGCGCCGCGCTCGGCGCGTTGGGCGCCACCGGATCGGTGAGGTAGGTGAGCGTGATCGTCGTGCCGGGCTGCACCGGACCGCTCGGGTTGACCTCGGACACGGTGTTCGCAAGGCCCGGCTCGGTCGCCGGCGCGCCCTCCTGGCGGGTGACCGGGAGGCCGAGCGCCTCGATCGCCGCCGCGGCGTCGTCGATGTTCATGCCGATGTACGAGTTGCGGTCGATCTGGATCGTCTCGGGCGCGTCGCTCGTCGGGGGCGGCGTGTTCGGCGTGCTCGGCGCCGTCGTGCTCGTCGTGGGCGGTCGGGTCGAGCTCGATGACGGGTCGGCGCCGCCGCCCCCGCGGTTGTTCAGGGCGAGCGCGACGATCGTGCCGATGAGCACGATGGCGAGCAGGGCGATGAGCACGATGAGCGGCCACGTCCACGGGCTGCGCTTCTTCTTCGCGGGCTCGTCTTCGATCGTCTCGTTCGTCACGACGCCCGCGGCGCCCACGCCTCCGGCCGCGGCCGAGGGGAGCACGGTCGTGGCGGCCGTCGCCCCGGGCTGCGGCATGAGCATCGTGGCGGCGGTGGTGCCGCCGGCACCCAGCACGGCGGGCACCGCCGCGGCGGCCGCCTGCACATCGCCCCGGCGCAGGGCGGTCGCGGCTCGGGCGAGGTGCGCCGCGGTCTGCGGACGGTCGGCCGGATTCTTGGCGATGCACGCGTAGACGAGGTTGCGCACGGGCTCGGAGACTGTGACGGGCAGGTCGGGCGGCGTCTCGTTGATCTGGGCCATCGCGATGGCGACCTGCGACTCGCCCGTGAACGGCCGCCGCCCCGCGAGCGCTTCATACGCGACGATGCCGAGCGAGTAGATGTCGGTCGTCGGCGACGCCGGGTGCCCCGACGCCTGCTCGGGCGAGAGGTACTGCACGGTGCCCATGACCTGGCCGGTCGCCGTGAGGGGCACCTGATCGGCGATGCGCGCGATGCCGAAGTCGGTGATCTTCACTCGGCCGTCGGGCGTGATGAGCAGGTTGCCGGGCTTGATGTCGCGGTGCACGAGACCAGCGGCGTGAGCCGCCTGCAGGGCGTTCGCGGTCTGCGCGACGATGTCGAGCACCTTGTCGGTGGAGAGCACGTGCTCGCGCTCGAGGATCGTCGACAGCGCCTCACCGGGCACGAGCTCCATGACGAGGTAGGCCGAACCGTCCTCTTCGCCGTAGTCGAAGACGTTGGCGATGCCCTCATGGTTCACGAGCGCGGCATGACGGGCCTCGGCGCGGAAGCGCTCGAGGAAGCCCGGGTCGCCGAGGTACTCGTCCTTCAGGATCTTGATCGCGACCTGGCGACCGATGACGAGGTCGGTGGCCTGCCACACCTCGCCCATGCCGCCGATCGCGATCCGGGACTGCAGTTCGTAGCGTCCTCCGAAGGTGAGCCCTGCGCTCGGTCTCATTTGTTCAGCACCGCCTCTAGTACCTGCTTTGCGACGGGTGCGGCGATGCCATTGCCGAACCCCTCCTGACCAAGTCCCCCGCCATCCTCCACGAGCACCGTGATCGCATACTGAGGGTTGTCGGCGGGGGCAAAACCGGTGAACCACAAGGTGTAAGGATCGTCCTCGCCGTTCTCCGCTGTACCCGTCTTACCGGCCACGCTGACGCCGTCTATTCTTGCATTACTCGCGGCGCCGTTCTCGACGCCGTTCACCATCATCTGCACCATGGTGTTCGCCGTCTCCTCGCTGATCGCGCGGCCGAACTCGGCCGGCTCGAACTCCTGCAGGGGGCTGAAGTCGGGCGCCGTGATGGCGTCGACGAGGTTCGGCCGCATGACGATGCCGCCGTTCGCGATCGCGGCCGAGACCATCGCCATCTGCAACGGCGTGGCCCGCACGTCACCCTGGCCGAACGCCGTGAGTCCCGTCTGGGGTTCGTCGAGCGCTCGAGGGTAGGTGCTCATCTCGGTCGCGGTCGGGATCTCGAAGTCGCTGTTGAACCCGAACTTCTCGGCCTGCTCGCGGATCGCGTCGTCACCGAGCTGCATGCCGAGCTCGGCCATCGGGATGTTGCACGAGAGGCGCAGCGCGTCGGCGAGCGTCACCTCGGCGCCGCCGCCGCAGGTGCCGCCGCTCGAGTTGCGGACGACCGAGTTCGTGCCGGGGAGCGTGAACGACGCAGGGTTCGGGAACGTGCTCTCGGGGGTGTACCGCCCCGACTCCAGGGCCGCCGCCGTGACGACGAGCTTGAAGGTGGATCCCGGGGGGTTCATGTCGCCGGCCGTGGCGCGGTTGAAGAGCGGATCGCCCGGATCGGCGAGCAGCCCCTCGTAGTTCGCCTGCACCGCCGTTCCGTCATGCACGGCGAGTGCGTTCGGGTCGAACGTCGGCTTCGTGACCATCGCGAGGATGCGGCCGGTCGACGGCTCGGTGACGACGACGGCGCCGGTGTAGTCGCCGAGGGCGTCCCATGCGGCCTGCTGCAGTACGGGGTCGATCGCGACCTCGACGGACGCTCCCATCGGATCCTGGCCGGAGATCAGGCGGTTCAGCGAGTCGAAGAACTGGCTCGAGGACTGTCCGCTGAGATACGAGTTGAGCGACTGCTCGAGTCCGGTCGCCTCGCCGTTGACCGGGATGTATCCGGTCACCGGCGCGTACAGCGGGCCGTTCGCGTACACCCGCTGGAACTTGTAGTCGTCGTCGGACGGCTGCGAGAACGCGATCGGGTCGCCCCCGACGAGGATCGGACCGCGCTCCACGGAGTAGCCCTCGTAGAGGGTGCGTGAGTTGCGCGGGTCGGCCGCGAGGGCTTCCGCCTGCACGTACTGCACGATCGTCGTCGAGACGAAGAGGGTGAGGAACATGAGGAGCGCGACGATCGTCACGCGCTTGAGTTCACGATTCATCCGTCGATCACCAGCCTCGGATGGTTGCGTACGGTATCGGAGAGTCGCAGCAGGAGCGCCACGATGATCCAGTTCGCCACGAGCGAGGAGCCGCCCGCCGCGAGGAACGGCGTCGTCAGGCCCGTGAGCGGGATGACCCGCGTCACGCCGCCGACGACGATGAACACCTGCAGGGCGATGACGAACGCGAGGCCCACGCCGAGCAGCTTGCCGAAGTCGTCCTGACCGGCGAAGCCGATGCGGAACCCGCGCGCGACCAGGAGCACGTACAGCGCGAGGAGCGCGAAGACACCGGCGAGCCCGAGCTCCTCGCCGAGGCTCGCGATGATGTAGTCGCTCTGCGGGACGGGCGTGATGTCGGGCCGTCCCTGACCCCACCCGGTGCCGATGAGCCCGCCGTTCGCGAGGCCGAACAGGCCCTGCACGAGCTGATAGCTGCCGCCGAACTCCTGGTCGAACCGCTCGGGGTTGAAGGGGTCGAGCCAGTTCGCGAAACGGTTCGCCACGTAGTCGAGGGTCTGGCTCGCGATGAGCGCGCCGCCGATGAAGAGCGAGAGCCCGAGCACGACCCATGAGAGCCGGCTCGTCGCGACGTAGAGCATCACGAGGAAGAGCCCGAAATAGAGCAGCGCGGTACCGAGGTCGCGCTGGAACACGATGACGGCCATCGACAGCGCCCACACGACGAGCAGGGGTCCGAGATCTCGGGCGCGCGGGAACTGCATGCCGATGAACTTGCGTCCGACCATCGAGAGCGAGTCACGGTTGCGCACGAGGTAGCCGGCGAAGAACACGGCGAGGGCGATCTTCGCGATCTCGCCCGGCTGGAAGGTGGCGAAGTCGCCGAAGCCGATCCAGACCCGCGCGCCGCTCACCTGTCGCCCGAGACCCGGCACGAGGGGGAGCAGCAGCAGCACGATCGCGACGAGCCCCGAGAGATAGGTGTAGCGGAAGAGCACCCGGTGATTGCGGATGAGCAGGATCGTCACCATGCCGGCGACGATCGCGATCGCGCTCCACACGATCTGGCGCACCGAGGCGCTCTCCCAGCCGGCGTCGCCCTCGGCGATGTCGATGCGATAGATCATCGCGATGCCGAGGCCGTTGAGGAGGGTCGCGATCGGCAGCAGGAACGGGTCGGCGTCGCGCGCGACGAAGCGCATCGCGATGTGCAGCCCGAAGACGAGCGCGGAGAGGCCGGCGCCGAGCAGCACGAGCTGCGTGTCGACGCGACCCAACGCCCCGAGCTGGACGAGCACGATCGCGCACGCGTTGATGAAGCACGCGATGAGGAGCAACCAGAACTCGAGGTTCCGGAGGCGCTGCGGCATCCGGATGCGCTTCACACCGCTCGGCGGGGTGTCGGAGGCGGAACGGGAGATCGAACCGGCGCGATCAGTCAACGGATGCCTCCAGTCGCTGCACGATGCGGTAGGCCTCGGAGAACGAGCCGGCGCTGATGGTCTGCTGCACGCGCTGCTGATCGTACGTGCGCAGCTCGGCGACGTCGATCGTCGTCTCGGTGTGCAGCTCGTGCAGCGAGATCGGCCCGAGATCCTGCTGGATGCCCTGGTAGATCGCGACCCTGCCGTTCGACTCGCCCACGTAGTACCGGGTCTGGGTCCACTGGTACCCGAGCACGAACGTCGTCACGATCGCACCGATGAGCAGCACGATCCAGAAGCTCCACACCCAGCGACGGCGACGGCGACGGCGCTCGTCCTCCTCGATGAGCTCGTCGAAGTAGTCGGCCGAGTCGGGCTCGAAGTGGGTCTCCTGCACGGGGTGCGGACGGAAGGGGGCGAGTCGGATGCCGCGGGCGCGCGCCGGCTCCGCCGCGGCGCCGAACGCGAGGGGCGCCGCGGCCGAGCCGACGACCAGCGGGGGCGTGGCGGGGGCCGGCGGCTCGCCGATGTCGAGCACGACGACCGTGACGTTGTCGGGCGCGCCGCCATCGAGCGAGGCCTTCACGAGCCGGTCGGCGACCTGCTTCGCGCCGGCATCCGACGACATCAGCTCGTGCAGCTCGTCGAAGGGCACGACGCCCGAGAGGCCGTCGGAGCACAGCATCCACCGATCACCGGGGCGGGTGTCGAGCACCATCGAGTCGATCTCGGGAGAGCTCTCGACATCGCCGAGCACGCGCATGAGCACCGAGCGACGGGGATGCACCATCGCCTCTTCCGCGGTGATGCGACCCGCGTCGACGAGCCGCTGCACGAAGGTGTGATCCGTCGTGATCTGGCTGAGCTCGCCGGAGCGGAGCAGGTAGATGCGGGAGTCGCCGATGTGCGAGATGACGACCCGGTCGCCCTGCAGCAGCAGCGCGCTCACGGTCGTGCCCATGCCGGTGAGCTCGGAGTGCCCGGAGACCGTCTCGGCGAGCTGGCGGTTCGCGGCGATCAGCGCGCCCTCGAGGGCGGCCGCGGCGGAAGGAGCCGAGTCGTAGTCCTGGTCGGCGTCGGCGATGCGCTTCGTCGCGATCGCGCTCGCGACGTCACCGCCGGCGTGGCCGCCCATGCCGTCGGCGACGAGGAAGAGCCGTCGCCCGGCATACCCGGAGTCCTGGTTGTTCGAGCGGATGCGCCCGACGTGCGAGACCGCCGCACTCGCCTTGACCGTCGCCATCGGCTACCGCCGCAGCTCGAATGTCGTCGCTCCGACCTTGACGGTGGCTCCGAGCGGGATGGGCGTCGGCACGGTCACTCGGGAGCCGTTGAGGAAGGTGCCGTTCGTGGAGTCGAGGTCCTGGATCATCCAGCGACCGTTCCAGAGCATGAGGCGGGCGTGGTGCGTGGAGGTGTAGTCGTCGCGGATGATGATGGCCGAATCGCTCGAGCGGCCGATCGTGATCTCGTCGCGCCCGAGGGGGAACTCGGCGCCCGCCTTCTGCCCGCTCGTGATCACGAGTCGCGTCGCGTTCTCGGTCGAGGCGGTCTCGCCGCCCGGGCCCGACGCGGGTGCCGCCGGGTGGTGCGAGACGGCTTCGGTCGGCGCGCCCGAGGAGACGCCGGCCGCGACCGGCGCCGCGGGGAACGGGGACGCCGCCGGGGACGCCGACGCTGCGGCATCCGGCTGGAGCTTTCGCACCCGCTGGCCGAACAGGTCGCTGCGGAGGGAGTACACGATCGCGAAGATGAAGACCCAGAGCAGCAGGAGGAATCCGAGCTGGAGGACCAGGAGGGTGAGTTCGCTCATTCGCCGGGCCCCCAGAATCCGCCCATGTCGTGGCGCTGGGTGGCCGGGCCCTGGCTCGATCCGGTGCCGGAGGCCGACGCCTGTGCGAGCACGCGGAAGACGATGCGCGAGCGGCCGATCGTGATGACCGAGTCGGGTTCGAGCACGGCCTCCTTCACGGGTGCGCCGTTCAGCTGCGTGCCGTTCGTCGAGCCGAGGTCGCGCACGCGGGCGCGGCGGCCGTCCCACTGCACCTCGGCGTGGCGTCGCGAGGCGCCGGAGTCGTCGAGCGTGACATCCGCTTCGCTGCCGCGGCCGATGACGGTGCGGCCCTTCAGGATCGGGTAGCGCTTGCCGCCGACGTCGAGCACGGGCTGCCAGGCGACCTCCCCCTTCACGTTGCGGGAATCGACCTGCACCATGCCGACCGCGAGGCCCGGGTCGGGTTCGAGGGTGATGGAGATGCCGCCCGCGAACTGGAAGTGCTGGCTCGCCGCGTGCTTCTGCACGAGATCGGTGAGCTCGTCGATGAGCGCCGGACCGAGGCCCGCCATGCGATCGTGATCGGCCGGGGCCATGCGCACACGGAACGTGTTCGGCACGAGCACGCGGTCGCGAGAGACGACCGCGGCCTTCGTGTCGATCTCGCGCTTGAGCGCTGCGGTGATCTCGACGGGCTGCAGTCCCGAACGGAAGGTCTTCGCGAATGCGCCGTTGACGGCGCGCTCGAGACCCTTCTCGAAGTTGTCCAGTAGGCCCACAGGTCTCCCGATCCGGTTCCGTGATTGTGTGACATGGTAGCCCGACCGGCTGCGAAGACTCTCGATCGGGTTGGGACGGCGTCGATCAGTCGAACGGGATCGCGGCTTCCTCCTCGTCGACATCGAGCGAGAGCGTCGGGATGGATGCGGTGAGGATCGTGCCGTCGGCGCGGCGCGTTCCGGTGACGTCCTGCATCGTCGGAGCACCGTAGAGACGCGGGCCCTGCCCGTCGAGCGGCACGGTCACGGGCGCTTCCGCCGTCACGACGACGTCGGTGCCGCGCACCCGCACCCGCGCCTCGTCGCCCACCTCGACCGCGAACGAGATCGACGCGGGTTCGACCGTCACGCGGATGCGCGTGCCGCGCAGCGTGAGCCGGAACGTCAGCTTCGACCAGGCGTCGGGAAGGCGCGGGTCGAAGGTGAAGACGCCGTTGTGGTCGCGGAACCCGCCGAACCCCGACACGAGGGCGCTCCAGACGCCACCCGTCGAGGCGACGTGCACGCCGTCGGCCGCGTTGTGGTGCAGGTCGGCGAGGTCGACGAAGAGGGCGGAGCGGAAGTAGCGCATCGCGAGCTCGTGGTAGCCCACCTCGGCGGCGACGATCGACTGCACGACCGCCGACAGCGTGGAGTCTCCCGTCGTCAGCGGGTCGTAGTACTCGAAGTCGGCGCGCTTCTGCTCCGTCGAGAAACGGTCGCCCTGCAGGTACAGGGCGAGCACGACGTCGGCCTGCTTCAGCACCTGGAAGCGGTAGATGACGAGCGGGTGGTAGTGCAGGAGGAGCGGTCGGCGGTCTTCGGGCGTGTTCTCGAGGTCCCACAGCTCCTTCTGCAGGAACGCCGAGTCCTGCGGGTGGATGCCGAGCTGCTCGTCGTACGGGATGTGCATGTGCGCCGCCGCTCGTCGCCAGCTGCCCACCTCGGCGGGCGTCACGCCGAGGCGCTCGACGAGCTTGTGATAGGCGAGCGGGTCGTGCACCTGCAGGTTGTCGACGGCGGATGCCGCAGCGGCGAGGTTCGCGCGCGCCATCACGTTCGTGTACAGGTTGTCGTTCACGACCGTCGTGTACTCGTCGGGGCCGGTGACGCCGTGGATGTGGAAGATGTCGTCGGTGTTGTTGGAACGCCAGAACCCCAGGTCTTCCCACATACGCGCCGTCTCGACGAGGATGTCGATCGCGCCACGGGCGAGGAAGTCCTCGTCGCCGGTCGCCGCCACGTACTGACGCAGCGCATAGGCGATGTCGGCGTCGATGTGGTACTGCGCCGTGCCCGCGGCGTAGTAGGCCGACGACTCCTGTCCGTTGATCGTGCGCCACGGGAACAGGGCCCCGCGCTGGTTGAGCTCGAGCGCTCGGGCGCGGGCGGCGTCGAGCATCCGCTGCCGGAATCGCAGCACGTTGCGCGCGACGATCGGCGCCGTGTAGCTGAGGAACGGGAGGACGTAGACCTCGCTGTCCCAGAAGTAGTGGCCGCCGTAGCCCGAGCCCGAGACGCCCTTCGCGGCGACACCGTCGCCGTCGGTGCGTGCCGTGGCCTGGGCGAGCTGGAAGAGGTTCCAGCGGGTGGCCTGCTGCAGCGCCGGCTGTGCCTCGATCTCGACGTCGGAGCGAGCCCAGTAGTCGTCGAGCCAGGAGCGCTGTTGCGCGAAGATCTCGGCCACGCCGAGCTCGAGGGCGCGATCGAGCGTGCGGTCGGCCCGGTCGGCGAGCTCGCGCGCCGGCACCGTGCGCGCCGTGTGGTAGCTGATCATCTTCGTGATGCGGATCGGCTGGCCCTGCTTCGCGTCCACGCGGTAGATGTGCTTCGCGAGGTCGTCGCCGATCGTGCCCGACTCGGTGAACTGGTTCTCGGTCTCGATCGCGTGCTCCGCGGCGACCGCGATGGTCATGCCCGAGTTGGTGCACTGGTAGCCGAGCAGGTACCGCGAACCCTCCGCCCGCCGAACGCGCGGCTGCAGCACGCGATCGAGGAACTGCTCGGCCTTCCGCGGATCGAACCCCGCCGGCGTCTCCTGGACGCCCGATCGGTACTCGTCGCGACCGTCCTGACGATTGAGGATCTGGCTCGAGATGGTGACGGCGGCATCCGCGTCGAGCAACTCGACCTCGTAGTCGATGAGGGCGAGGTGGCGGTCGGTGAACGAGACCATGCGACGGCTCGTGATGAGCACGCGCTTGCCCGACGGGGTGCGCCACTCGATCGAACGGCTCAGTGCGCCGAGCCGGAAGTCGAGTCGGCGCTCGTAGGAGAGGATCTCGGCGATGGTGAGCACGAGCGGCTCGTCGTCGACGTAGAGGCGGATGACCTTGGCGTCGGGGGCGTTCACGATCGTCTGGCCGACGCGTGCGAAGCCGAAGGCCTCCTCTGCGTGGCGGATGGGCCACGTCTCGTGGAAACCGTTCACGAACGTGCCGTGCATGTGGCCGTCGCGGCCCTCCTCGACATTGCCGCGGAGCCCGAGATAGCCGTTGCCGACGGCGAACAGGGTCTCGGTGCGCCCCATGTCGTCGACGCCGAACTCGGTCTCGACGAGTGCCCAATCGTCGACGGGGAAGCGCATGCGGTTGAGGGGGTCGTGATCGGCGAACCTCATGAAGGGTCCTCTCGGGGGGAGTCGGGGGACGAGGCGGTGTTCGGGAGGAAGGGGATGAGCTCGTCGAGCTCGTCGACGATGATGTCGGCGCCGAGCTCTTCGAGGGCGGCGCGGCCGACACCGCGGTCGACGCCGATGACGAGGCCGAACTCACCGGCGGCGCCGGCCTTCACGCCGGACTCGGCGTCTTCGACGACCGCGCACGCCGTCGTCGGCAGGCCGAGCAGCTCGGCGGCGCGCTCGAAGGTGTCGGGCTCGGGCTTGCCGGGGAGGCCGTCGCGCGCGGCGACGACTCCGTCGACGACGACCTCGAAGCGATCGGCGAGCCCCGCCGCCTCGAGCACGGACGGCGCGTTCTTCGAGCTCGAGACGACCGCGACGCGGCATCCGGCCGCCTGCACCGCATCGAGGAAGGCGACACTCGCGGGGTAGGCCTCGACGCCGTCTTCGGCGAGCGTCTGGTTGAAGGCGTCGTTCTTGCGGTTGCCGAGGCCGTGCACGGTGTCTTCGGCCGGACCGTCGCTCACCTCGCCCTCGGGCACGCGGATGCCGCGGCTCTCGAGGAGGCTGCGGACGCCGTCGTAGCGGGGCTTGCCGTCGATGTAGGCGAAGTAGTCGTCGTCGGTGTACGGGGCGGCACCATGCGCCTCGAGGAACGGGGTGAAGAGGCGCGACCACGCCTGCATGTGCACCGCGGCCGTCGGCGTGAGCACGCCGTCGAGGTCGAACAGGTAGCCGCGGATGCCGCTGAGGTCGAGGTCGCTCGGGATGGGGGAATGGGGGAGGCGTTCGTGCTGCTCGTGCTGTTCGCTGTGCGAGGTCACGGGCGATCCTTTCGTCGCGTCGGTCCGGGCACCGGAACCCGCTGAACGATGCTATTCCCGCGCGGCGGCCTCGCGCGAGGTGGGAACGTCACTCGAAGGAATCCCGGAGGTC
>JAPSJT010000315.1 GCA_031178045.1 Agromyces sp.
TCATCGCGTCCTCCAGTGCTGGGGAAAGGGACGGGTCGCGAGGCCCGGGTAGGGGCATGTGGATCACGAACCGGTCACACAGTGAAACTCGTGCTTGACAAGCCGATGTTATCGGCAACATCCTTGTCTCGCTGAGAATGTTGTCGAAAACATTCTTGGGCCCTCGAACTCGAAGCCGCCGCGAGCGTTGACAACGGAGTACGCAACGGAATGACGTCCACACAGCCCGCCCAGCCCATCAGCGGCATCCTCTTCGGCGCCGCCTACTACGCCGAGTACCACCGCGACGACCGAACCTCGGCCGACCTCGATCTCATGAAGGACGCCGGGTTCACCGTCATCCGCGTGGGCGAATCGGTCTGGTCGACGTGGGAGCCGCGCGACGGCGAGTTCGACCTCGACTGGCTCCAGCCGGTGCTCGACGGCGCCCACGAGCGCGGCATCGCGGTCATCCTCGGCACGCCGACCTACGCGATACCGCCGTGGCTGCAGACGGCCCACCCCGAGATCGCCGCCGAGCGTCGCACGGGCGAGCCGATGCCGTGGGGCGCGCGCCAGGAGGTCGACTACTCGCACCCGGCGTTCCGCTTCCACGCGGAGCGCGTCATCCGGAAGGTGATCGAACGGTACGCCGAGCACCCGGCCGTGATCGGCTTCCAGGTCGACAACGAGCCCGGCATGCTGCTCTTCCACAACCGCGGCAGCTTCCAGCGGTTCGTCCGCCGACTCAAAGCGCAGTACGGCGACGTCGAGACACTCAACCGGGAGTGGGGCCTCACCTACTGGTCGCACCGGCTCTCGGACTGGTCGGACCTCTGGACCCCCGACGGCAACAGCCTGCCCCAGTACGACCTCGCCTGGCGGCGGTACCAGGCCGACCTCACGACCGAGTTCATCGCGTGGCAGGCGGGCATCGTGCGCGAGTACGCACGGCCCGGCCAGTTCGTCACGACCTGCATCGCCTATCCGCGGCCGGCGCTCGACGACGAAGCGCTCGTCGACGCGCTCGACATCACCGCGGGCAACCCGTACTACGCCATGCAGGATCACCTCGACGCGACGAAGGAGCTCGAGGCGCTCACCCCCTGGACCACCTCGGGCGTTCCGGCGATGCTGCGCCAGGCCGATCGCATCTTCTCGTCGAAGCAGTCGCGCTTCCTCGTCACCGAGACCGACGCGCAGTCCATCGGCGGTTCCGAGCTCAACCTCCCGCCGTACCCGGGCCAGCTGAAGCAGGCGGCGTTCGCATTCATCTCGCGCGGCGCCGCGATGATCGAGTACTGGCACTGGCACACGCTGCCGTACGGCACCGAGACGTACTGGGGCGGCGTCATCCCGCACAGCCTCGAACCAGGCCGCGTGTATCGCGAGCTGTCGGGCGTCGGCGCCGACCTCGCCGCGATCGGCGATGCGCTCGACGGCTACGAGCCCGACGGCGACGTCGCCATCCTCTGGTCGAACGACAGCCGTTTCGCGTTCGAGTTCTTCCCGCCCCTCGCGACGCCCGACGGGCACCCCGACCGCACGTCGTACCAGCGCATCGTCGACGCGTTCCACCGCGGCGTCATCGAGGCGGGGGCGCAGGCGCGCATCCTGCACGT
>JAPSJT010000316.1 GCA_031178045.1 Agromyces sp.
CTCTCGCTCGACGTCGGCGGGCAGTCGAGCGCCGACGGCGCGACCGTCGGCGTGTACGGGTCGAACGGCGGGGCCAACCAGTCGTGGCAGCCGCGCGACCTCGCACCGCTGCCGGGCCAGACGGTGGCCGCGCGCACGCTCGTCGGCGTACCGCCCGTGCTGCCCGAGACCGTCGCACCGCGCTACGCGTGGGGCGCCGGCGTGCCCGTCGCCGCGTCGTGGCAGCTTCCCGATGAGTCCGCCTGGGCCGAGACCGGACGCGTCGAGGTGAGCGGCTCGGCCACCGACGTCTTCGGGCAGCAGTTCGCGGTCACCGCCCTCGTCGACGTCGGCGGCCTCACGGCCACCGACCCGGCATCGATCACCGTCGCCGCCGGCGCGAGCCTCGCCGGTGTGCAGGCCGCGGCGCCGACGACCGTGCCGGCGCGAGTCGGCGCATCCGAGAACGCCTTCGACGTGCCCGTCACGTGGGACTGGTCGGCCTCATCGGATGCCGCGTTCGCGAGCGTCGGCGTCGTGCACGTGCCCGGCGTGGCCACGGCCGACGGAGCCTCGCTGCCCGCGCAGCTCGCCGTGCTCGTGACCGAGGGAACGTTGCGCAACTTCGCACCCGACGCCGGCACGACCGCGTCGGCGAGCTCGACCGAGTCTGGCTACCCCGTCGACCGCACCCGCAACGGCGTCGTCGGCGACAAGGGCTGGTCGAACTGGGTGTCGTCGAACAAGCCGACGCAGAGCACGCTCACCTACCAGTTCGCGCCTCACGAGGTCGAGCAGGTGACGGTGCACTTCTACCGCGACGGCACGACGAGCTGGGCGCAGACGATGCAGGTGCTCGTGCGGAACGCCGCCGGAGCGTGGGTGCCCGCGCCCGGCTGGGAGACCGCGCAGCCGGTCGCCTCGCCGGCCGACGGCAGCGCGCCGGTCGTCACCGCCGAGTTCGCGCCGGTCACCGCGACGGGGGTGCGCGTGGTCATGAACGCCTACGCGAACACGCACCTCATCGTGTCGGAGGTGCAGATCTTCGAGTCGGTTCCCGCGCCCGCCGCGGTGAGCGACCTCGCGGTGCTGCGGCTCGACGGCGAGACGATCGACGGCTTCGATCCCGCACGCACCGAGTACGAGGTGGACGTCGAGGGCGGACGCCTGCCGGTCGTGAGCGCGGTCGCGCTCGACTCCGCGGCACGCGTGCAGGTCGCGCAGCCGACGACGGAGAACGGGGGAGTCGCGACGGTCACGGTGACGTCGGCCGATGGCTCCTCGGAGCGCAGCTACACGGTGACGATCCGCCGGCACGCGGTGATCGCCGATCTGCAGATCGTCGACCGGCCGCGCGTCGGCACGCCGACCGTCGCCACCGCGACGATCGACCCGGGCGACGGGGAGGTCGAGTGGCAGTGGTTCGAGAACGGCGAGCCCATCGAGGGAGCGACGTCGCAGAGCTACACGCCCGACACGAACGACGCGGGCAAGCTGCTGAGCGTGCGCGTCTCGGTGTCGGCCGACGGGGTCGAGGCCGCGACGGCGCAGTCCGCCGAGCAGCGCATCGTGTCGGCGAACTCGCGGAAGCCGTAGGTCGGCGCACTGCAGGGCGAGCGCCC
>JAPSJT010000125.1:0-2880 GCA_031178045.1 Agromyces sp.
ATGAAGCGCGTCGCGGCCGCCGTCGGCGAGGGCTCGAGCGCCGTGGCCTCGGTGCACCGGGCGCTCGCGGCAGCGGAGGTGTTCGCATGACGCAGCTCGCTCCGCCGCCGTGGGGCACGGGATGCACCGAATGCCTCGAGGGCGGCGGCTGGTGGTTCCACCTCCGACGCTGCGTCGAGTGCGGACATGTCGGATGCTGCGACGCCTCGCCCGAGCAGCACGCCAGCCGGCATGCGCGCGAGGAGGGGCATCCGGTCGCGACCTCCTTCGAGCCCGGCGAGCACTGGTTCTGGGACTACACGACGGGCGCCTCGGCGCCGCCCGTGCCGCTCTCTCCGCCGTTCGCGCGCCCCGACGACCAACCGGCACCGGGCCCCGAGGGTCGCGTGCCCGAGAACTGGCGGGAGCTGCTGCACTGAGCCCCCCGCCGAGTGCAGGTGCGCGGCATCCGCTGTTCATCGGGCTGTGATCTGGGCGTCCTAGGCTTGAGCCATGGGAATGGGACGACGTGACGAGGTCGAGGCCTGGCTGACCGACATGGACGGCGTGCTCGTGCACGAGAATCATGCGCTGCCCGGGGCCGCCGAGCTGCTGCAGCAGTGGGAGGACGCCGGCACGCCCTACCTCGTGCTCACGAACAACTCGATCTTCACCGCCCGTGACCTGTCGGCGCGGCTGCGCGCGAGCGGGCTCAACGTGCCCGAGGCCCGCATCTGGACCTCTGCGCTCGCGACCGCCGACTTCCTGAAGCAGCAGCTGCCCGGCGGCACCGCGTTCGTCATCGGCGAGGCCGGGATCCTCACCGCGTTGCACGAGGCCGGTTTCGTGATGACCGAGACGAACCCCGACTTCGTGGTCGTCGGCGAGACCCGCAACTACTCGTTCGAGGCCATCACGAAGGCGATCCGCCTCATCGGGAACGGCTCGCGGTTCATCGTCACGAATCCCGACGCGACCGGCCCGTCGGCCGAGGGCCCGCTGCCCGCCACCGGCGCGATCGCCGCGCTCATCACGAAGGCGACCGGCAAGGAGCCGTACGTCGTCGGCAAGCCGAACCCCATGATGTTCCGCTCGGCACTCAACACGATCGGCGCGCACTCCGAGAACACCGCGATGATCGGCGATCGCATGGACACCGACATCGTCGCGGGCATCGAGGCCGGCTTGCACACCATCCTCGTGCTCACGGGCATCAGCAACCAGGCCGAGATCGAGAAGTACCCGTTCCGCCCAGACGAGATCCTCACGGGCGTGCACGAGCTCCTCGCCCGCGAGCCGCTCGAAGTCGAGCTCTAGGCGGCGGCTCGCTGCAGGCGAGGCTCCTGGTCGAGTCGCGCCCGCACGTCGGCATCGAGATCGAGCTCCACGGCGCCGAGCACTTCCTCGAGCTGCGCGACGCTCGAGGTCCCGACGACCGGGATCACGGGCACCTCGGCACCGAGCATCCAGGCGAGCGCCACCTGGTTCGGCGTCGCGCCCACTTCGCGCGCCACGTCGTGAAGGGTCGCGAGCCGCGCCCGAGACGTCGGGTGCTCGACGTCGAAGAGCGGGCGCTCCCGCCGCGCCAGCGCCCCCTTGTGCAGGGGCGAGTAGGCGGTGACGGCGAGCGGCGGTCGGCCGACGGTGCCGGTCGACGCCGCGTAGTCGAGCAGATCGGGGGTGACGAAGTTGTGTCGGCCGAGCTTGGGCTCGGGGTGCACGTAGCTGTACTGCTGCTGCACGAGCCCGTACGGTCCGACGCCCTGGCGCATCGCCTCCTCCCGCGCCTCGACAACGCGCCAGAGGGCGACGTTCGAGATCCCGGCGATGCCGACGAGCCCCTCCTCCTGCAGCGCTCCGAACGCGCCGACCGTCTCGGCGAGCGGGGTCTCCCGGTCGTCGACGTGCCCGTACAGCACATCGAGGCGCTCGACGCCCAGGTGGCGCGCGCTCTCGAGCGCCTGCCGGCGCACGACGTCGGCGCCGAGCCCCTCGAAGTTCGTCGGGGGCGTGTTCGAGAGCGGCAGCGCCGGGTTCTCCTTCGCAGCGCCGACCTTCGTGGCGATGCGCACGCGATCGCGGATGCCGCGGTCGGCGAGCCATCCGCCGATGAGGTCCTCGCTGTCCCGGCCGTGCCCGCCGACCCATGCGTTGTAGTTGTTCGCGGTGTCGATGAACGTGCCGCCCGCCTCGACGAAGCGGTCGAGGATCGCGAGTGACGTGTCGACGTCGGTCAGCGTGCCGAAGTTCATGGTGCCGAGGCAGATGGTCGAGACGTCGAACGAGCTGCGTCCGTTGCCGATGGTGCGATAGCGCATGGGGTTCCTTCCGATCCTGAGTGCTGGCACGACCGAGCGTAGGAAGGAAGCGGTCTGGGCATACACTCCATTCAGCAACCGTCTGACCAGACCAATCGATGCACGGAGCAGGAATGCCGCGATCAGCCGCCACGCTCGCCTGGGACACCCTGCTCGACCTCGGCGACGAGCGATCGTCGCTGCGCGATCGGCTCGAGCGGGCGCTCCGCGATGCCGTTCACGAGGGACGGATTCCCGCAGGGTCCGCCCTTCCTCCGAGCCGGGCTCTCGCCGAGACGCTCGGGATCTCACGGTGGGTGGTCACCGAGGCCTACGGGCAGCTCGTCGCCGAGGGCGTGCTCGAGGCCAGGGTGGGCGCGGGCACGCGTGTGCCGGCGGCGTCACGGCCGAGCCCGTCCACGACATCGACCGCGGCGCCGCTTCGGGCGGAGTTCCGGCGGCCCGCCTACGACCTCGGACCGGGTGTTCCCGACCTGCGCAACGTCCCCCGCGCGCGATGGGCGAACGCGGTGCGCCGGGCGCTCGGCACGATGCCCGACGCCGAGTTCGCCGTCGTCGACCGGTCGGGGCATCCGCTCGCTCG
>JAPSJT010000125.1:2980-7193 GCA_031178045.1 Agromyces sp.
GTCGTCGAGGCCGCTGGCGCACTCGACGTCGCCGTCTCCGCCCTCGCCCGGTACCGGGTGTCAGCAGCCGCGCCGGCGCGAGAGGCCGTCGTGCTCGGCTACGGGAACCTCTCGGACGTGCTCGTCGACGAGGCGGTCGCACGCCTCGCGCGAGTCATTCGCTCGCTCTCCTGAACTGCGCTCGGCTCCGCGCGACCGGCGCGCCGGCTAACGAGCTGCGGGTAGCCCGCCGTTCTGGCTCCACTCCGGCTTACCGCCTGCCGCGTTGGACGTGACTGAGGTTCCCAGGATCAGGAAGCGTGTCTCCTCCTCGGCGATGGGACAGTGCTCCACTCCCGTCGGGACCACGAAGAGATCGCCTGGCTCGAGGTCGACGTTCCGGTCCCGGAGCTGGACTGTCAGTCGGCCGCTGAGTACGAGGAACGTCTCATCCTGATCGTCGTGCAGGTGCCAGCGGGTCTCTCCGATTCCTTTCGCGATCTTCAGCAGTGTTCCGTTGGCCTCGCCCACGACCTGCTGCGACCAGAACTCCGTGAGCAGTTCGGTCGCCGCCGGTAGGGACACCTTCTGCAATCGGGCGTCGAGGGAAGGAGCTCCTGAGGTCTGCGGGTTCTGGTCGGTCATCGGGGATCGTCCTCTGCTGGTGCACGTACTGAGTACGTCAGACTGTACGTCTCCTCGGAGCCGCGCGCTTGCGCTTGGCGGCCGCGCGCTCGCCCGATGCCATGGCCGGCTCCCGCAATCCGAGCACCAGCAGGACCCCTTCCTGCCGCCGCGAGAGACCAGAACGGTAGCGTGTTGAGTCTGATCGCAATCGCTCATGGTTGCTCAATGAGGAGGCGCCTTCCGTGGGATCTCTTGCAGACAAGCTCTGCGGTGTCGGTCTGGGCATCCTCGTGCTCGTGTCGAGCGGATGCGCCGCCGACGGGGGCACGGACGGTCCGGCGGCGACTGCGGGAGCCATCGAGGTGGCCGCATCCGAGACCTGCGCTGCGGGCTCGGCGCCCGAGTGTGTCCCGGTGAACGGAGAGCACGTCCTCGTCGCTGCGTCGGACTTGCGGCGGGCTGAGGTCGAGGCGGTGACCGTTGCAGACGGTCAACCGGGCGACGCGGTCGACATCACGCTCTCGAGCGAAGGTGCCGCAGTCCTCGAGACCCTGACGTCCGAGGTCGCGAAGGCTGGGGATGATGGACGACTGGTCATCATGGTCGGGAGCGAGGTGCTCTCCGCGGTGGCGGTAGCTGAGGCGCTGCGAGACGATCATTTCGTTATCGCACTTCCAGCGGGCACGAGCGCGCAGGAGTTCATCGAGAGCGTTGCGCGAGCCTGATTCGTTGTGCGGCGAGTGAGGCGCCCCGGGACCGTCTCACCCGTCAGGCGAGCCGGGAGACGGATGCCTCGACGGCCGCCCAGAACCGGTCGACGTCGAGGCCGACCGCGACCCACGCGTTCGGCTCGCGCTTCAGCATGCCGTCGAAGTCGACGCTCGTCGCGCCGGCCGTCTCGGTGCCTGCCAGCTCGACGTCGAGGCGGGTGTGCACGAGCTCGACGCTCCCGGGGTCGGCGAGCACGGCGACCGCGACGGGGTCGTGCAGCGGCCCGTCGGGCATGCCGAACACCTCGTCGTTCGTCCGGCAGAAGAACTCGAGCAGTTCGTCGCCGAACCGTGCAGTGCGATTGTCGACGGCGGCGAGCCGCTCGCGTACCGCAGGCGTCACGAGCGCGTGATGCGTGACGTTCAGGCCGACCATGGTGAAGCGGATGCCGCTGGCCACGACGATCGCGAGCGCCTCGGGGTCGACCCACGCGTTGAACTCCGCGTAGGGCGTGACGTTGCCGCGTTCGGTGGAGCCGCCCATCCACACGATCTCACGGATGCGGTCGGCGAGCTCGGGTCGCTCGCGCAACAGGATGGCGACGTTCGTGATGGGGCCGGTCGCGATGATCGCGACGGGTTCACTCGCAGCGAGCAGCGTCTCGGCGATGAGCTCGGTCGCGCCACGCTCATCGAGCGGCTCGCTCGGCTCGGGCAACTCGGGGCCGCCGAGGCCGTTCTCGCCGTGGATCCACTCGGCGGTCGCGAGCGTGCGGCTGAGCGGGCCGGTCGCCCCGGCGGCGACAGGCACGCCCTCGACGCCGGCGACGGTGAGGGCGACGCGGGCGTTTCGGCTCGTGTGCTCGATCGGCACGTTGCCGCCGACCGTCGTGACGGCGAGCAGCTCGAGCGACGGATGCCCCGCCGCGAACCACAGCGCGAAGACGTCGTCGTGCCCGGGGTCGCAGTCGACGATGACCGGGATGCTCATGCGGGCGGCGCGCCGCCGGCGCCCGTGGAGTCGGTGTCGCCCTCGGCCATCATCGAAGCGGCTTCGGCAGCGGCGAGCACCTCTTCGCGTGAGGCGTACGAGTCGACCGTGCCGCGCACCTGCACGGCGAGCGCGCCGGCGGCGACGGCGATCCGCAGCGCCTCGTCGAGGGGACGCCCCTCAGCGAGGAAGGCGACGAGCGCGCCAGTGAATCCGTCGCCCGCACCCGTCGTGTCGACGGCGGAGACGCGCGGAGCGGGCACCGCCCACGACCCGTGCTCCGACGCGGCGACCGCACCCGCGGATCCGAGGGTCACGACGACCGAGCGCGCGACGCGCCCGACGGCGGATGCCGCGAGCGCCCGCCAGTCGTCGGGTGTCGGCGCCGCGACATCCGGATCGATGCCGACTGCGCGTGCCTCGTGCTCGTTGACCACGAGGGGATCGGCGGTGGCCAGGGTCTCTGGAGCGACCGCCGCGGGCGGTGCGAGGTTGAGCACGAACCGCGCGCTCGCCTCGGCGACGACGGCCGCCAGCCGGTCGATCGTGTCGACGGGCAGCTCGCCCTGCGTGAGCACGAGTGCGGCGTCGGCGATGCGGTCGTGCTCGGCGTCGACGGCCGCCGGGGTGACGGCGGCGTTCGCACCGCTCGTCACGATGATGGTGTTCTCGCCCGAGTCGGCGACCGTGATCTGGGCGACGCCCGTGGGGGCGTCGGGGTGGCGCGTGATCGAGCCCGTCGGCACGCCGAAGCGTTCGAGGGTTGCGAGGGCGAAGTCACCGGCGGCATCCGTGCCGACGTGCGCGACGAGCTCGACCGTTGCGCCCGCGACGTGCGCGGCGACGGCCTGGTTCGAGCCCTTGCCGCCGAGCGCGACCTGGAATCCGTGCGAGAGCACCGTCTCGCCGGGCGCGGGGAACGCCGCGACATAGCTCGTCGAGTCCACGTTGAGCGAGCCGACGACGACGACCCTGGCAATGCCGTGCATGCTACGCCGCGGGTCCGGGGCCCGTGATGCTGCCGGTCAGCGGTTCACCGCTCGACCGGTTCGCGAAGCAGTAGAAGGTGCGCTCCCCCTCGGCCCATTGCGATTCGACGGGGTAGGAGGCGGCGACCTGCAGGTCGTCGATACCCGCGATGAGTGCCGGGTCGATGATGCCGTCGGCCCTGCAGAGATCGGCCATCTGCGCGGCGAGCGCCTCCTCGCCGGGGAAGGGCGCGGCCGCGTCGCCCGCGAGCTCGCCGCGGTGCACGAGCTGGGCCGCGTGCGGTGCCGCGCAGTCGACGACGGTGTACTCGTTCTCCCACGCCGAGGGGAACGGCTCGAGGCACTCGCCACCGAAGAGCGTGTTCCACGCGTGCACGCCTGGCGGCTGCGCGGCAGTCGGCTCGGGCACCGGCGCCTCCAACGCGGTGGTCGCATCAGGTGAGCCGGATGCCGCGTCGCCGCCGGCCGGCGCCAGCCGGGTGCCGAGGTAGAACAGACCGGCGAGCACGACGAGCACGATGAGGCCGCCCGCGACCCAGAGCAACGTGCGGACGGTGCGGCGGTCGTTGCCGTCTCCACCTCCGGTGGCACGGGTTCCGCCTCCGGATCCGCCGGAGCCGGCGACGCGCGACACGGCGGCCGGCGCGGGCTCCGCCGCTGAACGGGAGGTCGCGGCGGGAGTCGTGGCGAATGCCGCGCCGGTCGCGGCGGCGCTCGCGGCGAACGGGCTCGCGGCGGCGCCGGCCGACCCGGCGGCGCTCGCAGCGGCCGGGGCGCCGGCTGCCTGCGTCGCCGGCGCTCCGCCGAAGAGCGCTGCGATCGCGTCGGTCATCGGCCCCGACGGCGCAGCAGCCGGAGGCTCCTCCTCGGCGCCCGCGGCGGTCGGGAAGAGCGAACTCGGCGACGGATCGCCCGCG
>JAPSJT010000016.1 GCA_031178045.1 Agromyces sp.
TGGCACCGGCATCGAGGCGGTCCTGCACGTCGGCTGCGGTCTCGACACCGCCCACCGAGATGACGCACATGGCGGGCGGGACGTTGGCCCGCACGAGGCGCAGCACCTCGAGCGAGCGTGCGGCGAGCGGCGCGCCCGAGAGGCCGCCTGCACCGATCCGCTCGACGTCGGATGCCGCTGCCGTGAGCCCCGCGCGGGAGATCGTGGTGTTCGTGGCGATGATCCCGTCGAGCCCGAGCTTCGTCACGAGCTCGCAGATGCGCACCACCTCGGCGTCGTCGAGGTCTGGTGCGATCTTCACGAGCAGCGGCGTCGCGCCGGCCGTGCGCCGGACCGCCTCGAGGAGCGGTGCGAGCGAATCGAGCTCCTGCAGCCCTCGAAGTCCGGGCGTGTTCGGCGAGCTGACGTTCACGACGAGGTAGTCCGCGTACGGGGCGAGCACCCGCGCGCTGCGCTCGTAGTCGGCGATCGCGTCCTCGACGGGCGTCACCCTGCTCTTGCCGATGTTCACGCCCAGCACGGGACGATGGCGACGACGGGCGATGCGCGAGAGGCGGCCCACCGCGGCATCCGCCCCGCCGTTGTTGAAGCCCATGCGGTTGACGAGCGCGCGGTCGCCGACGAGTCGGAAGAGCCGCGGTCGTTCGTTGCCGGGCTGCGCGTGCGCCGTGATGGTGCCGACCTCGACGTGGCCGAACCCGAGGTTGCCGAGTCCGCGCACCGCGAAGCCGTCTTTGTCGAAGCCGGCGGCGACACCGAACGGCGAGGGGAATCGGAGCCCGAGCGCCTCGACCTCGAGCGAGGGGTCGGGGGCCGTCACGAGTTCGACGAGCCGCCCGATGCCGAGGGTCGGCAGCATCCTGATGACCCGGAATGCCAGGTGGTGCGCGTCCTCCGGGTCCATGCGGGAGAGGAAGAGGGAGAAGAGGAGTCGATACATGCCGGCACTCAGGCTATCGGAGGAACGGCGGCGCCGAGGCCGTTCACTCGACGGGTCGCGCGGGCAGCCGGCCGTGCTCGGCCCGGAGCGCCCCGATGGCCGACTCGAAGTCGTCGAGCGATTCGAACGCCTGGTAGACGCTCGCGAACCGGAGGTACGCGACCTCGTCGAGCTCGCGCAGCGGCGGCAGGATGGCGAGCCCGATGTCGTTGGCCTCGATCTGCGAGGCGCCCGTCGAGCGAATCGTCTCCTCGACCTTCTGCGCCAGCACCGCGAGGTCGGAATCGGTCACTGGGCGGCCCTGGCACGCCTTCTTGACGCCGAGCACGACCTTCTCACGGCTGAACGGCTCGATGACGCCGCTCCGCTTGATCACCGCGAGGCTCGCCGTCTCGGTCGTCGAGAATCGCCGCCCGCATTCGGGGCACTGGCGCCGGCGGCGGATCGAGAGCCCGTCGTCGCTCGTGCGCGAGTCGATGACACGGGAATCCGGGTGACGGCAGAAGGGGCAGTACATGGTGATCCCAGCCTAGCGGGGCGGTGGCGGGCGACCGGAGGCGTTCGCGCTGCGCGATGCGTCGGAGCTGATCTGCCCGCTCAGCGCTCGAAACGCGCCGTGACGGCCTCACCGTGCGCGGGCAGGTCCTCCTCGGCCGAGAGCGCGGCGATGACCGGCGCCACCTCGCGGAGTGCCTCGGCGTCGTAACGCACGACCTGCTGCGGTCGCAGGAACGTCGCGGCTGAGAGGCCTGCGGCGTAGCGGGCCTGTCCCCCGGTCGGCAGCACGTGGTTCGAACCAGCGGCGTAATCGCCGAGGCTCACGGGCGAGTAGTCGCCGATGAAGATCGCCCCCGCGTTCTCGATGCGGGCGAGCGTCGCATCCGCATCGCGCACCTGGATCTGGAGGTGCTCGGGACCGAAGGCGTTCGCGAAGTCGGCCGCCTGCTCGAGGTCGTCGACGAGGACGAGCGCCGACTGCGCCCCTTCGATCGCCGTGCGCACTCGCGTGGAGTGCTTCGTACGGGCGACGCGCACCTCGAGGTGTTCGATGACCCGCGCCGCGAGCTCGGCCGAGTCGGTCACGAGCACGGATGCCGCGAGCTCGTCGTGCTCTGCCTGGCTCACCAGGTCGGCGGCGACGAAGTCGGCGTCTGCCGAGTCGTCGGCGATCACGAGGATGTCCGTCGGTCCTGCCTCGGCGTCGATGCCCGTGACGCCCTGCACGAGCCGCTTCGCCGCCGCGACGAACACGTTGCCGGGTCCGGTGACCCGCTGTACGGGATCGAGACCGAGGGTCGGGACCCCGTATGCGAAGGCGCCGATCGCGCCGGCACCGCCCATGGCGTACACCTCGGTGATGCCGAGCAGGGCAGCGACCCCCGCGACGGTGGGGTGCACGCGGCCGCCGAACGCCGCCTGCGCGGGCGAGGCGAGCGCGATCGAGCGCACGCCCGCGACCTGCGCCGGCACGACGTTCATGACGACGCTCGAGGGGTAGACCGCCTTGCCGCCCGGCACGTACAGGCCGACTCGCGCGACCGGTTGCCAGCGCTGCTCGACGATCGCGCCATTGCCGAGCACCGTGCGCTCGGGAGCCGGCACCTGTGCCTCACTCGCCGCGCGAACCCGCGTGATCGTGCCCTCGATCGCCGAGCGGATGTCGGGCGCGAGCGCGTCGCGGGCCTCCGCGAGCTCGGCGTCGGAGACGCGCACCGAGGTCGGGCGCACCCGATCGAAGCGCTCGGCCTGGTCGAGGAGCGCCTGCTCGCCGCGGGCTCGCACGTCGTCGATCAGCGCTCGGGCGCCGTCGAGTGCGGCCGAGACGTCGGTCGAGGCCCGGGGCACGAGCGCGAGCAGTTCGGTCGGAGACGGTCGGGTTCCACGGAGGTCGATGGTTCGCAGCATGGCCCCACCAGCCTACCGAGGCCTCGACACCGCGGCCCGTGCGCGCGTCACACGAGGCAGTTCGGGCCGAGGAGGCTCTTCAGTTCCCCATAGAGGTCGGCCGTGACCTGCACCGGGTAGGGCAGCTCGAACACCCGGGCCGTGCGGCCCTTCACGAGCTTCAGCCGCACCTCGGTGTCGCCGCGATGGCGGATGAGCACGTCGCCGAGGGCCGTGATCGTGTCGGTCGTCGCCCGGATGTCGGGCAGCGAGATGACCACGGGCCCCGACTCCTCACCCTGTCCGAGTTCGGGCGTGAAGACGCTGTAGGCGTGCAGGTTCATGCCGTCGTCGCGCATGCTCACGCGCCCTCGCACCACGACGATCGAGTCGCCCTTCAGCCCGGGCGCGAACTCCTGGTAGGCCTTGCCCATGAACATGACCGTGATCTCGCCCGAGAAGTCCTCGACCTGGATCATGCCGTACTGGTTGCCGCTCTGGCGCGCGACGCGGTGCTGCACGCTCGTCACGAGTCCCGCGATCGTGACGGTGTCGCCGTCTTGGGTGGCATCCGATGACATCAGCTCGGTGATCGTCGTCGAGGCGTGCTTCGCGAGCGGGACCTCGAGCCCCGCCAACGGATGGTCGGAGACGTAGAGGCCGAGCATCTCGCGTTCGAAGGCGAGCTTGTCGCGCTTCTGCCATTCGGGCCGGTCGGGCACGAGCGAGGGCGCCGCGTCCTTCTCGTGGTCCTCGAAGAGGCTGTCGAAGTCGAAGCCGATGTCGCCGACCTCTTCGGCGCGCTTCTCCTTCACGGCCGATTCGACGGCGCCCTCGTGGATCTCGACGAGCGCACGGCGCGTGTGCCCCAGGGAGTCGAACGCCCCGGCCTTCACGAGCGACTCGACGGTGCGCTTGTTCGCGACCTGGATCGGACACTTCTTCAGGAAGTCGTGGAACGACTCGAAGCGCCCCTTCGACTCGCGCGCCGCCCGGATGGCATCGACGACGTTGAAGCCGACATTGCGCACGGCGCCCAGGCCGAACCGGATGTCGTCGCCGACCGCGGCGAAGAAGCCGATGGACTCGTTCACATCGGGCGGGAGCACCTTGATGCCCATGCGGCGGCATTCGTTGAGGTAGAGCGCCAGCTTGTCGCGCGCGTCGCCGACGCTCGTGAGCAACGCCGCCATGTACTCGGCCGGGAAGTGCGCCTTGAGGTAGGCCGTCCAGTAGCTGAGCACGCCGTAGGCGGCCGAGTGGGCCTTGTTGAAGGCGTAGTCGGAGAACGGCAGCAGGATGTCCCAGAGGGTCTTGATCGCGGCGTCCGAGAAGCCGTTCGCCTTCATGCCGCCCGAGAAGCCCTCGTACTGCTTGTCGAGCTCGGACTTCTTCTTCTTGCCCATCGCTCGGCGCAGGATGTCGGCCTGCCCGAGGGAGAAGCCGGCGACGCGCTGGGCGATCGCCATCACCTGCTCCTGGTAGATGATGAGGCCGTAGCTCGTGTCGAGGATGTCTTTCAGCGGCTCTTCGAGCTCGGGATGGATGGGCGTGATCGGCTGCAGGCCGTTCTTGCGCAACGCGTAGTTGATGTGCGAGTTCGCGCCCATCGGGCCCGGACGGTACAGGGCGATGACGGCGGAGATGTCCTCGAAGTTGTCGGGCTTCATCTGCCGCAGGAGCGAACGCATGGGCCCGCCGTCGAGCTGGAACACGCCGAGGGTGTCGCCCTTCGCGAGCAGGTCGTACGCGCCCTGGTCGTCGAGGGCGAGTTCTTCGAGCACTGGGCGGAAGCCCCGGTTCGCCTCGATGTTGTCGAGCGCGTCGTCGATGATCGTGAGGTTGCGGAGCCCCAGGAAGTCCATCTTGATGAGGCCGAGGGCCTCGCATGCCGGGTAGTCGAACTGCGTGACGATCTGGCCGTCCTGCTCCCGCTTCATGATCGGGATGATGTCGATGAGCGGGTCGCTCGACATGATGACACCGGCGGCGTGCACGCCCCATTGGCGCTTCAGGTTCTCGAGGCCGAGCGCCGTCTCGAAGACCGTTCGCGCCTCGGCATCCGTCTCGATGATGGCCCGGATGTCGCCCGCCTCCTTGTAGCGGGGGTGATCCTTGTCGAGGATGCCCGAGAGCGGGATGTCCTTGCCCATGATCGCCTGCGGCATCGCCTTCGTGAGCTTCTCGCCCATGCCGAAGGGGAATCCGAGCACGCGCGAGCTGTCTTTCAGCGCCTGCTTGGCCTTGATCGTGCCATAGGTGACGATCTGGGCGACACGCTCGTCGCCGTACTTCTCGGTCACGTACTTGATGACCTCGCCGCGACGACGCTCGTCGAAGTCGACGTCGAAGTCGGGCATCGAGACGCGGTCGGGGTTGAGGAACCGCTCGAAGATGAGGCCGTGCTGCAGGGGGTCGAGGTCGGTGATGCGCATCGCGTACGCCGCCATCGAGCCGGCGCCGGAGCCACGCCCCGGCCCGACGCGGATGCCGTTGTTCTTCGACCAGTTGATGAAGTCGGCGACGACGAGGAAGTAGCCGGGGAAGCCCATCTGCGAGATGACGCCGACCTCGTAATCGGCCTGCTTGCGCACCTCGTCGGGGATCCCGTTCGGGTAGCGCACATGGAGGCCGCGCTCGACCTCCTTCACGAACCAGCTCTCCTCGCTCTCGCCCTCTGGCACCGGGAAGCGCGGCATGTAGTTGGCGCTCGTGTTGAACCGCACGTCGGCGCGCTCGGCGATGAGCAGGGTGTTGTCGCACGCCTCGGGGTGATCCCGGAACACGTGGCGCATCTCGGCCGCCGTCTTCAGGTAGAACTCGTCGGCGTCGAACTTGAAGCGGTTCGGGTCGTCGAGCGTCGAGCCGGACTGCACGCACAGGAGGGCGGCGTGGCTCTTGGCGTCGTGGGCGTGCGTGTAGTGCAGGTCGTTCGTCGCGACGAGGGGAAGGTCGAGCTGCTTCGCGAGGCGGATCAGGTCGTCCATGATGCGCTTCTCGATGCCGAGGCCGTGGTCCATGATCTCGGCGAAGAAGTTCTCGCGACCGAAGATGTCGCGGTAGTCGGATGCCGCCTTCAGCGCCTCGTCGTACTGCCCGAGCCGAAGGCGCGTCTGGACCTCGCCGGAGGGGCACCCGGTCGTGGCGATGAGGCCCTTGGAGTAGGTCTGCAGAAGCTCGCGATCCATGCGGGGCTTGAAGTAGTACCCCTCGATCGAGGCGAGGCTCGAGAGACGGAACAGGTTGTGCATGCCCTCCGTCGTCTCGGAGAGCAGCGTCATGTGCGTGTACGCACCGGAGCCCGACACGTCGTCGCCGCCGCCGTTGCCCCAGCGCACGCGGGTCTTGTCGCTGCGATGCGTGCCGGGCGTCAGGTACGCCTCGGTGCCGATGATGGGCTTGATGCCGGCGTCGGTCGCCTGCTTCCAGAAGTCGTAGGCGCCGAAGACGTTGCCGTGGTCGGTGATCGCGACGGCGGGCATCTGCTCGCCCTTCGCCGCCTGGATGAGCTCACCGACCCGCGCTGCGCCGTCGAGCATCGAGTACTCGCTGTGGACGTGCAGGTGGACGAAGGAATCGGCGGCCACTGGGCTCCTCATCGGGGTACTGCGAGGTGGTTCTTCGGGGGTGGTTCCGAGTCTACGGCGACCTCACGACGTCGCCGGGTGCCGGTGCGCGCGTGGCGCTCAGTCACCGCGCAGCAGCCCGAGGGCGTGCTCGAGGTCGGCGGGATACGCGGACTCGAACGTCGTCCACTCCCTCGTGCCGGGGTGCGTGAGCGAGAGTTCCTTGGCGTGCAGCCACTGCCGGGTGAGGCCGAGCCGTGCCGAGAGCGTCGGGTCGGCACCGTACATCGCGTCGCCTGCGCACGGATGCCGCTGGGCCGCCATGTGCACCCGGATCTGGTGAGTGCGACCGGTCTCGAGATGCACCTCCAGCAGCGAGGCGTACGGGAACGCCTCGATCGTCTCGTAATGCGTCACCGCGTGCTTGCCCGATGCCGTGACCGCGAACTTCCACTCGGAACGAGGGTGCCGTCCGACCGGTGCGTCGATCGTGCCCGCGAGCGGATCGGGGTGCCCCTGCACGACGGTGTGGTAGATCTTCTCGACCTCCCGGTCGTGGAACTGGCGCTTGAGCTCCGTGTACGCGCGCTCGGACTTCGCGACGACCATGAGCCCGCTCGTGCCGGCGTCGAGCCGGTGCACGACGCCCTGTCGCTCGGGCGCGCCCGACGTCGAGATGCGGAAGCCCGCGGCGGCGAGGGCGCCGACGACCGTCGGGCCGTCCCACCCGAGCGACGGATGCGCAGCGACGCCCGCCGGCTTGTCGACGACCACGAGATCATCGTCGTCGTGGACGATGCCGAGATCGGGCACGGCCGTCGGCACGAGTTCGAGGGTTCGCGGCGGCTCCCAGCTGACCTCGAGCCATGCGCCGCCGCGGAGCCGATCGGACTTGTCGACGGATGCCCCGTCGAGCTGCACGCCGCCGGCGCCGGCGATCTCTGCAGCGAGAGTGCGAGAGAAGCCCAGCAGCTTCGCGATGCCCTGGTCGACACGCACCCCGTCGAGCCCGTCGGGGACGGGGAAGGAACGATGCTCCATGCTCAGGACTCGGGGGCGACGGACGCGGCGGCCGGCTCGGTCGCGACATCCGACCGCTTGGGCTCGCGCGTGCCGTCGAGCCCGACGCCGCGGATGGTGAGGATCATGAAGAGCACCATGCTCGAGACGATCGCGATGTCGGCGACGTTGTAGATGGCGGGAATGAGCCACGGCGTCGAGATGAAGTCGACGACATGGCCGAGCCCGAAGCTCGGCTCGCGAAGCAGTCGGTCGGTGAGGTTGCCGAGCACGCCGCCCAGCAGGAGGCCGAACACGAGCGCCCAGGCGATCGAGCGGATGCGACGGGCGAACCACACGATGAAGGTGATCACGCCCGCCGCGAGGACGGTGAAGATCCACGTCATGCCGCTCGCGAGGGAGAAGGCCGCGCCGGGGTTCCGGACGAACTGCCATTGCAACAGCGATCCGAGCACCGGCACGACCTCACCCTCGGTGAGGTTCGCGACGACGAGGAACTTGCTCAGCTGGTCGATGCCGTACACCACGAGGGCGCCGACGACCAGGACGAGGAGGGCTGTGGCGGTGCCGACCTTCGCGGCCCGCTCAGCCGCCAAAGCCCTGGAACGTCGGGGCAGGCGCCTGCTCGCCCGACATGCCGGACGCGCTCACGGGCGACGAGAAGCCCTGGTTGCCCGAGACCTGCACCGGCGCTGCCGTGTCGAGCTCGCGCAGCTGCCCCTCGATGTAGCTCTTCAGCTTGGCGCGGTAGTCGCGCTCGAAGGCTCGGAGTTCGTCGACGCGCTTCTCGAGCGCGAGGCGCTCCTGGTCGAGGATGCCCATCTGCTGCCGCTGCTTGGCCTCGGCCTCGGCGACCACGCGAGCCGCGGTCGCGTGACCCTCGGCGATGAGCGCATCGCGCTTCTCGATGCCCTCGCGCACGTGCTCCTCGTGGAGGCGGCGAGCGAGCTGGAGGAGGTTCGTCGTCGACGTCTGCTCGTCGATCTCGGACTGCGGCTGGGCGGGAGCCTGCGTCTGCACGGCGACCGTCGGCGGCGGAGCGGCCGGCTCGGCGTAGACCGCGGCCGGAGCGGGTGCGGCAGCCGGCGCGCTCGAGGCGACGTCGTTGGCGCGGGCCTCGGCGGCCGCGAGCCGCTGGCGCAGCTCCTCGTTCTCCTGGTTCAGCCGGCGCAGTTCGACGACCACCTCGTCGAGGAAGTCGTCGACCTCGTCCTGGTCGTAGCCCTCCCGGAACTTCGTCGCCTGGAAGCGCTTGTTGACCACATCTTCCGGAGTTAGCGCCATGGCTTCCCACCCTCAAATCTGTCGAACTGTTCGATCACGTTCTGCTAACGGTAGCAAAGACCCCGAGGAGGGTGCAGTGCCGAACGTCTCGGCCTGTCACCCTCGCAGGAGATCGTCAGCCGGATGCCGCGGCCGCGGCCGCGAGCCACGACACGACGGTCATGGCGATGATGACGACGAGCATGGCGAGGCTCCACCCGAGGTCGAGTGCCACCTGCCCGATCCGGATCGGCGGAACGATCCGCCGGAAGAAGCGCACGAGCGGGTCCGTGAGCGTGTACACGGCCTCCACCACGACGAGCCACGCGCCACGCGGTCGCCATGACCGGTTGAACGTGCGCACGAGATCGAGCACGAACCGCGCCCACATCACGAAGAAGTAGATGAGGAGCAGCGTGTAGAGGATGTTCCAGACGACGGAGAGCGCGCCCACGACGGCTACGCGTGCGTGAAGAACGACGCTTCGACGTCGCCGTCGACGTCGCCGGCCTCGCCGGAGACCACCACGTGCGCCGGCGAGAGCAGGAACACCTTGTTGGTCACCCGCTCGATCTTGCCGTGGAGGCCCTGCGAGAGGCCGCTTGCGAAGTCGATGAGCCGCCGCGCGTCGCCGTCGGACATCTGGGAGAGGTTGATGATGACCGGGACTCCCTCGCGGAAGGACTCGGCGATCACCTGCGCGTCACGGTATTGACGCGGGTGGACGGTCAGGATCTCGTTCATCTCCGCCTGCGGTGTGCTCGGTTGGACATGGTGCTTGCGCAGCGGCGTGACCGCGGCTCCGGTCTTGGGCGCCGGTGCGGGCGCCGCGTGCACGAGGGGTGCGGCGGGCGCCGGCGACGCCGGCTGGGTCTCCTGTTCGAACTCCTCATCGGCGAGTCCGAGGTAGACCATGGTCTTCTTGAGCGGGTTGGACATCGCTGCCTCCGTCTGTGTTCCGTCTGTTCGAGGCTAACCGGCGACCGGCCGATTCCCGGTGATTGCGGTGCCGATCCTGAGGTGTGTCGCACCCTCCAGGATCGCATCGTGGAAGTCATGCGACATGCCCATCGACAGGGCGGTCGCGTCGGGCGCCGTCTGCTGCACCCGCTCTGACAGCAGGCGCATGCGGGCGAACGCGGGCCTCGGTGGCTCGTCGAGCGGGGCGACCGCCATGAGACCCCGGAGCCGCAGCCCGGGTGTCGCGAGGACGCGCTCGACGAGGGCCTCGACGCCTTCCGGCGCGACCCCGCCACGTGCCGGATCGTCGGTGAGGTTCACCTGCACGAAGCAGTCGACGGACGCCTCGTCGGAGCGGAGCGCATCCACGAGTCCGGGCCGGTCGATCGAGTGGATCGCGCTCGCGTACGCGCGCACCTGGCGCGCCTTCTTCGTCTGCAGCTGCCCGATGAAGTGCCATCGCAGCTCGAGGGCGGCGAGTTCCGCGGCCTTGGCCTGCGCCTCCTGGTGGCGGTTCTCGCCGATGTCGCGAACGCCGAGGGCGGCGAGTTCCGCGACGAGCGCGGCCGGCTGGAACTTCGTCACGACGATCGTCGTGATCTCGCTCGGATGCCGGCCCGCATCGCGCGCGGCATCCGCGATGCTGCCCTGTACCGCGGCGAGCCGATCGGCGAGGGCGCTCATGCGCGCCCTCCACCTCTCGACCTGGTCCGCATCACTTCAGGAAGTCGGGGATGTCGAGGTCGTCGTCGCTGTCGTCGAACGCCGGGTCGGAGACGATCTGGTCGGCGGCGGCCGACGGCGCATCGCCCCAGTTCGCGGTCTCGACGAGCTCGTTGATGTCGATCTCCGCGATGCCGTCGGGTGCATCTCCCCCGAGTCCGGCCCCGGCTCCGGCTCCCACCGATGCCCCGACCGCCGCCGGCGCGAAGCTCGGGCGTCGCGCCTCGACCGGCTGCGGTTTCGCGTTCGGCTCGCCGCCGTCGAAGCCAGCGGCGATGACGGTGACCCGCACCTCGTCGCCGAGCGTGTCATCGATGACGGCGCCGAAGATGATGTTCGCCTCGGGATGCACGGCCTCCTGCACGAGCCTCGCGGCATCGTTGATCTCGAAGATGCCGAGGTTCGAGCCGCCCTGGATGGAGAGCAGTACGCCGTGCGCTCCATCGATGGATGCCTCGAGCAACGGGCTCGCGACGGCGAGCTCCGCCGCCTTGATCGCCCGGTCGGCGCCTCGCGAGGAGCCGATGCCCATGAGTGCCGAGCCGGCGCCCTGCATGACGGACTTCACGTCGGCGAAGTCGAGGTTGATGAGGCCCGGCGTCGTGATGAGGTCGGTGATGCCCTGCACACCGGCGAGGAGCACCTGGTCGGCCGTCGCGAAGGCCTCGAGCATCGAGATCCCGCGATCGCTGATCTCGAGCAGTCGGTCGTTCGGCACGACGATGAGGGTGTCGACCTCCTCCTTCAGGCGTGCGACGCCCTGCTCGGCCTGCGTCTGCCGGCGCTTGCCCTCGAAGCCGAACGGCTTCGTGACGACACCGATCGTGAGGGCGCCGATCGACTTCGCGATGCGCGCCACGACGGGCGCGCCGCCGGTGCCGGTTCCGCCGCCCTCGCCGGCCGTGACGAAGACCATGTCGGCGCCCGCGAGGGCCTCTTCGATCTCCTCGGCGTGGTCCTCGGCTGCGCGCCGCCCGACCTCGGGGTCGGCGCCCGCGCCGAGCCCGCGTGTCAGGTCGCGACCGACGTCGAGCTTGACGTCGGCGTCGGACATGAGCAGCGCCTGCGCGTCGGTGTTGATCGCGATGAACTCGACTCCGCGGAGGCCGAGTTCGATCATGCGATTGACGGCGTTGACACCGCCGCCGCCGATGCCGACGACCTTGATGACGGCGAGGTAGTTCTGGTTTGTCGACATGACCGGCCTTCCGTGCGAACTCTGAACCTTGAACCTCTAGTCGAAGGTTAAAGTTTTGCTGAGTATGCAATTCCTGATTCGAAGGTAGGCGGCGGATGCCTCGCGGCCCGGGTGCACGACCCGCGTGTCGCGAATCGCGGCGGAACAAGGGCCAGGTCGCCGGCGCGACCACGCCCGGCGGCACGCTCGACTCCGGTCACCGCCGACCGAGTCGCCGGCCTCACCGTCACCTCGTGACGGGGCTCGTCGGCGCTGAGACGTCGTAGAGGGACACCGTGCCGGGAGGGGCCGCCCGCATGAGCGTCGCGAGCACGTCGGCCTTGAGGGCCGAGTCCTCAGCACTCCCCCAGACGACGCTCGCACCGCCGGCGAGCTCGAGGCGCACATCGTCGGTCGTGGCCGCACTCGCACCGGTGAGCTGCGCGCGCACCTCGGGTGGCACGCTGCGCACGACGGCCGCGATCGCCCGGAATCCCTCGGCCGCCACGCCTCCGTCGACCTGGATGAGCGGCTGCCCCTCGGGGCGCGCTTCAGGGCGCTCGATCACGACGCCGGCGGCATCCACGAGTTCGAGGCCGTTCCCCGTGTCGATCACGCCGACCGGCGTGCGCTCGACGATGCGGATCACGAGCGTGCCGGGCGGAATGGTCTCGGTCGAGTAGGTCTCGATCAGCGGGAACGCCGAGAGCGCCTCGTGCACGACCTCGGAATCGATGAGCGGCAAGGGCGTTCCCACAACGCCGGAGAAGGCGGCCTGCACCTCGGCGGCCGGGACGCGGGACGCTCCTTCGACACGAATCTCCCGCAGCGCCATGAGCGGCGAATACGCGCCGATCACCACGACCGCGATCAGGCCGACCAGCAGCGCACCCACGACCGCCCACGTGATGCGACGACGGCGCGACCGCTTGGTGAAGCGACGCACCTCCTGCCGTTCGTACCTTCGACGCTCGCGCGCGGCCGCTGCGACCGCCCGTCGGGCGGCACGTGCGTCCTGCGGCGATTCGGTGATCCGGGGTGCCGTCGGAAGAGCATCGCCGATCGGAATCGTCTCGGCGAGCCGGTTCGCATCGACCATGTCCTCGCTCGACTCGGAGCCGTCGCGGGGTCGCTGCGGCGGGGACGCGGCGGGGCGTGCGGCCGCGACGATCGGGATCGGCTCCGTCGGCGCATGATCTCCCGCCGGGTCCCGCCGGGACGCCGCATCCGATCGCGGGGCCGGCTCGCTCACCTGCTCCCTCGGCCGCCGCACCGGCGGAGTGTCGAAGCCCTGGGGCCGCTTCACGCGGTGCGCGCCCTCATCCGCGCTCTCGTTCGAGCGAGCCGAGCAGTTGGGGCACGATGCGGTAGACGTCTCCGCAGCCGAGCGTGATGACGAAGTCGCCCTCGCGCGCGATGCGCGCGGTGTGGTCGGCCGCCTCCTGCCAATCGGGCACGAAGGCGACATGGGACGGGTCGGCGAATCGCTCGCTCACGAGCGCGCCGGTGACGCCGGGTTCGGGATCCTCGCGGGCGCCGTAGACGTCGAGCACGACCGTCTCGTCGGCATACTGCTCGAGCACCTCGGCGAACTCCTTCGCGAAGAGGCGCGTGCGGCTGTAGAGGTGCGGCTGGTGCACCGCGATGATGCGCCCCGATCCGACGACCGTGCGTGCGGCCGACAGCGCGGCCGCGACCTCCGTCGGGTGGTGCGCGTAGTCGTCGTAGACGCTCACGCCGCCGACGGTGCCGTGGAGCTCGAAGCGGCGCCCGGTGCCGGCGAAGCGCGAGATGCCCTCGAGCGACGCTGCCGGGTCGAAGCCCAGGCCGACGAGCACCGCGAAAGCCCCCGCTGCGTTGATCGCGTTGTGCCGCCCGGGGATGCGGAGGCGAGCGGCGTACTCCTCGCCTTCGTAGGTCACCGCGAACGAGACGGGCCCGTCGGTCTCGATCGAGTGCACGCGAACCGTCGCATCGGCCGCTTCGCCGAACGTCACGACGCGCGGGTGCGAGAGCCGGCCGGCGACGCGCGTCGCGCCGGAGTCGTCCGAGGAGATGACGACGAGCTCTCGCGCGCGGTCCGCGAAGTCGACGAAGGCCTGCTCGAAGGCGTCGAGGGAGCCGTAGTGGTCGAGGTGGTCGGGATCGACGTTCGTGATGAGCGCGACCGAGGTGTCGTAGAGCAGGAAGGAGCCGTCTGACTCGTCGGCTTCGACGACGAACAGTTCGCCGGTGCCGGACGCCGAGCTCACGCCGAGCTCCTCGATCACGCCACCGTTCACGAAGCTCGGGTCCTCGCCGAGCGCCAGGAGTCCGGAGATGATCATGCCGGTCGACGTCGTCTTGCCGTGGGCGCCCGCGACGGAGACGAGCCGCTGGCCGGAGATGAGCCACGCCAGTGCCTGGGAACGATGCAGCACGGGCAGGCCGCGCTCGAGCGCGAGCTGGTACTCGGGATTGTCCTGCCAGAGGGCGCCGGTGACGACGACCGTGTCGGCGTCGCCCACGTTCGCCGCGTCGTGGCCGATGGCGATCTGCGCGCCGAGTGCCCGCAACGCGGCGATGTTGTCGGAGTCGCGGACGTCGGAGCCGGTGACCCGGTGCCCGGCACCGATGAAGAGACGGGCGATGCCGCTCATGCCGGATCCGCCGATGCCCACGAAGTGCACTGCGCCGAGCTCGGCGGGGATCTTGGCGGTGAGGTCGGGCTTGATGGTCACGGGTGGCGTACTTCCTCGGGGCGGGTCGATGCGTGCGGTCGAAGGTGCGGGTCCGTGCCGGAGGGCACGGTGCGGATCGGTCGATCGGCGGATGCCGGAGCATCCGCTCACTCAACGTTACGCGTTGCGCGCGCCGTCTCGGCCTCCCCCGCCGAGCGCGGCGTCGATGAGCGCGATCATGCGGTCGGTGCCGTCGAGATGGCCGGCGGACGCCGCGGCCGCCGCCATGGCGGCGACTCGATCGGCGTCGCCGAGGAGCGGCACGAGCTCGGCCTCGACCCACGCGGGCAGGAACTCGGCGTCATCGACGAGGATGCCGCCGCCGGCCTCCACCACGTCGGCCGCGTTGAAGCGCTGCTCGCCGTTGCCGACCGGGTACGGCACGTAGACGGCCGGGATACCGAGCGCCGAGAGCTCGCTCACCGTCGCGGCGCCCGCTCGCGAGACGGCGAAGTCGGCGATCGCGAGGGCCAGATCCATCCGGTCGGCGTACTCGACCATGCGATAGTCGGCGAGTCCCGGATCGGAGACCTCGGATCTCGATCCGGTGATGTGCAGCACCTGCCAGCTCGTCCTCGTGAGTGCGTCGGCGCTCGCGACCATGGTCGCGTTGATCCGTCGCGCGCCGAGCGAGCCGCCCGTTGCGAGCAGCACGGGCCGAGCGGGGTCGAGTCCGAAGAATCTGGCCGCCTCATCGCGCACGGCGAGGCGATCGAGCGTCTCGATCTCCCGCCGCAGCGGCATGCCGACCGGCACGCCGCCTCTGAGGCGCGTTCCACGGAACGCCACGCCCACGGCCGCCGCCCAGCGCGATCCGAGCCGGTTCGCGAGCCCGGGCTTCGCGTTCGCCTCGTGGATGACGACGGGGATGCCGGCCGCGCGGGCGGCGAGATAGGCCGGAGTGGAGACGTAGCCGCCGAAGCCGACGACGACGTCCACGCCGCGTTCCTCGATGATCGACCGGACGGCGGCGATCGACGCTCGGAAGCGCATGGGGAAGCGGAGGGCCGCGCCATTCGGGCGGCGCGGGAACGGCACCTTGGCGATCGTGAGCAGCTCGTAGCCGCGCGCGGGGACGAGCCGTGACTCGAGGCCCTCCGCCGTGCCGAGCACGAGCACCGTGTCGTCGGGATCGCGCTCGCGCAGCCGGTCGGCGACGGCCAGCAGCGGGTTCACGTGACCGGCGGTGCCGCCGCCGGCGAGGAGGTGGACGGTCATCGTCCGGCGCGCTCCATGCGGCGAACCGCTCCACGCGCCTGCGCCTGTTCGGCCGCACGCATGGCTCCCTCGGGGTCGCGTGCGACCGAGAGCACCACCCCGATCGCGAAGAGCGTCGTGAGCAGCGCCGTGCCGCCGGCCGAGACGAGCGGCAGCGGGACGCCGAGGACGGGGAAGACGCCGAGCACGACACCGATATTGACACATGCCTGGCCGACCACCCACACGAGCACCGCGGCCGTGACCGCCTTGGCGAACGCGGTGCGGGCCGAGCGCAGCACCCTCCCGAACGCGACTGCGAGCACGACGAAGAGGCCGATGACGACGATCGCGCCGATGAGGCCGAGCTCCTCGCCGATGATCGCGAAGATGAAGTCGTTGTCGGCCGCGGGAAGCCACGACCACTTCGCGGCGGAGTTGCCGAGCCCGACACCGAAGACCCCGCCGTTCGCGAGCGCGAACCGACCGTGCTGGATCTGCCAGCAGTCGGCCATGTCGATCTGGGAGCAGTTCTCCTGCAGGAACGCGGTGATCCGACGCATCCGACTGTCGCTCGAGACCGCGACGAAGTAGAAGATCAGCCCACCGAGGATGAGCGGCGGCAGCAGCAGACGGAGGCGCACCCCGATGAGGAAGAGCGCGCCCATGAGCATCGCGGCCATGACCATGACGGTGCCGAGGTCACCGCCCAGCAGGACGAGCCCGATCGCACCGCCGCCCACCAGGAGGATCGGCACGATGCCGTGCACGAAGTCGCCGAGCTGCGCCTGCTTCTTGGTGACGATGAGTCCGAGCCAGATCACGAGGGCGACCTTGATGAGCTCGGACGGCTGGAACTGCACGGAACCGATGGCGAGCCAGTTGGTGTTGCCGCCCACCTCGATGCCGAGCGGCGTCGCGACGACGAGCAGCTGCAGCACGCACGCGACGAGGAGGAGCGGCCAGGCGAGCGTCATCCAGAACCGCTCCGGCATCCGGCTCGCGATCAGCATGACGGGGATGCCGAGCACGGCGAAGACGCCCTGGCGCATCGCCTGCACGAAGAACCCGCCGTCTTCGAGGTTGGATTCGACCGACGAGGAGGAGAGCACCATCACGAGCCCGAAGACGACGAGGAAGACCGTCGTGCCGAGCAGCAGGTAGTAGTCCTTCGACTCGACGCGGAAGACGCGACCGAGACGGATGCGGGCGGCGGAGACGCCCGCGCCCTCAGCCTTCGTCGTTCGGCTCGAGCGGGGCGGTGTCGCCATCCGCCTCACCTCCCAGCCTCGCTCTGACCGCCTCGTGGAACCGCCGGCCCCGGTCGGCGTAGTCGGTGAACTGGTCCATCGACGCCGCAGCCGGCGCGAGCAGCACGGTGTCCCCCGCCTCGGCGATCCCTGCGGCCAGGGCGACCGCCTCGGGCATCACCGTCTCAGTGTCATCCGTCACGACCTCGAAGAGGGGCAGCTCGGGCGCGTGTCGGCGGAACGCCGCGACGAGCGGTGCGCGATCCTCGCCGATGACGATCGCGGCGCGGAGCCGGGCGGCGTGGGCGGCGACGAGCCCGTCGGCGTCGACGCCCTTGAGGAGCCCCCCGACGATCCACACGACACGACCGAAGGCACGCAGCGACGCCTCGGCCGCGTGCGGGTTCGTCGCCTTCGAGTCGTCGATCCAGCGGATGCCGCCGGCCTCGGCCACGACCTCGATGCGGTGCGCGTCGAGGCGGAACTCGCCGAGGGCGTCGTGGATGATGCCCACCGGCACGCCGTACGAGCGGGCGAGCGCGGACGCCGCGAGGATGTTGGCGACCACGTGCGGTGCGCCCAGCCCGCGAACCGCGAGCTCGTCGACCGTCGCGATCTCGAGCGCTGCCGTGCGTCGCTCCTCGAGGAAGGCGCGATCGCAGAGGATGCCCTCGACCACGCCGAAGTCGCTCGGGCCGGGCACGTCGAGACCGAAACCGATGGCGCGGGCACCCTCCTCGACCTCGGCGTCCTCGACCATGTGCATCGTCGTCTCGTCGGCGCGGTTGTAGACGCAGGCCACCTTGGTGTTGGCGTAGACGGTCGCCTTCGCCGCACGGTACGCCTCGGGCGAGCCGTGCCAGTCGAGGTGGTCGTCGGCGATGTTGAGCACGACGCTCGCCCATGGGTGCAGTGCGCCGGGACCCACCGTCGGCAGATGGTGCAGCTGGTAGCTCGAGAGCTCGACGACGAGCACGTCGAAACCGCCCGGGTCGCGGACGGCGTCGAGCACCGGCACGCCGATGTTGCCGCAGGGCGCGGCCCGCAGCCCGTTCGCGGCGAGGAACGTCGCGGTGAGCTGCACGGTCGTCGTCTTGCCGTTCGTCCCCGTGACGAGGATCCACTCGGCGGTGTTCACCTTGTCGCGCACGCGCCAGGCGAGCTCGACGTCTCCCCAGACGGCGACCCCGGTCGCCCCGGCCCACTCGAGCACGGGGTGATCGGGGTGGAAGCCGGGCGAGGCCACGACGAGCTCCGGGTCGAACTCCTCGAGCTCGCTCGGAACCGCATCGAGCGGATGTCGCACGAGCCGTGCCCCGATGACCTCGAGGATGCGGGCGCGGTCGTCATCGACCGTCGGCGCGAGGACGAGCACGTCGGCGCCGAGCTCCGTGAGCGTATCGGCCACCGAGAACCCCGTGACGCCGAGCCCGAGCACGGCGACGCGAAGCCCCTTCCAGTCGGCGTTCCAGCTCGTCAGCGTGTCGAGGCGGGCGCGTGCGGCCGCGGCATCCGATTCGTTCACCGCTGCAGCCATTCGAAGTAGAAACTGCCGACGCCGGCGGCGACGAACAGTCCGGCGATGATCCAGAACCGCACGACGATCGTGATCTCGGCCCACCCCTTCAACTCGAAGTGGTGGTGGATCGGGCTCATGAGGAAGATGCGCTTGCCGCCCGTGAGCTTGAAGTAGGCGCGCTGCACGATGACCGAACCCGTCTCGACGACGAAGAGACCGCCGATCAGCAGGATGAGCAGCTCGGTGTGGCTCACGATCGCGAGCGCCGCGAGCGCACCGCCGAGTGCAAGCGAACCGGTGTCGCCCATGTAGATCTTCGCCGGGTTCGTGTTCCACCAGAGGAAGCCGATCAGGCCGCCGACGATCGCGGTGGCGACGATCGCGAGATCGAGCGGATCGCGAACCTCGTAGCAGCGGTAGAGGTCGTCGGGGTTCAGGTTCTCGCTCGCACACGACTGGTTGAACTGCCAGAAGCCGATGATGACGAACGAGCCGATCGCGAGGATCGAGGAACCGCCCGCGAGTCCGTCGAGGCCGTCGGTCACGTTGACGCCGTTCGAGGCGCCGACGGTGATCAGGCAGATCCACACGACGTAGAGGATGATGCCGACGACCGTGCCGAAGACCATGAAATCGAGCGGGAGGTCGCGGATGAACGAGATCGAGGTGTTGGCCGGCGTCACGTTGCGCTCGTTCGGGAACTGCAGCGCGAGCAGGGCGAATGTCGCGGCCACGACCACCTGGCCCGCGACCTTCGCCCAGCCGCCGAGGCCGAGGCTCTGCTTCTTGCGGGTCTTCAGGAAGTCGTCGACGAACCCGACGGCGCCGAGGCCGACCATCATGAGCAGCACGAGCAGCCCTGACGCCGTCGGCGGCTCGTTCGAGACGACGAGCGTCGCCACGAAGTACCCGAAGAGCGTGCCCAGGATGAAGATGATGCCGCCCATCGTGGGCGTTCCGCGCTTCACGTGGTGACTCTTCGGGCCGTCGTCGCGGATGAACTGGCCCCACCCGAGACGTGTGAAGAGCCGGATGAACAGCGGGGTCAGGAACAGCGTGAAGGCGAGCGACAACGCCCCGGCGGTCAGCAGTGCTCTCACGCGAACCATTCTCCCAGTCGGTCGCCGAGGTGACGGAGACCCGCCGAGTTCGACGATTTCACGAGCACCGTGTCGCCGGGGCGCGCGGCGGAGGTCACGAGCTCGAACGCCTCGTCGGCGGTCTCGACGTAGGCCGACTCGCCGTCCCAGGACCCCTCGTTGATGGCGGTGATGTGCAGGCGTCGCGCACCCTCGCCGACGACGACGAGCTGCGAGATCCCGAGCCGCACGGCGAGCAGGCCGATGCGGTCGTGCTCCTCGCCGGAGAACTCGCCGAGCTCGCTCATCTCGCCGAGCACCGCGATGGTGCGCGTTCCCGGGGCCTGGATCTGCGCGAGGGTCTTCAGCGCGGCCGCCATCGAGTCGGGGCTGGCGTTGTACGCGTCGTTGATGACCGTGATGCCGTCGCGGCCGCCCATGAGCTGCATCCGCCACCGCTCTGCGAGCGTCACACCCTCGAGCGCGTCGACGATGTCGGACAGCGGCACGCCGAGTTCGACGGATGCCGCGATCGCCGCGAGGGCGTTCATGACGTGATGCTCGCCGAGCACGCCGAAGTGCACTCGCGCGGACTCCCCGCTCGCGAGCACGACGGTGAAGTCGGTGCCGCGCGAATGCGCGGACACCTCGGTCGCGCGCACATCGGCATCGCCGCCGAGGCCGAACCGGACGACTCTGGCCGCGGTGAGTTCGGCCATGGGCGCCACGCGCGGGTCGTCTGAGTTCAGCACCGCGACATCCGTCTCGAGGAGGTCGGTGACCATCTCGGACTTCGCGCGCACCGTCTGTTCGATGCCGCCGAACTCGCCGGCGTGCGCGAGTCCCACCTTCAGCACGATGCCGATGTCGGGCCGCGCCATGCGCACGAGCCGGGCGATCTCGCCGACCCCCGACGCGCCCATCTCGGCGACGAGGAATCGCGTCTGCTCCGTGAGCTCGAGCATCGTGATCGGGGCCCCGACCTCGTTGTTGAACGAGGCGCGCGCCGCGACGGTCGGACCGACGCGCTCGAGCACGGCACGCAGCAGGTTCTTCGTCGTGGTCTTGCCGTTCGACCCCGTGACTCCGACGATGCGCAATCGCCCGAGCGCCCTGACGCGCGCCACGACCTCCGTCGCGAGGGCGCCGAGCGCCTCGACGGTGTCGGCGACGACGATCTGCGGAACCTCCACCTCCAGCGCGTGCTCGACGACGAGCAGCGCCGCACCCTGGGCGGCCGCGGCCGGGGCGAAACGGTGTCCGTCGTCGAATTCGCCGCGCTTGGCGAAGAACACGTCACCGGGGCCGATCTCTCGCGAGTCGGTCGTCACGGCGCCGTCGATGACGGTGTCGGGCGAGGCATCCGTCGACCCGATCTGCAGCACGCCGCCGACGGCCGAGGCGATCTCGGCGAGGGTGAGCGCGATCATTCGCCCCAGCCCGCTTCTCGCAGGGCTGCGGTCGCATCGTCTCTGGCTGAATAGGGGATCTTCACGCCCTTCACCTCGTGGTAGTCCTCGTGGCCGGGTCCGGCGTAGAGGATCGCATCGCCCTCGTCCGCGAGGGCGAGCGCGGTGCGGAACGCCTCTCGAGGATCGGGGACCTCGTGGATCTCACGGTCTGGCACGGCGGCCCGAGCTCCGGCGATGAGCGCCGCGCGGATCGCCGCCGGATCCTCGAAGCGCGGGTGGAAGTCCGTCACGACGACGACGTCGGCGCCGTTCGCCGCGATGGCCCCCATGTCGCTGCGCTTCGTGGTGTCGCGGTCGCCGTCGGCTCCGAACAGCATGATGAGCTTGCCGGTCGTGATGCGGCGGATGGCACCGAGCGTCTGCAGGAAGGCATCGGGGCTGTGCCCGTAGTCGATGTAGACCAGCGGGCCGCGCTCCCCCGAGATGCGCTCCGCGCGACCGGGGATGTACGCGTCGATCCCGCCGTCGCGGTCGAGGACCTGCGCGATCTGCTCGAGGTCGTATCCCGACTCGACGAGCATCACGATGGCGAGCGCGGCGTTCGCGGCCATGTACCAGCCGAGAAGGGGAACGCGGGTCTGGAGCCGGCGGCCGCCACTGCCTTCGAGCACGAAGGAGGTGTGGGTCGGGCTCTCCTCGAGCACGGTGAGCCGCCAGTCCGCGTCGACGTCGGGCCTCGTCGTGAGGGTCGTCACCGGGATGCGGGACTCCGCGACGAGCCGCTCGCCCCACTCGGAGTCGACGGTCACGACGCCCCGCCGCGATCGATCGGGGAGGAAGAGCTCGCGCTTCGCCTCGAAGTACTCGTCGAGCGAGGCGTAGTCGTCGAGGTGGTCGTGCGAGAGATTCGTGAACCCGACGACGTCGAACACGAGACCGTCGACCCGATGACGCGAGAGCGCCTGCGCCGACACCTCGATGCCGACGGCGCGCACCTCGACCTCGCGCATCCTCGCGAGGAGCGCGTGCAGCTCGCTCGCCTCGGGCGTCGTGAGCGAGCTCGTCACGACCTCATCGCCGATGCGCCGCTCGGCCGTCGAGGTGAGTCCGGCGACGACGCCGAGCTGTCGCAGCATTCCGTAGAGGAGGTGCACCACGCTCGTCTTGCCGTTCGTGCCGGTGACCGCGAAGAGCGTCGCCGGGTTCTCATCGGTGCGGTGGATCCACGCGGCGACGTGGCCGAGTGCGGCCCGGGCATCGGGCGTCACGAGCACCGGCAGGCCGGCATCGGCCGCGATCCCGGCACCCGCCGCGTCGGTCAGCACGGCGACGGCCCCGCCGTCGCGGGCCGCCTCGGCGTAGGCCGCACCGTGGGCATTGCGGCCGGGTACGCCCACGTAGAGGTCACCGGGGCGCACCATCGAGGAGTTGAGCACGACGCCCGTCACCTCGAGGTCGCCGAGCTCGCCGCGCACCTCGAGGTCGAACGCCTCGGCGAGGCCGCGAAGCGATCGAGGGCTCGGGTGCTGCGGCCGGAGGGCCGTGGGAGGCGATCCGGTCACGAACCCAACTTTCTCACCAGGTGGCTGGCAACTCAGGCGCAGGAGCGCCGGACGGAACGGTCCGATACTTCTTCAGCACCTGGCTCATGACCTCTTGGAAGACGGGAGCGGATGCCGCGGACGAATTCATCTTAACGGGATCCATGATGCTCACCGAAACGACGAACTCGGGGTCGTCGGCCGGCGCGAAGCCCGACACCGAGACGAGGTAGCCGCTCAGGTAGCCGCCGTTCCCGTCGGGGACCTGCGCCGTTCCGGTCTTCGCCGCGACCCGGTAGCCGGGGATGTTCCACTCGTCGGCGAGCCAGCCGTCCTGATAGACCTGCTCGAGGATCTGGCTCGTCTGCTCCGCCGCGCTCTCGGAGAGGACGCGGGTTCCGGAGGGCTCGGCCTTGATCTGCTCGCCGTCCTCGCGTGTGCAGCCGTCGACGAGGCTCACCGGCATGCGCACGCCGCCGTTCGCGATCGTCTGGTAGCCGCTCGCGATCTGCACCGCGGTCGTCGTGAGACCCTGGCCGAACATGGTCGCGTACTTCGTCTGGTTGTCCCATTCCTCGGGGCCGCCGTGCAGGTCTCCGGGTTCCTCGCCAGGGAAGCCGACCTCGGTCTTCGCTCCGAAGCCGAACTTCTGCATGTACTCGAACCGCTGCTGGTCGCTCAACCGCTCCCCGAAGATCGACATCCCCGTGTTCGAGGAATCGATGAGCACGCCGGTGAGCGTGTAGGGCGTCGGCTCGTGGAAGAAGCTGTCGTTCACATCGGCGCCGTTCGGGGGCGTGTACCGGTAGTCGGCCGTGATCTGGCTGAACGGATCACCGGCACCGGCGTCGATGACGGATGCGGCGGTGATGGCCTTGAACGTCGAGCCCGGCTCGAACGGCGCCGAGAACGACCGCGAACCGCGGTCCTCGGCGGCGATCGCCGTCGGGGTGTTGGGATCGATGGTCGGCACGTCAGCGACGGCGAGCAGGCGGCCCGTCTTCGCCTCCATGACCGTCACGGTCGCCCAATCGGCTCCGACGGCCTGCACCTGCGCCTCGGCGATCCGCTGCACCATCCACTGCAGGTCCGCGTCGATCGTCAGGTGCAGTGTTCCGCCGTCTCGTGCCTGGGTGTTCACGACCTCGGTGCCGGGGATCGGCACCCAGTCCTGCAGGCTGTGCTGGTAGGTGATCTCGCCGTCCTCGCCCGCGAGGCACTCGTTCTGGGCGAGCTCGAGCCCGGCGAGCGGCTCGCCGTCGTCCTCCTGCAGGAAGCCGAGCAGGTTGCCCGCGACCGCACCGTTGGGGTAGATGCGGCTGGGGTGCTCGTAGGGCACGACCCACGGGATGCCGAGGTCCTTGACCTTCTCGTACGTCTGCGTGTCCACGAGCTTCGCGACGTACTCGAAGTCGTCGTCGGGGTTCTCCGCGATCGCGGTCGTGACGATCGCGAGCACCTGCTCGCCCGTCATGCCGAGCACCGCGCCGAGCTCGGCGGCCGACTGGTCGAGCGGAACGTCGACCTCGATCGTGCCCGCGGGGTCGGCCGGATCGGGAACCTCCCGGGTGATCGGACCGGCGTTCGCGTTCTTCGGCGAGAGGGCGATGTCGTATCGCATGACCGTGTCGGCGAGCACCGTGCCGTTCGCGTCGACGATGTCGCCGCGCGCACCGTACACGGTCGCCGACCTCGAGCGCACGGCATCGCCGGCTTCGCTGAGCTCCGCTGCACGCACGACCTGGATGTCGACGAGCCGAACGACGAAGACGCCGACGAGCGCGACCAGTACGACGGCCGCGAGCAGGATGCGGCGCATGGGGTGGCGGCTCGTGCGGTTCATGCATTCCCTCCTCGGCGGGGCGTCAATGCGTCGCGGGCGTCGGGAGACCGTCGCTCGGCGTCGGTGCGGCGGGCGGAGCCGACTGCGCCCCCGCTTGCGCCTCACCGGGGTTCGCCGCGTCCGCCGATCCCCCGCTCGGAGTCTGCTCCGACTGTGCGGCGGTCACGGGCGGCACGCCGTCGAGCAGCGCATTCGGTACGAGTGGCCCGGATGCCGCACCGGCGCTGTCGGCGGGCGTCGGCTCCCCGAGCACCGCACCGTCCGAGAGCCTGAGGTACACGGGATCGGCGTTCGGCACCATGCCGAGCGCCTCGGCGTTCATGGCGAGGTACTGCGGCGACTCCACACGATCCAGGTCCTCGGCGAGCTTCTGCTCTTCGCGTGCGAGCTCGGCCTGACGCAGGTGGTATCCGTCGATCTCGTAGGCGCCCTGTGCGACCGCGATGGACAGCAGGAGCTGGACCACGACGATCACGGCGACCCCGCCGAGGGCGATGATCGCGTAGGCGAGCCGGGGCTTGGCGCGTCGTGCCTCGGGCTCGGGCACCGGACGGAGGCGACGCTGCGGCTTCGCCGGTTGGATCCGGCTCGGTGCGGGTGCGGTCTGGGCCGGCAGGGCGGTCATGACGGCCTCCTCACTCGCTCGGCGGCTCGCAACCGCACCGGTTTGGCACGCGGATTCGCAGCCTGTTCCGCGTCGCTCGCGAGTTCAGCCCCGCGCACGAGCAGCTTGAACTGCGGCCGATGCTCGGGAAGCTCCATCGGAAGCCCGGCAGGCGCCGAGGAGCTCGCGGCCGATTGCAGGGCGCGCTTCACGATGCGGTCTTCGAGCGACTGATACGCGAGCACGACGATACGGCCGCTGACCGCGAGGCTCTCGAGCGCCGCGGGCATCGCCCGCGCGAGCACCGAGAGCTCCTCGTTCACCTCGATGCGAAGCGCCTGGAACACGCGCTTGGCGGGATGGCCCTGCCGCTGCACCGCGACGGGCGTCGCCGCCGTGATGATCGCGACGAGCTCGGCCGAGCGCGTGATCGGGCCATCCGCACGAGCGCGAACGATCGCCTTCGCGTACCTGGCCGCGAGCCGCTCCTCGCCGAAATCGTGGAAGATGCGGCGCAGTTCCTCCTCGCTCGACTCGGCGATGACGTCGGCCGCGGTGCGACCGCTCGTCGAGTCCATGCGCATGTCGAGCGGGGCATCCTTCGAGTAGGCGAAGCCCCGTTCGGCACGATCGAGCTGAAGCGAGGAGACGCCGAGGTCGAAGAGCACGCCCTGCACCTCGTCGAATCCCTCGGATCGGATCGCCTCGACGATGCCGTCGTAGACCGTGTGCACGAACCGAGCACGCGCACCGAAGGGCGCCAGCCGTTCGCGGGCGATCGTGAGCGCGTCGGTGTCGCGGTCGAGCCCGATGACCGTGAGCTTCGGGAACCGCTCGAGGAACGCGCGAGTGTGACCGCCCATGCCGAGCGTGGCATCGACGAGCACGGCGCGGTCGCCCTGAAGCGCCGGTGCGAGCAGTTCGACGGTCCGCTCGAGCATGACCGGGGTGTGAATGCGATCGATGTCCATGATCTCCTTGGGACGAGTCCCGGATCCCGATCCCCATCCGTCGTCCTGATGCGGGGAAGTGCACCAGGTGCAGACGGCTGGGAGTCGCAATCCGGGCTAGAAGAGCCCCGGGATCACCTCCTCCGCCGTGTTCGCGAAGGCCGCCTCCTGCTCGGCGAGGTACGTCTGCCACGCCGCCGCGTCCCAGATCTCGACCCGGCTGCCCGTGCCGATGACCGTGAGGTCGCGATCGAGCCCCGCATAGCTGCGAAGCGTGGCGGGGATGGTGACGCGGTGCTGCTTGTCGGGGGTCTCCGCGGACGCCCCCGACAGGAAGACGCGCATGTAGTCGCGCGCTTGCTTGCTGGTGACCGGGGCCTGGCGGATCTTCTCGCTCATGCTCTCGAACTCTCGAACGCTGAACACGTAGATGCAGCGTTCCTGCCCGCGCGTGAGCACGAGCCCGTTCGACAGCTCCTCTCGGAACTTCGCCGGAAGAATGACGCGGCCCTTCTCGTCGAGCTTCGGCTCGTAGGTCCCGAGGAACACCGCATCACCCCCTTTCCTCCGGCCAGGATCCAGGTGACCCCACTTTACTCCACTCTGCTCCACCAATCAACGACATTCGGCGCATTCCGCACCGAGACCACGGCGAGTCGTCAATGAATACGCGGAGTAATCCGCGTGGAGGAGAGTGGAGGGAGGCGGCGCGTCAGGTCACCGACGGGGGGCGATTCGGCGCCGCTCACCGTTGCACGGATTGCAATGGAGCGGAAGAGGCTCGGGTTTCATGCCCCCGGAAACGACGAAACGGGCCGATCCGAAGATCGACCCGTCGAAGTGGTGGGAAGTGGAGGAGTCAGTCGCGCCCCTCCTGGCGACGATCCCAACGATCGTTCAGGCGGTCCATGAACCCGCCGCCGGAGCGGGCGCGGTTTCGCGACGGGGACGCCTCGGACGGAGCAGCGGTGACAGCGCCGCGCTTGCTCGGAGTGATGGCGATGAGCACGCCGGCGAACATGAGCGCGAAGCCCACGATGCCGACGATGAGCAGCTGGAGGGCGACGCCCGCGATGAGGGCGCCGACACCGGCGACGGCGAGCAGCACTCCGAGAACGATCGACCGATAGTCGGGGCGTCGACCTCGGACCCCACCGACGGCGTGCACGAAGTCGGCGTCGTTGCGATAGAGGTTGCGCTCCATCTCCTCGAGAAGACGTTGCTCCTGCTCTGAAAGCGGCATCTCATTCCCCTCAGGCTCGGGATCGACGCATCCACTAGACATTCTAGCCTCGCCCAGCCTCGCTAGGCTAGGCGGGTGGCCCATGCTTCCCGACTGGTCGACCTGGTGCAATCGCGCATCGAGGAGTTCCTCGAAGCTCGTGCCTCTATTCTCCGATCGATCGGATCCGACCTGGAGCCCCTTGACAGCTTCTCAAGGCGATTTCTCAGCGGTGGCAAGCGCTTCCGCGCGCTCTTCTGCTACTGGGGCTGGGAAGCGGTCGGTGGCCGCTCCTTCGACCCGTTCGAGGGCGAGGGTGGTCGCGACCGGTACCCGATCGTCTCGGCCGCGTCGGCCCTCGAGATCTTCCATGCGGCCGCCCTCGTGCACGACGACATCATCGACAACTCCGACACCCGGCGCGGTGCTCCGTCGGCCCATCGCCTCTTCGCCCGGCTGCACGCCGAGTCTGGATGGACCGGCGGCAGCGACGAGTTCGGCCGGGCGTCGGCGATCCTCCTCGGCGACCTCCTGCTCGGCTGGAGCGATGAGCTGCTCGACGAGGGCCTCGCCGCGATCGACGACCGCCTGTCGGCTCAGGCGGCACGAGCGGAGTTCGTCACCATGCGCACCGAAGTGACGGCCGGCCAGTACCTCGACATCCTGCAGGAGCGAGCCTGGCTCACCCAGCCCGATGCCGAGCACCGCGCCCGCGCGGAGCGGGTCATCGTGTACAAGGCGGCGAAGTATTCCGTGGAGTCCCCCCTCGTCATCGGCGGGGCGATCGCCGGCGCGTCCGCGACGCAGATCGACGCGCTGCGAGCATTCGGACTGCCGCTCGGCATCGCCTATCAGCTCCGCGACGACCTCCTCGGCGTCTACGGCGACCCCGAGGTCACCGGCAAGCCGAGCGGTGACGACCTTCGTGAGGGCAAGCGCACGATGCTCATCGCATTCGCACGCGAGCGACTCGCGGCCGGATCGAGGCGACTCCTCGATGAACTCCTCGGCGACCCCGACCTCGACGACGATCAGGTTCGGATGCTGCAGCGAACGATCAGCGACTGCGGGGCGGTCGACGAGATCGAGCGACTCATCGCCGAGAACGTGGCCCGGGCGAGCGCCGTGCTGGCGGACGCCCCGCTCAGTCGAGAGGCCCGCGCCGAGCTCGGCTCACTCGCCACGGCCGTGTCGCGGCGAACGAGCTGACCCTCAGGCGAGCGCCTGGGCCACCCGCCTGACCTCCGCCTTCCGTCCGGCGCGGAGCGCCGCGACCGGGGTCGTGCCGAGGCTCTCCTCCTCGCCGAGGAGCCACTCGAGGGCTTCCTCGTCGCTGAAGCCGGCGTCGGCGAGGACGATCGCGGTGCCGTGCAGCTCGGGCATCGGAGCCCCGTCGCGCAGGAAGACGGCCGGCACCTTCAACACCCCATCGATGCGTGTCGCGAGCAGGTGGCGGTCGTCGATGAGTCTGCGGATGCGGCTCGGCGGCTGCCCCAGGATCTCGACGAGATCGGGAACAGTGAGCCACTCGGTCTGGTCGGCGTCGGTCACGCTCCAAGCCTGCCAGACCTCCGGCACCGTCGGAAGCAGCGACGCGGCGGCGAGGTCACCATGGCCGACCCCGAGTCGGCGGACTCGCGGCGAGGTCGTTGACTCGACTCCTCGCCTGTGCGACGGTGGCCGAAACGCCGACGCTGGATGCCGGCGCGAGGGGGAACGAACGATGGCGAACGAGTCCGAGTCCGCCGACACGCGACGCCGTACCGGGGATGGCGCGACGGGCGCCCGACGCGGCATCCGAGGAGTGCTCGGCGTGCCCGTCGCCGTACTGAGCACGATCGCCGTCACGCTCGGCATCGTGCAGCCCGCCGAAGCGGCGCCGCAGACCGTGAAGCGCCAGCCGAAGGCGAAGGCGGATGCCGGCGCGATGCGCGTCGCACGGGTCGCCGCCGAGACGCCGCCGGCCGGTGAGTACACCGTGACCGAGGGCGACACCGTGAGCGGCATCGCCGAGCGGTTCGGGCTCGCGACGGCCGAGCTGCTCGCACTGAACGGCCTCGGCTGGTCGAGCCTCATCTTCCCCGGGCAACGCCTCGCGCTGCCGGGAGGCGGGCCGGCTGCATCCGCCCCGCCCTCGTCGCCGGTGGCACCCGAGCTGTCCCGCCACGTCGTGGTCGAGGGAGACACCGTGAGCGGGATCGCCGCCGCGTACGGGCTGGACGTCGCGAGCCTGCTCAGCGCGAACGGCCTCGGCGCTTCGAGCCTCATCTTCCCGGGCGAGGCGCTCGTCCTTCCGCCCGCGGGCTCCACCGGACCCGTCGCCGGAGAGGTCGCGTCGCCGG
>JAPSJT010000317.1 GCA_031178045.1 Agromyces sp.
GAGTAGCTCGAGTAGTCGCCACGCAGCACGATCGCGTTCGGGCAGCGCTGCAGTGCCAGCGACATCGGCATCGCCGAGTTCACGCCGAAGCGGCGCGCCTCGTAGCTCGCCGCGGCAACGACGCCGCGCCCTGCCGTACCGCCGACGAGCACCGGCTTGCCGCGGAGCTCCGGTCGCTTCAGAAGTTCGACGGAGACGAAGAAGGCGTCCATGTCCACGTGCAGGATGGGGGTCGACGAATCGTCGACCGGGCCGGTCGTGACCTGCCGCGACGAGCCGTCCTGCTTGCTCACGGTGCGAGCCTACGCGGTGCCGCCGTCATCGGCCGCGCCCGCCGGCTCGGCCCGGCCGTGCCGGGCAACCTAGAAGCCGAAGTCTCCGCCGCCGCCGAAGTCGCCACCGCCGAAGTCGCCGAACCCGCCGCCGCCGAAGTCGCCACCGCCACCGAAATCGCCGCCGTCGGCACCGGACGCGTCGGCGGCGGAGGCGTCGGCCCCGGCGTCACCGCCGGCGTCGCCCGAGCCGTCGGCCCCGGCATCGCCCGAGCTGTCGGCCCCGGCATCGACGGCCGATGCATCCGGCAGGAAGGCCTGCGCGATCGCAGAGCCGATGACCACGCCGGCGATCGTTCCGAGCATCGAGCTCCCGATCATCGCGCCCATCGATGGGCCGCCCTGCATTGGCCGGCCGTTCCCGGCCGGCGCACCCGAGAAGGCACGCTCCATGGTGCCGGGCGAGCGGAGCTCGGCGCGGGTCGCTGCGCGAGCGAGCGCGCCGGGCTCGTCGGACGGGATGTGTTCTCCGGCTGGGACCTGTTCGGCGAGCGAGCGGTAGACCTGCGCGCGCTGCTCGGGGGTGAGCTTCGCGAACGCCTCGGCGTGCACGGCCTCGATCGACTCGGGCGGTGCGGTGCGCAGCAGGTACCGGTAGCGCTCGATCGCGAGCTCGTCGTCGCTCAGCTGACGCGCGGGCGGCGGCGGAACAGGACGCGAGCCCTGCGGGTCGCGCTCGTCGGATCCGCCGAACAGTCGGTCCAGGAAGCCCATGATGTCCTCGTCAATCGTTCAGGGGCCACCAACTCTAGAAGCAGCAGCCCAGAACGCGCTGTGAGTACCCGGGACGCCGCCTATGCCTCGCTCGTCGCGCGCTCGAGCACGAGCTCACGCACGCGAGCTGCATCGGCCTTGCCCTGCATCGCCTTCATGACCGCACCGATGACCGCCCCTGCTGCCTGCACCTTGCCGTCGCGGATCTTCGCGAGCACATCGGGCTGCGACGCGAGCGCCTCGTCGATCGCCGCGACGAGCGCGCCATCGTCGGACACGACGGCGAGACCGCGAGCCGCGACGATCTGCTCAGGCGAGCCCTCGCCATCGGCGACGCCCTCGAGCACCTGACGCGCGAGGCGGTCGGTGAGGGTGCCGGCCTCGACGAGCTTCGCCAGTTCGGCGACGTGCTCGGGTGTCGCGAGGGATGCGGCATCCGTCTCTCGGGCGTTCGCGAGCCGGGTGAGCTCACCCGTCCACCATTTGCGTGCGGCGGTGGGCGACGCGCCGGCGGCGACGGTCTCGGACACCTCGACGAGGAG
>JAPSJT010000126.1 GCA_031178045.1 Agromyces sp.
TCTGCATGGCGGGCTCAGCCGCGGCCGGTGAAGACCGGCCTGCGCTTCTCCTGGAACGCGGCGAAGCCCTCGCGGTAGTCGGCGGTGTCGCAGAGTGCGGCTTGTGCGCGGTTCTCCTCGGCCATCGACTCCCAGAGCCCGAGGCGATCGTCGCGGAGCGCGGCGACGAGCGCCTTCGACGCGATGAAGGCCTGGGTGGCGCCGGCCGCCGCGGTGCGGGCCGCCGCGCGGGCGGCATCCGTCACCTCGTCGGCGGGGAAGACCTGCGAGAACAGGCCCGACGCGACCGCCTCGGTGCCCGACATGAGTCGACCGGTGACGATGAGGTCCATCGTCTTGTGCGCGCCGAGGCGCTCGACGAACAGGGCGTGTCCGCCCGAGTCGAGGGTCGCGCCGAGGTTCGCGAAGGGCGAGCCGATCTTCGCGCTGTCGGCGACGTAGACGATGTCGCTCGCGATGAGCAGGCCGAGTCCGACGCCGAGGCAGGCGCCGTGCGCCACGGCGAACGTCGGCGCGGGGAAGGCCGCCATCCGCTCGAGGAGGGGCTGCACGAGCCCGCCGAGGTAGCCCAGCACGTCGTCCTCACGCGGGTCCACCCCCGAGATGTCGCGGCCGGCGCAGAACGCGCGCCCCTCGCCGCGCAGCACGAGGGCGCGCACCTCGCCCGCCCGCGACATCCGCTCCGCCTCGCCGTAGGCGGCGGAGAGCTCGGCGATCGCCGCCGGGTCGAGGGCATTGAGCTTCTCGGGCGCGTTCAGCACGATCTCGGCAACGCCGTCGGCGACGCTCAGTTCGATCATCGGTGATCCTCTCCTTCGGCGAGTGCGCGCTCGATGGGGCCGTCAGGCGCTCCCATCACACGTCGTAGTCCACCACGACCCGCTCGGACTTCGGGTGCGACTGGCACGTGAGCACGTAGCCGCGCTCGAGCTCGTCGGGCTCGAGTGCGTAGTTCTCGGTCATCGCGACGCTCCCCTCGAGCACGCGGGCCCGGCACGTGCCGCACACCCCGCCCGCGCACGCGAACGGGACATCCGGCCGCACCCGCAGCGCCGCGTTGAGGATCGACTCATTCGCAGAGACGGGGCTCTCGACCGTCGACGACTGGCCGTCGAGCGTGAACTCGATGGCGACCGTCGGCTCGCCGCGCTCGACGACGACGGGGCGGCCGTGGCGGGGCTCGACACGGTCGGCGTCGGTCGTGAAGAGCTCGTACCGCACGTGCCCGGGCGGAACGCCCTTCGCCGCGAGCGTGTCGCGGGCGAGCTGCACGAGCTCGAACGGCCCGCAGAGGAACCACTCGTCGACCGTCTCGGGGCGGATGAGCACGTCGAGCATCCGCTCGAGCTTCTCGGCGTCGATGCGACCCGACAGCAGCGGCGCTGTGCGCTGCTCGCGCGAGAGCACGTGGTGCAGCGCGAGGCGCGACGGGTAGCGGTCCTTCAGCTCGGCCAGCTCCTCGAGGAACATCACGTCGCGCGTCGACCGGTTCGTGTAGACGAGTTCGAACTCGGAGGTCGCCGAGCGGGCGAGCACCGTGTGCGCGAGCGCCATGAGCGGGGTGATGCCCGAGCCCGCCGCGATGCCCACGATGTGCTTGCCGTCGAGCGCGTCGAGCGTCGACGTGAACGTGCCCTGCGGGCTCATCACGTCGAGCGCGTCGCCCGGCTCGAGTTCGGAGTTCGCCCACGTCGAGAACCGTCCGCCGAGGTCGCGCTTGATGCCCACCGAGATGGTGGTGCCCTCGCCGGTCGACGGGGCCGGCGGGCGGCAGATCGAGTAGCTGCGCCGCAGCTCGTGGCCGTCGAACTCCTTCCGCAGGGCGACGTACTGGCCCGGCAGGTACGCGTACTCGTCGGCGAGCTCGGCGGGCACGGCGAAGGTGACCTCGACGGCATCGTCGGTGAGCGGCCGCACCTCGGCGACCTCGAGCCGGTGGAACCGCGCGCGCCGACGGCTCGGAACGTGCTCGCCGCCGACCGTGCTCTGCAGGAAGGCGGACGCGACCGCGGCTTCCGCCCCGCCCTGCGACTTCACTACGCCCGGCGCCCGGGTCGTCGTCGACCCGAGGTTGCGCGCGGCCATCAGAGCACCTTGAAGTAGTCGAAGGGCTCGAGGCAGTCTCGGCACTCGTAGAGGGCCTTGCACGAGGTCGAGCCGAAGCGGGCCAGCTCCCGTGTGTTGAGCGAGTCGCAGCGCGGGCACTTCACGGCGAGCTGCACGCGCACCGGGCCCGAGCCACGCACCGACGCGTGACCGGTCGGCGCCTGGATGCCGTACCGACGCAGCTTCTGCTTGCCGGCCTCGCTCATCCAGTCGGTGGTCCACGCGGGGGCGAGCACGAGGTCGACCTGCACGTCGGCGTAGCCGGCATGGGTGAGCGCGAGCACGACGTCGTCGCGCATGGCGTCCATGGCGGGGCATCCGCTGTACGTGGGCGTCAGCTGCACCCGGACGCGGCCCGCCTCGTCGACCTCGACCGAGCGCAGCACCCCGAGGTCCTCGATCGTGAGCACGGGGATCTCGGGGTCGGTGACCGTCGCGGCGACGCGCCAGGCCTCCTCCCGCGTGCGTTCGAGCGTCGCCGTCACCATGACGCCCCCGGATGCGCGCGGGCGAGCACCTGCATCTCGGCGAGCAGCGGCCCGAGGTGCTCGGTGTGCCGGCCGTGGCGGCCGCCGCCCGAGGCGATGAACGCCGTGCGGCCCGACGGCGGCTCGAGCTCGGCTTCGGCGAACACCTCGCCGATGACCGCGTCGAACGCGGGGCGGAGCGTCGACGGCAGCACCGCCACGCCCTCGACCGCGAGCCGTTCGACGAGCTCGTCGTCGACGAAGAGCTCGTCGACGTAGGGCCAGGTGTCGCCCACCGCCACGATCATGCGCCGCCGCGACTCGTCGGTGCCGCCCGCGAGCCGCAGCGTCCACTGCACGGCGTGGTCGCGGTGGTAGTCGACCTCCTTCACCGCCTTCGCGGCGATCGCCGCGAGCGTGGGGTCGGTCGACTCGGAGAGCGCCGCGTAGAGCTCGACGAGGTACGCGGATGCCACGAGCTGACGCGCGATGGTGTGGGCGAAGTCGCCGTTCGGCTGCTCGAAGAGCCACGCGTTGCGCCACTCGGGCTCGTCGCGCCAGTAGGCGAGGTCGTCTTCGCTGCGACCCGTCGCGGTGCCCGCGTAGTGCAGCAGCGACCGGGCGTGCCCGATGAGGTCGAGCCCGATGTTGCCGAGGGCCACGTCCTCCTCGAGTTCGGGGGCGCGGGTGATCCACATGCCGAGCTGCTGGGCGAGCACGAGCGCGTCGTCGCCCAGCCGCAGGGCGTACTCCGCGGCATCCGTCGACGCCACCACGGCGGTGCCGTCGGCGGCGGCGTTCGCGCCCGCGAGTTCGTCGGCGAGCGCGAGACGATCGACCGAGACCTCGCCGTGCGGATCGAGTTCGGCGTCGCTCACAGGTGCTTCACCCCCTCGCTCTTCGTGTAGTAGACGGCGTGCCGGTAGTTCTTGCCCGCGGGGCTCTCGAAGAAGGCGCCCTTCGCGTCGGGGTCGCTCGTCGTGATCGCGTCGGCGGGCACGACCCAGATCGAGACGCCCTCGCCGCGGCGCGTGTACAGGTCGCGGGCGTTGCGCACGGCCATGTCGGAGTCGGGCGCGTGCAGCGAGCCGACGTGCACGTGCGAGAGGCCGCGATTGGCCCGCACGAAGACCTCCCAGAGCGGCCAGGCCTCGGTGCCCGTCTCACCAGGCGTCGACATCAGGCGGCCTCGGCTCGACGCGCCGCCTGCTTCGCGGCGTACGCCGCCGCCGCCTCGCGAACCCACGCACCCTCGTCGTGAGCCTCGCGGCGACGGCGCAGGCGCTCGGCGTTCGCCGGGCCGCGACCGGCGAGCACCTCGTCGAACTCGGTCCAGTCGATCTCGCTCATGTCGTAACGCTGCTCGGCCTCGTTCCAGCGCAGCTTCGGGTCGGGCAGCGTCACGCCGAGCACCTCGGCCTGCGGCACGAGCATGCCCACGAAGCGCTGGCGCAGCTCGTCGTTCGAGAAGCGCTTGATGTTCCACGCCATCGACTGCGCCGAGTTCGGGGACTGGTCGTCGGGCGGGCCGAACATCATGAGCGACGGCCAGTACCAGCGGTTCACGGCGTCCTGCGCCATCTCGCGCTGCGCCTCGGTGCCCTGCATGAGCTCGAGCAGGATCTCGAACCCCTGCCGCTGGTGGAACGACTCCTCCTTGCAGATGCGCACCATCGCCCGGCCGTACGGCCCGTACGAGGCACGGCACAGCGGCACCTGGTTGCAGATGGCGGCACCATCGACGAGCCAGCCGATGGCGCCCATGTCGGCCCAGGTCGGCGTGGGGTAGTTGAAGATCGAGGAGTAGCGGGCGCGGCCCTCGATGAGCTGGAGCATCATCTCCTCGCGCGTGATGCCGAGCGTCTGCGCCGCCGAGTACAGGTAGAGCCCGTGGCCGGCCTCGTCCTGCACCTTCGCCATCAGGATCGCCTTGCGCTTCAGGCTCGGCGCGCGTGCGATCCAGTTCGACTCGGGCTGCATGCCGATGATCTCGGAGTGCGCGTGCTGCGAGATCTGGCGGATGAGCGTCTTGCGGTAGGCGTCGGGCATCCAGTCACGAGGCTCGATACGCGAGTCCTTCGCGATGAGCTCGTCGAACAGCGCCTGCGCGTCGGCGTCGCCATGCTGCTCGCGACTGGCCGCGCTGAGGTCAGCGGGAGTGGTCATCGTCGACTCCTAGGGTTCGCGGCATCCGTGCGCCTGCGGTCTTCGGCATCGGTATTACTAACCGATCGTTCAGTTAGTATATAGTCATCTCGAACGCCGCAGCAACGGCGAGCGACCACGCGTGGACTCGATGAGGAGCTTCAGATGACGGATGCCGCGACCGCCGCGAACCGCGCGATGATGCAGCGCGACCTCGCCTCCGCCGCACTCGGCATGGTCGTCGAACTCGACGAACCCGGGCACGCCGTGGTGTCGATGCGCGTGCGCGACGACATGACGAACGGCTTCCACATCACCCACGGCGGCCTCGTCTTCACGCTCGCCGACACGGCGTTCGCGATCGCCTGCAACGAAGACGACACCGTCACCGTCGCGGCGGGCGCCGACATCACGTTCCTGAAGTCCACCGTCGCGGGGCAGACCCTCACCGCGACCGCCGTCCGCCGCACCCGGTCGGGCCGCACCGGACTCTACGACGTGTCGGTCGTCGACGAGCAGGGCGACCCGGTCGCCGAGTTCCGCGGCCGATCCATCTCCACGAACCGCACCCTCTGACCAGGAGCTCCCCGTGTCGACGACGACCGTCTCCCCCAGCATCTCCGGCCTCACCCCGCCCGCACCAGCCGAGCTCGACCCCGAGGAGCGGATGTCCCGCGCCGAGATCGAGGCGCTGCAGCTCGAGCGGCTGCAGCAGACCGTGCGGCACGCCTACGAGCACGTGCCGCTGTACACGCGCAAGTTCGACGAGGCCGGCGTGCACCCCCGAGACATCCGCACGCTCGCCGACCTGGCGAGGCTGCCGTTCACGACGAAGGCCGACCTGCGCGAGACCTACCCGTTCGGCATGTTCGCCGTGCCGATGGAGCAGGTCGCCCGCATCCACGCCTCGAGCGGCACGACCGGGCGCCCCACCGTCGTCGGCTACACGAAGGGCGACCTCGAGCGCTGGGCGGCGCTCATCGCGAGGTCGCTCCGGGCGAGCGGCATCCGACCCGGCATGAAGGTGCACAACGCCTACGGCTACGGCCTCTTCACCGGCGGGCTCGGCGCGCACGCCGGCATCGAACGACTCGGCGCGACGGTCATCCCGATGTCGGGCGGGCAGACGGCACGCCAGGTGCAGCTCATCCGCGACTTCGAGCCCGACGCGATCCTCTGCACGCCGAGCTACCTGCTCACGATCGCCGACTGCATGGTCGAGCAGGGCATCGACCCCCGGTCGACCTCGCTCAAGGTCGGCGTGCTCGGCGCCGAGCCGTGGACGAACGAGATGCGCCACGAGCTCGAGCAGCGGCTCGGCATCGACGCGCTCGACATCTACGGCCTCAGCGAGGTCATGGGGCCGGGCGTCGGCAACGAGTGCATCGAGACGAAGGACGGGCCGCACCTCTGGGAGGACCACTTCCTCCCCGAGATCATCGACGGCGAGAGCGGCGCGGTGCTGCCCGACGGCGACATGGGAGAGCTCGTCTTCACCTCGCTCACGAAGGAGGCGTTCCCCGTCATCCGGTACCGCACGCGCGACCTCACCCGACTGCTGCCGGGCACCGCGCGCCCCGGCATGCGCCGCATCGAGAAGATCACCGGCCGCAACGACGACATGATCATCCTGCGCGGCGTCAACCTGTTCCCGACCCAGATCGAGGAGCTCGTGCTCGGCATCGAGCACCTCACGCCGCACTTCATCCTCGAGCTCACGCGATCGGGCACCATGGATGAGCTCACGGTGCGCATCGAGCGGCATCCCGACCTCACCGTCGAGGTGTGCCAGGCGGCCACCACCGTGCTCGCGAAGCGCATCAAGGAGCACATCGGGTCATCCGTCGCGGTGCGCCTCGAGGAGCCCGGCACGCTCCCGCGCAGCGAGGGCAAGTACAAGCGCGTCTACGACCTGCGCAACCAGTGAGCGGATGTCGCCTGCCGCCGCCCCTCATCCTCGTGGCCGCGAGGTGACGCGATCGGCCCGTCGCGCGGGGCGTGAAGGGCGGTTCGCGTCATTCCGAGGAGCGACAAGAGCAGAGTGGGAGACTTGACGGCGATGTCCGAGAACACTTCACTTCGACGAGGGCGCCCCGGCTACGACCAGCAGGGCATCCTCGACGTCGCCGTGGCCGCCTTCAACCAGTACGGCTACGACGCGACGTCGATGGGCGTGCTGGCCGACCGCCTCGGACTCTCGAAGTCGGCGATCTACCACCACTTCGCCTCGAAGGACGAGATCCTCGAACGAGCGCTCGACGACGCCCTCAGCGCGCTCGAAGGGGTGCTCGAACGATCGGATGCCTCGGGCGGCCGTGCTGCCGACCGCCTCGATCACGTGCTGCGCGGTGCGGTGCACGTGCTCGTCGACAAGCTCCCGTACGTCACGCTGCTGCTGCGCGTGCGCGGCAACACCGAGGTCGAGCGGCG
>JAPSJT010000127.1 GCA_031178045.1 Agromyces sp.
GTTCATCTGGGACGGACTCGGGCACCCCAGTGTCATGGACACTGAACGATTCGCAGGACTCGGCCTCGAGCCCGTGCCCACGGAATCTGACGGCACGGCGTTCACGATGATGCGCTCAGCCGAGGCGAACGTCTCCTGTGCTCGATCGGTCCGTTCAGCGGCGCAGGGCCGTTGGCTGCTGCTGCGGGCGCCTGCGCCGCGGCCGGAGGAAACGACTCGATGTCACAGAACAGGTGCGACGAACGTCTCATGGATGACCCGGAAATCCCGGTGAACAGCAAGGCAGGAGACGCCCATGAGCTCAGTCCTCGAAACCTTCGGTCGTGACTTCGGCGGCGACATCATCGAACCGGACGGAGCTGCGTACGAGTCCGCCCGCCGCACAATCCTCGCGTCAGGCAGCCCGGCGGCGGTGTTCCGCCCCGAGACGGTCGCCGACGTGCAGGCGGCCGTTCGGGCCGCGGCGGAATCGGGCCTCGCGCTGTCCGTCCGTGGCGGCGGACACGCGTTTGCGGGTTTCGGCACCAACGACGGCGGCGTCGTGATCGATCTCAGCAGGTTGACCGAGGTGGAGGTCATCGATGAGGAACGCCATATCGTGCGGATCGGTGGCGGAGCGATGTGGGGTCAGGTCGCATCGGCGTTGGCGCCGTTCGGCCTGGCGATCTCTTCGGGCGACACGAAGAGCGTCGGCGTCGGCGGGCTGACGCTGTCGGGCGGCATCGGCTGGAAGGTCAGAAAGTACGGGCTGGCATTGGACAACGTGGTCGCGGCCGAGTTGGTCACGGCCGCGGGTGAGCTCGTGCGCGCGAGCGCCGACGAGAACCCCGAGCTGTTCTGGGGTGTCCGCGGCGGCGGCGGCAACTTCGGAATCGTCGTCTCGTTCGAGTTCGTCGCCCATCCGACGACCCAGGTCTTCGCCGGCACGATCGCCTTCCCGGCAGCGGAAGCCGCCGTCGTGCTCCAGGGCTGGGCGGAGTTCCTCCGCACCGCTCCGGAGGGGCTCACATCGACGGCGGACCTCGCCAACCCGTTCGCCGGCGGTCCGGATGCCCCAGTCTCGATTCACGTGGTGTTCGACAGTGACGACCCGGAGCTCGCCGGCCGCGCTCTCGATCCGATCCGCCGGCTCGGCACGGTGATCGCCGACGATGTGGCGTTGAAGCCATACGCCGACACGCTCGCGAAGGGGGCGACCCCGCCCCTGGGCATCCGGCTCATCACACGGAGCGCGTTCGTCTACCCGGAGTCGGTCTCCGAGGTGCTGCAGACGCTCGTCGACGTCGGGTCGGCGGCAGCTTCGCCGTTTCTCGCCGTGCGCAGTCTCGGTGGTGCGGTGGCGCGTGTTCCGGACGACGCGACCGCCTATGCGCACCGTCGGGCGGAGCTGATGATCGTCACGACCGTCGCGGGTCCGGAGCAGGTCGTCGAGGCGGCACGTCCCGGACTGGATGCCGTCTGGGCGAGACTCGCCCCGCATGTCGACGGCGCGTACGCGAACTTCCTCACGTCGGCCACCGACGAGGACGTCCACGCGATCTATCCGCCGGCGACCTACCGTCGCCTCGCGGCGGTGAAGCGTCGGTACGACCCCGAGAACCTGTTCGCCGGCAATCACAACGTCCGGCCCGCCTAGCCTAACGAAGCTCGGAGATCAGTACCGCACTGGTGCCGGGCTCCAGCGCCTCGAACAGGTGAGGCTCATCTCCGGGGTAGGCGAGATAGTCACCAGCCGCCAATTCGACGGGTTCCGAGGCCGGGCCAACCCGTGCTGCCCCAGCCATGAGGATCACATGCTCGATTGTGCCGCGCGCGTGCGGGGCGGATGACTTGATGGTGCCGGGGTCTGCGCGCACCAGGTAGATGTCCCGCCGTGCACTCGGTGGACTCGCGGAGAGGAGCGCGGCGGCATAACCACCAGCCGCAGCCCGAATGGAGGGTGCCTCGGCAGATCGGATGAGCGTCAAGCTCTCTGCGGGTTCGTCGATCAGGCGAGCGAACGGCACGCCCAGAGCGTCACAGAGTGCCCACAGAGTCTCGACGCTCGGATTCCCAGCGCCCGACTCGAGCTGGGAGACAGTCGCCTTGGACACGCTCGCCTGACGCGCGAGCTCGGAGACCGACAGGCCAGCCAGGTGGCGCTCACGGCGGAGTGCCTCGCCGAGTCGCTTTCCAATCGTATGCGGCACGCGTTCACCATATCGAACGAACGGACGGTTTGACTGAGCCGCTGGAGTCGTTCATGATACTGCTCATGCGTTCATCAGAACGAACAGGCGAGTTCGCAGCCGGAGACGCGGGCTGGCGAGCCGGGCTCCGGATCGGTATGGGCCTGGCGATCGGCGCTTTCGCCCTGGCCGTCAGTTTCGGCGCCTTCGCCGTGACGAACGGGTGGCCTGCGTGGCTGGCGATCGTGATGTCGGCCGTCACCTTCTCGGGCTCGGCCCAGTTCGCACTCGTCACTGCGGCCAGTGGCGGCAGCATCGCCGCCGGTGTCGGGGCAGCGGCACTGATCAATGCGCGGTTCATCCCGATGGGTGCAGCGTCTGCGCGCTCGCTGCACGGCGGCCCCGTCCGCCGCGCTTTCGAGGGACAGGCCGTGGTCGACGGGTCGTGGGTCGCCGCGCAGAACGGCGACGGCAGCCTCGATCGACACAAGCTCTTCGGAGCCACGCTCGTCCAGTGGCCGGCCTGGATTGCGGGGACGGCGATCGGGGCGCTCTTCGCGCCGTCCACCGAGTTCATGCATGACTTCGGCCTCGACGTGATCTTCCCTGCCTTCTTTCTCGTGCTGCTCCTCGACGCTCTCCGCGACCGGCCGAGCCTCGTGGCAGTCGCGCTCATCGCCGCCGTCATCGCCGGTGCGGCCGCGCTCGTCGTGCCCAGCGGGATGGCCCTGCTGCTCTGCGGACTCGCGGCGCTGCTCGCCGCTGCGCGCACGTCGAGGAGGCTCGGACGATGACCGGAATGGTGCTCGCCGTGGGGGCGCTCGCCCTCATCAACCTCGTGTACAAGGGCGTCGGGCCCGCCGTACTCGGAGACCGACGGTTCCCGCCCCGCGTCCAGGAGATGATCGACGCCCTCCCCGTGGCGCTGCTCGCCGGACTCGTCATCGTGAACCTCCTCGGAGAACGCTGGGCGGCGGTCGATGTCACGGTCGTTCCCGGGCTCCTCGCCGCTGCAGTGGCTTGGTGGTTCCGGGTGCCCCAGCTCGGGTGCGTCGCGGTTGCAGTGGCCGTGTCCATTGCCGTGCGCTGGCTCTGAGGGCGAACATCCGAAGGCGTTGATATTCCGAGTCGGACGTTTCTGGGCTCAATCGGTTAAGAACGTCTGGTACGTGGCGGGCGACCAGCTGGCGGCTGTCTTGGTGACGAGGGTCGCCCCGAGGCGTTCGTAGAACCGGTAGCCGGCCTCGTTCTCGAGCCGCAGGCCCCAGGCGATGGTCAACCGGTCCGGCAGGGCATGTCGGGCGAGCTCGAGCATGAGCGTCCGGCCGACTCCGGCATCACGGAACTGCTCTCGCACGTAGAGATCGTCGAGTGCGAGGAGGTCCCCGCCGGCCCACAGATAGGGGCGGCGCAGTGCGGATACGTATCCGGCCGCGGTTCCGTCGACCTCGGCGATCAGCACGATCACGTCGTGCCGCCCGAGGAATTCCTGCCAGTCCTCGATGCTGGCAGTGACGTACTCGCCCTGGTCCTGATGGTTGGCGAGTTCGATGAGCATGGTCCGGACGAGCTCGGCATCCGAGGGGACTGCGCGGCGGATCTCAGTGGGCATGAACGGCTCCTGTCCTTGATTCGGCGGGAGGTTACCAGGGAACGGGTCCGGCGATGTCGAGGAAAGTGCCGGACGGAGCGTGCTCTGGGAGCGTCGCGGCCTTCACCACGATCTGGGCTGCCTCGTCTGCGCTCGTCGGGGCCTGCTCACGGTTGCCCGGTGCAAGGTCGGTCTGCACCCAACCGGGACAGACTGCGGTGACCTTCAGTTTGGTGCCGGCGAGTTTCTTACTGAGCCCGATCGTCATGCTGTTCACCGCTGCCTTCGAGGCCTGATAGGCGGGCAGCACACTCGGATAGTAGGGAGAATTCTCGTTCGCCTGGTCATTCAACGAACCCATCGTGGACGAGACGTTGACGATGCGTCCCGCGTCGCTGCGGTGAAGCAGCGGCAGGAACTTCTCCGTGACGGCGGCCACGCCGAAGACATTCGTCTCGAACGTGCGCGCGAGGGCGTCGATGTCCACGAACTCGTGGTCTCCCGTCGCGGCTGCTTCGGGGAGGATTCCGGCGTTGTTCACCAGGATGTCGAGTCGGCCATGGCGTTCGGCCATCTCCTCCGCAGCCGCGACGACGCTCGGCGGTGAGGTGACATCCATGGTCAGCGCCTCAGCGCTGAGCCCTTGTGCAACCAGGTCGGCAGCCGCCGTACGCACAGCGACGTCGTCGCGTCCGGCGATGATGACGGTTGCCCCAGAGCGGGCAAGCGCGGTGGCCGTCGCAAGCCCGAGGCCGCGATTTCCGCCGGTGACCAATGCGATAGTGCTCATCTGTGGATAGGTCCTTTCCATCCGGCGACCAAGGCCGGCTCGTGTCCTGTATCCGATCCTGTGGGGGGCGCACTGGGAGAGCTCGCGGAAATCGGACTCCGCATGGGCCGCGTCTCATTTCCGCCAGGCCCCTCCGCTGGAGTGGGACCGCCGTCGCGCTCGGCGGGACTCAGCATCGATCGACTCTGGCTGCTGCTCCTCAGACGTGCGCGCGGCCAGGGCGAACGGCGTCAGCCCTCGGCGCGGACCCGGTCGACCAGCCCGATGATCGCGTCGGCGACGATGCGCGGTTGCTCCTGATGCACGATGTGACCGCTGTTCGTGTCGCGGATCCACACGCCGTCCGGCAGGAGCTCGGCGACCGCCGCCCGTGATTCGATCAGCACCTCATCGAGCACGTATCCGAAGTTCTCGGGCACCTCGGGCGGGAGCGCGCCGGCGGCGACCGCCTGCTCGACGACCGGGCCCCACGGCTGGTCGGCGGAGATGACGGTGAAGGGCATCGGCTGTAACGCGGGCGCATTCCGCACCTGGTCGAACGTCGTAGGCAGGTCGAACCGCTCGATATCGGGGTACTCGACGAGCGCCTCTCGGATGTCGCCGGCGAGCAGCACGAGTTGGATCGCCCAGTCCTCCGGACTGTAGGCATCCTGCATCTCGATCGACGTCGCGTCGACGAGTCCCAGCCCGACCACCTCGTCGGGGTAGGTGGATGCGTAGAGGCGTCCGATCAGGCCGCCGATCGAGTGCGCCACGAGCACGAACGGCTCGATCTCTCCCGCCGCCGCCAGGAGCGCGTGCAGGTCTTCGACGGCGGCCTCGGCCGTCGTCGGCATCAGAGCGGGGTCGCTCCGGCTGACACTCTCGCCGACGGGAGTCCCCGGCCGGTCGAATGCGCACACTCGGGTGCGGGTCGCGACGTCGTCGAACACGGCCGGCCCGGCGACGCCCTCGGCGACTTCCATCCAGTCCTGGGCGGACGCCCGCTGACCCGAGACGAGCACGACGAGCGGTGACCCGCTTCCGCGGCACTCGAGATACATCCGGCGGCCGCCGCCGACATCGAAGAGGCCGGCCACGTCTGCGCTCGCCGCGTCGGTGCTCGCGCCAGTGGAGGTGGAATCCGAGGATCCAGGGCCGTCAGCCGAGGGCGGCGTGCAGGCGCCCAGCAGGGCGGTGATGCAGGCCGCGGCGCAGAAGACGACGCTCGTGCGTCGTGCTGTCGGAGAGCTCTGCTGGTGCCGGACCATGTCGCGCCTTTGCCCGCACCATACACCGCCCGCGGCGGGGCGCCTAGGCAAGGGGACGCGATCGACGGTAGCGGGACCTCGCGAGTTCGCTCAGTCGTCTTTCTTGCCGCCTTCGCCCTTCTTGTCGTCGCCCTTCTTGTCGTCGTCGTTCCCGTCGCGTCCGTCGTTCCCGCCGTCGTTGCCGTCGTCCTGCTGCTCCTGCAGTTGTGCGATCTGCTCCTGCAGGCGGGCCTGCTCGTCGAGGAGGCGCTGCCGCTCCGCTTCGTCTGCGGCGGCGGCGATGGCGTCGTCGAGATCCTGCCGCACAACCTCCATGGCGAGCCTGATGGTGTCGAAGCGCTCCTCGCCGATCCGTCCCTCGTCGCGAGCTGTCGACAGCTCGTCGGCCATCGCGTCGAGCCCCGCGACTGCGGTCGGCCAGTCGCCTGCGGCGCTCGCCTCGGCCACCGTCAGCACATGCTGTCGCAGGCCGTCGCGGGTGGCCGCGTCGTAGGCGGGGGAGGCGCACGATCCGAGCGTCAACGCCACGGTCACGGCCACGACCGCGCCGGATAGCCAACCTCGCATCATCGTCCCGCTCCTCTCCATCATCCATTCTCTCTGGCGAACCTGACGATGAGGCACAGCTCCGTCACCGCGAGCAGCACGGCGCCCCCGCGTCGCTGGAACGCGGGGGCGCCGGCGGCGGCATCCGCTCAGTGCTGCTGCGGCAGGATGTCGAAGGCGATGCGTCCGTCGTCGGAGACTCGGGCGTCGAGCGTCATCTCGCCGAGGGCCACTGCGGCCTTCTCGCCGAGGAAGACATGGGCGCCCTCCTGCTCGACGACGGCATCGGTCGCCTCAGGGGTGGGGACGATCGCGACGGAGAACTGCGTCGCATCCGCGTTCTCGGCCTCGATGCGCAGGCCGGCCTCCTCGGGCTCGCCGCGACGGGAGACGATCGCCTTGACGACCGTGCTGGCGGATTCGGTGAGTGTGAGCATGGTGGATCCTCTCTGCATTCACGAACGGCCCACCCTTCCAAGCCGCCGAGGGAGCCTCAACCCCTTGTGGCGGTGAGGAGCGTGCCTCACACTTGGCGACCCGCGGCCGCCCCTACCGAGGCCGCACCCGCTGGGACGGCCTCGGCAGCGGCGTCGTACCGGCCTCGAGCCTCGGCGATGTCGGCCTGGTGCGCCTCGGTCCAGACGACGAGCGACTGCACCGTCGCGTGCAGCGATCGGCCCAGCTCGGTGAGCTCGTAGTCGACCCGCGGCGGCACGACCGGATGCACCGTGCGCCGCACCATCCCGTCGCGCTCGAGCTGGCGCAGCGTGACGGTCAGCATCCGCTGGCTGA
>JAPSJT010000318.1 GCA_031178045.1 Agromyces sp.
CTGCGCCGCGAACTGCACGACGGCCTCGGACCGCTCCTCGCCGGCGTCAAGCTGCGCCTCGAAACGGCCCGGAACCTCGCCGAACTCGACCCGGCGCGTTCGCTCACGCTGCTCGACGCCGCGATCGACGACCAGAGCGAGGTGATCGGCGAGATCCGCCGCATCGTGCACGACCTTCGGCCGCCGGCACTCGACGACCTCGGACTCGTGCGCGCCCTCGAACAGCAAGGCGAACGACTCGCGGGAGCAGGGCTCGCAATCGACGTCTCCGGCGAGGTGCCGCGCGTGCTGCCTCCCGCCGTGGAGGTCGCGGTGTACCGCATCGTCTCAGAGGCGCTCACGAACGTGCGCCGGCACTCGGGCGCGACCTCGGCACAGGTGCGCCTCGCAGCCGATGAGCGGACGCTGCGCGTGGAGGTTCGCGACGACGGCATCGGCATCCCTGCTGCGGCCGTGGGCGGGGTGGGCCTCCGCTCCCTGCGCGAACGCGCGGCCGAGCTCGGGGGCACGCTCGACGTCGACCCGGCGGGCGACGGCGGCACCGTCATCCGTGCCGCCCTGCCGCTGTCATTCGCTCCCGCGGAGGTCACCGCCGATGTCTGAGGAACCTGTCCGCGTCGTGCTCGTCGACGACCACCCCGTATATCGGGAGGGCCTCTCGATGCTCCTCGAGTCCATGCACGGCGTCGAGGTCGTCGCGACGGCCGCCGACGGCGTGGAGGCGAAAGCGGCCGTCGACGATGGCGAACCGGATGTCGTCGTCATGGACGTGCAAATGCCCCGACTCGATGGCATCGCGGCAACCCGGGACATCGTGGCGCGGCATCCGCACCTCGCCGTCGTGGTGCTCACGATGTCGGAGGACGACGAGACCGTCTTCGCCGCCATGCGGGCCGGCGCTCGCGGCTACCTCGTGAAGGGCGCGAGCCAGCACGAGATCCTGCACGCGATCCGTGCGGTCGCGCGCGGCGAACTCGTGTTCGGCGCCGCGATCGCGCGCCGGGTCGCCGAGTTCTTCGCGGCGGGCCCCGCGACGGCGCCCGCCGCCGAGGTCTTTCCGCAGCTCACCGCGCGCGAACGCGAAGTGCTGGAGCTGCTCGCGGCCGGGCGCTCGAACCCGCAGATCGCACAGGCGCTCTTCCTGTCGCCGAAGACGGTGCGCAACAACGTGTCGAACATCTTCGCGAAGCTGCAGGTCGCCGACCGCGCCGAGGCGATCGTTCGCGCACGCGACGCGGGGCTCGGTCGCGCGTGAGTGGTGGTGTCCCGGGCGCGGATCCGGGACACCCGCGGGACTCCGATCCCTGTCGGCCTGGGACGACCGAGCGCGAATCTGGGAACACCAACCGAGAACCGCCCGAAAGGCACGAACATGAACCCCTTCGTTTCCACCACGACCGATCCGTCCGGCGCCGACGCCGTCGACAGCGCCACCCGCCCGGCCCTCCCCGCAGCATCCGCTCGCCTGCCCCTCGAACTCGGGGCCGTACGTCCCAGTGGCCTTCAGCGTCTCGGCGGCATCGGCCTCCTCGCCGCGCCGCTGCTCTTCACGGGCGGCATGCTGACCTCGCCCGAGCAGACCGG
>JAPSJT010000128.1 GCA_031178045.1 Agromyces sp.
CGGTCGAGGCGCTGCGAACGAGCGGATCGTCGGCGTCGATCGAGTCCTGGCTCGTCGCACACCGGCGCAGCATCACGGTACTCGCCGCACTCGGCCCGATCCCCTATGCCGTCGCGCGAGCGAGCTGGCTCACGCCCTGGCCGCTGTTCGCCCCGGACGTCGCCGAGCTCGAGCCCGCGGTGCTCGCCACCGGGTTGATGCTCGGATCTGGCGGGATCGCCGCGAGCCTCCTCACGCTCGGGCTGATCCTCCCGTGGGGCCGCAGGTTCCCGCACTGGTTCCCGAGACTCGGGGGTCGGTCCGTACCGGTCGCAGCTGCGGCGATTCCGGGTTCGGCGGCCGCCGGCGTCCTCTGCATCTCGGCCGGGCCGATGCTCGTCCACTCGTTCACGAGCCCCGGCTCCCCGATCGATGCCATCACGCTCAACCTCGTGCTGCCGCTCTGGTTCTGGGGACCGATGCTCGCACTCGCGGTCTGGGCGTACGTGGCCTGGCGGGCTCGCGACGTCGAACCGGCCGCGCATCACCCGCGAGCGCGGTGACCCTTCGGCGCCGCAGCGCAGGGTGGGCCGCCGAACCGATGTCAGCCGACGAGCGCCCGGAAGCCCGACATGAGTGCGACGCGCTCGGCGGAACTGCGCGCGACGGGCGTCACCGCGAACGTCGTGACCCCGGCGGCACGGAACGCCGCCACGCGCTCGGCGACCTCGGCGGCGGAGCCGATGAGCGACAGTGCTCGAACGAGCTCGTCGGGCACGGCGGCGGTCGCCTCCTCCCTCCGGCCTTCGAGATAGAGGTCCTGGATCCGCGCGGCGTCGGCCTCGAAGCCGTAGCTCGCGATGAGGTCGTTGTAGAAGTTCTTGCCCCGGGCGCCCATTCCGCCGACGTAGAGCGCGAGATTCGGCTTCACCGCCGCGAAGGCCGCAGCTGCGGCATCCGCTCGCTCGACGATCGCGAGGGCCGGGCTCGCGAACACGTCGAGCGGCCCGAGCTCGGGTGAGCGCTTCGCGGTGCCGGCGGCGAGCGCGTCTCCCCACACGCCGGCGGCGCGCTCGGGGTGGAAGAACATCGGCAGCCATCCGTCGGCGATCTCGGCGGTCTGCTCGACCGACTTGGGACCGAGTGAGGCGATCGTGATGGGGATGCGCTCGCGCACCGGATGGTTGATGAGCTTCAACGGCTTGCCGAGCCCCGTGCCCTCACTCGCGGGGAGGGGGATGCGGTACCTCGGACCGTCGTGCACCACGGGTTCGCGCCGCCACGTCATGCGGCAGATCTCGACGATCTCGCGAGTGCGACCGAGCGGTGCGTCGTAGCGCACGCCGTGGAAGCCCTCGATCACCTGGGGGCCGGATGCCCCGATGCCGAGTTCGAACCGGCCGCCCGAGACGTAGTCGAGCCCGGCCGCGGTCATCGCCGTGAGCGTCGGCGTGCGCGTGTAGAGCTGGAGGATGCCCGAGGCGAGGGCGATCTTGGAGGTGCGGGCGGCGAGGAAGCCGAGCTGGCTCACCGCGTCGAACGAGTACGCCTCGGGCACGACGATGAGATCGACACCGGCGCGCTCGAGTTCGGCGACCTCGTCGGCGACCTCGCGGAAGCCTCCCGCGTAGTTCAGGAACATGCCGACGCGCATCCGTCACTCCTCGTCGTGTGGGGGGAGCCCGTCGCGGCGGCGCGGGCATCTCAGACGATAACCGACGGCCATCCGGCGTGCCCGCGGGTTGTCGACTCCCCACGAGGAGCGCCCGGCACGCGGGTCGTCGTTTGGTGGGTCTTGCAGCACTCTCCGAGTCGGATGCCGCAGGCTGGTGGGTACCAGCCCGCTCGAGTGAACGGAGCCGCCCATGGGATGGAGCATCCTGCTCGACGCGCTGCTCGTCGTCGTCTTCGTCCTCGCGCTCGTCAATGGATATCGTTCCGGGCTCCTCCGCACCGCTGCCGGCCTCGTCGGGCTCATCCTCGGCGGCATCGCCGCCTACTTCGCGATGCCGTGGGTATCAGGCCTCGTTCCCGCCCCCGAGTGGCGGGCGCCCGCCGCGATCGGCACCGCGCTCGTGCTGCTCTCCCTGGGCGCGTGGCTCGGCGCCGTCGCCGGTCGCGCGCTCCGTCACGGCGCACGGGCCGTGAAGCTCGGCGTGGTCGACCGTGTGCTCGGCGCGATCGGCAACCTCATCGTCACGGCGTTCGTCGTGGCGCTCGTCGCGTCGGGCGTGACCGCGATGGGCGTGCCGGTGCTCTCGCCCGCCGTCGCCGGCTCGCGGGTGCTCACGACGCTCGACGCCATCACGCCGGCGCCCGCACGCACGCTCATGGCCGAGCTGCGCACCGCCGCGCTCGGCGGCGCGATCCCGTGGCTCGTCGAGGTGCTCGACGGTCCGACGCAGGCGCCCGAGCTTCCGGCGGGCGGCGTCGACGACGCCGATCTCGCGCGAGCCGCGGCATCCGTCGTGCGCATCACCGGCACCGCCTTCCAATGCGGCACGAATCTCTCGGGCAGCGGCTTCGTCGTCGCCGAGGACCGCATCGTGACGAACGCGCACGTCGTCGCGGGGGTCACCGAGCCCATCGTCGAGGCTCCGGGCCTCGCCGCCGTCGAGGGACGGGTCGTCGCGTTCGACCCGGCGAACGATCTCGCCCTCATCGCCGTCGACGGCCTCGCCGCACCGCCGCTGGCGGTCGCCGAGGCACCGGCCGGCTCGGACGTCGCGGTCGCCGGCTACCCGTTCGGCGGGCCGCTCGAGCTGCGACCGGCCCGAGTGATGTCGGTCGGCCCGATCACGATCGAGGAGGGCGGGCGCACCTCGACGCGCGAGGTCACGACGCTCGCTGCCGACGTCGATCACGGCAACTCGGGCGGCCCAGTGCTCACCGGCGACGGTGCCGTCGGCGCAGTCGTCTTCGCGAAGTCGGAGTCGGTCGCGAACGTCGGCTATGCGATCCCGGCGTCGACGCTCGCCCCGCTCGCCGCCGACGCGTCAGCGCTCGACTCGCCCGTCGATTCGGGATCGTGCGTGACGGGCTGAGCGCGACCGGAAGCCGGCCCTAGTCGGCCGTGAAGCCCTCGAAGCGGATGCCCCAGGACAGCTGCCATTCGTCGCCCGGATCGAGCCAGCGCAGGCCGCGTCCGGAGTTGAACGCCTCGGCGGGTGCCGTCATCGGCTCGACGGCGATCGCGACGTCGCCGTCCTCGCCGGGGAACCTGCGCGAGGTGAAGACCTGCACGTAGTCGAAGACGTCGTCGGCCCACATGGACACGCGGCGACCGTCGGGTGCCGTGAGCGTGTGCACGACCTCGCCCCCGTCGCTCGCGAGCTCGCCGAACGCGTCGTCGAGCTCGAGATCGCCCACTCGACGGCCCTCTCGGAAGTCCCACTCCGTGCCGTCGACGGGCACCTCGCCGGTCGGCAGCAGCCGGTCGTCGACCTCGATGTGGCTCGCGGCGGGAAGACGCAGCGTGAGGTCGGCGGTCGGGACGCCGCCGATCTTCAGGTACGGGTGCGTGCCGATGGCGACCGGCGCCGCCTCGCCGCCGAGGTTCTCGACGAAATGCGTCACCTTCAGACCATCGGAGACGAGCTCGTAGTGCACGGCGGTGCCGAGCAGGTACGGGTAGCCGAGCTGCGGGTAGATCGTCGCCGAGAGCGTGACCGAGTCGCGCTCGCGGGCGATCGGCCTGTACTCGGTGTACCGGAGCAGCCCGTGGATCGCGTTGTTGCGATCGGGCTCGGTGATCGCGAGCTGGTGGTCGACGCCGTCGTGACTCCAGCGTCCGTCGCGGATGCGGTTGGGCCACGGCGCGAGGACGATGCCGGCCCCCATGGGCGGGGGCTGGTCTTCGGCGTACGGCGGAACGAGATCGATGTCGTTGATGCTGAGCGTTCGGATGCCGGCGGCCACCGCCGTGATGGTCGCGCGGAGGTCACCGCTGGCCGTCGACGTCTCGAGGACGAACTGCTCGCCCGTGGGAAGGGTCATGGATCCACTTTAGGGTCTCGTGCGAGGTGCACCGTGAGCCCCGCCTGCTCGAGTTCGGCGACGAGCGGCAGCGGCGCCGCGGCATCCGTCACGAGGGCGTCGAAGGCGTCGATCGGCGCGATGCGTCCGAGATGCACCTCGCCGAGCTTCGATCCGTCGGCGACGACGACGGCGCGCGCGGCGGCACGGAGCATCAGCGACTTCACCGCCGCCTCGGGCAGGTTCGCGTTCGTGACGCCGTGCACGGGGTCGATACCGTTGCACCCGATGAAGGCGAGGTCGACGTGCACCTCGTCGAGCATCGACCCGGCGAGCGGGTGCACGAGCGAGTGCTGCTTCGGGCGCAGGGTGCCGCCCGTCACGACGACCGTGAACCGCGGGATCTCGTCTTCGAGCTCGAGCGCGACCGAGAGTCCGTTCGTGAAGACGACGAGATCGTCGAGGTCGTGCCTCGCACGGAGTGCTCGCGCGATCTGCAGGGTCGTCGTGCCCACGTCGAGGATGATGCTCTGGCCGCTGCGCACGAGCGAGGCGGCGTGCTCGCCGATGCGACGCTTCGGTTCGACGGATGCCGCGAGCGCCTCCTCGAAGCTCGGTTCGCGCTCGGGGCGCTCTGCCTCGAGCGCCGAGGACACCGGGACGGCGCCGCCGTGCACGCGACGGATGACGCCCTGCCGCTCGAGCGCATCGAGGTCGGCCCGGGCGGTGACGGTGGTCACGCCGAAGGCGCTGCTGAGCTCTGCGACGCGCACGAAGCCGCGCTCGGCGACGAGCGCGAGGGCGAGTTCACGGCGTCGGGGGGCGTCGATGGGAGCGTTCGTCGGGGCGGCGGCATCCGTCATGCCTGCATTCTGCGCGGCTCGTGGGTACTTTGCAATACGAAACCCGCTTGTTTGCGATTCGCAAGTGGCGTATCGTGGCCGCGTGTTCCAGACCGACCCCCGCATCGCGGTGCGCCCGTCCCGACTCGCCGACGGACGCGAACTCATCTACTTCGACGACGCCGACACGTCGCTGCCGCCCGAGCGCGCCGTCGACGAACGCGCGCTCGACCCGCGGCCCGCGAACGCGCACATGCGCCAGGACCCCCTCACCGGCGAGTGGATCTCGATCGCCGCAGCGCGCCAGAACCGCGTGTTCCTGCCCCCCGCCGACGCCGACCCGCTCGCACCGCAGACCCCGACGAACCCCTCGGAGATCCCCAGCAGCTACGACGTCGCGGTGTTCGAGAACCGCTCGCCGTCGTTCGGCCCCGAACTCGGCGACCCCGACGCCTCGAGCGCCGAGACCCTCGCGGAGCTCCGTCGAGTCGGGCTCGAGCGCACCCGCACGTCGGTCGGGCGGTGCGAGGTGGTGTGCTTCAGCCCCGAGCACGAGGGCTCCTTCGGCACGCTGAGCGTCTCCCGGGCGCGCACCGTCATCGAGGCCTGGGCGCAGCGCACCGCGGCCCTCAGCGCGATGCCCGGCATCGAGCAGGTGTTCCCGTTCGAGAATCGCGGACGCGAGATCGGCGTCACGCTGCCGCATCCGCACGGCCAGATCTACTCGTACCCGTACGTGACGCCGCGCACGGAGCGACTGCTCGCGTCCATCCGCGCCTACGGGCCGACGCTCTTCGCCGACCTGCTCGAGCGCGAGCGGCGGGGTCCGCGCGTGCTGCTGTCGGGGGAGCACTGGACGGCGTTCGTGCCGTTCGCCGCCCGCTGGCCCATCGAGGTGCACCTGCTCCCCCACCGGCACGTGCCCGACTTCGCCGAGACGACGCTCGAGGAGCGCGACGAGCTCGCGACCCTCTACCTGCGCCTGCTGCGCGGCATCGACCGCCTCTACGACACGCCGACGCCGTACATCGCCGCGTGGCACCAGGCGCCCGTGCACGAGGGGCGTGACGAGGTGCGGCTCATGCTGCAACTCACGAGCCCGCGGCGCGCCGCCGACAAGCTCAAGTACCTCGCCGGCTCGGAAGCCGCGATGGGTGCGTGGATCGGGGACGTCACACCCGAGGCGTCGGCCGAAGCGCTGCGCCGGGCGATCTCGGAGGTGGCGGAATGAGCGAGATCGCCGACGCGATGCATGGATTCGCCGAGTGGTTCGGGCGGAAGCCCATCGGAGCCTGGTCGGCTCCGGGCCGGGTGAACCTCATCGGCGAGCACACCGACTACAACGACGGCTTCGTGTTCCCGTTCGCGATCGAGCAGCGCACCGCGGTCGCGCTCGGCGATCGGGACGACCGTGTCATCCGCGTCGCATCGAGCTTCGCCGCGGAGCCGGTGCAGATCCACCTCGACGAGCTCGCGCCCGACGCCCTCGACGGCTGGTCGGCGTATCCGCTCGGCGTCGCGTGGGCGCTCGGCCGGTTCGGCGCCGACCTCGCGCACGTGCGCGGCGTCGACCTCTACATCACCAGCACCGTGCCCATCGGCGCCGGGCTCTCGTCGTCGGCGGCCATCGAGTCCGCGGTCGCACTCGCCCTCGATGAGCACTGGGGGCTCGGCTTCGACCGGCCGACGCTCGCGAAGGTCGGCCAACTCGCCGAGAACCGGGTCGTCGGGGCACCGACGGGCATCATGGACCAGTCGGCATCGCTCCTCGCCGAGGCCGACGCCGGGGTGTTCCTCGACTGCCGCAGCCTCGACGCCGACGTCATCCCCCTGGGCTTCTCGACCGACGGACTCTCACTGCTCGTCGTCGACACCCGGGTCGAGCACGCCCACGCGACGGGCGGGTACGCCGCACGCCGCGCCTCGTGCGAGGCGGGCGCCCGCGCGCTCGGCGTCGACTCGCTGCGCGATGTGCGCACGTCAGACCTCGACCGTGCCGCCGAGCTGCTCGACGACGAGACGTTCCGCCGCGTTCGCCACGTCGTCAGCGAGAACCAGCGCGTGCTCGACACGGTGCGCACCCTGCGCGAGCAGGGGCCCGGTGCGATCGGGCCACTGCTCGACGCCTCGCACGTCTCGATGCGCGACGACTTCGAGATCTCGGTCCCCGAGCTCGATCTCGCCGTCTCGACCGCCCAGGCGCACGGCGCGATCGGCGCTCGCATGACGGGCGGCGGCTTCGGCGGCTCGGCGATCGCGCTCATGATCGACGACCTCGTGCCGGTCGTCACCCGGGAGGTGCTCGCGGCATTCGCCGAGCGCGGCT
>JAPSJT010000129.1 GCA_031178045.1 Agromyces sp.
ACCTGCGGCACATCGACGAGCACCTGCTTGAACGCCGAATCATCGGGCTCGGGGAACTCGTCGCCGCCGTACTTGTTGTCGGCGATCTCCATGATCGCCGGCCAGATGCGGTGGCGCGCCGTGGCAGCCTGGCCGCTGTCGAACCAGAGGTTTCGCAGGTTCGCGTCACCGACGACGTTGCCCACCCAGACCGCCGTCGCGGCCTTGGTGCTCGCGCCGATCATCCAGGTGTCCTTCGCACCGTCGGTCGTTCCGGTCTTGCCGATGTGCGGCACACCCGTATAGGTGTTCGACGACACCGCGGTGCCATCTCCGTCGAAGGTCTCCTGCATTGCGTAGGCCATCGCGTGCGCGACCTCGGGCGTCACGGACTGGGTGCACGTCGAGGCCGGTGGAGCCATCTCCGTGCCGTCGGCCTTGACGATCCGCTCGATCGCGATCGGCGTGCACGTCATGCCGTTGTTCGCGATGCCGGCGAACGCCGCCGCCATCGTGACCGGTGCGATCTCCTGAGTACCCAGCACATCGGAGGGGTTCATCGCCAACTCGCCGCCGTCGGCGCGGTGGATGCCGAACGCCTGCGCGGTCTGCTTGATCTTGCAGAGGTCGAGCTGCTGCGCCATGGCCATGAAGCTCGAGTTCACCGACCACTTCGTCGCGTTGACGGCATTGTTCGCGATGCGGCCGTCATCGTTGCGCGGGTTGTACGGCTCTCCGCTCCAGTTGCCGGTGCAGCTGTCGGTGAACGAGCTGAAGCCGCGTCGCGATCCGTTGAACGTCTCGGTCAGCGAGTGCCCTTGGTTGAGCCACTCGGCGAGCGTGAAGACCTTGTAGGTGGACCCGGGCTGCAGACCGCTCGAGCCGCCGTAGTTGAAGTCCGTGCTGTAGTTCACCGAGGTGTAGCTGGGGTCGGTGGCCGCGAGATCGGGGTCTTCCGTGTACTTCTTGTTCTGCGCCATCGCGAGGACCTTGCCGGTGCCTGGCTGCACCGTCACGGCGACCGAGCCGACATTGAATCGGTCGTCGACGAACGGTACGTTCTCGGCGATGGCCGTCTCGGCCCGGTTCTGAAGCTCGAGGTCGAGCGTCGTGAAGATCTGCAGTCCGCCTTCGCGAAGCAGCTGCGAACCCTCGTCGGCGTCGGTGTTGGGATCGTCGAACTCGTTGAGGATGATGTTCTTGACGTAGTCGCAGAAGAACGCGCTTCCTGCCGCGCTCTGGCAGCCCGTACTCGGCTCGGTGATCACGGGAGCGACCGGCGTCGCGATCGCGGCGTCGTGCTCCTCCTGAGTGATCTTCTTCTCCTTGAGCATCTGCTCGAGGATGTAGTCGCGCCGCTCCTTGTTGGCGGCGTACGGCGTCGGCTCGCCCTTCTCATTGACCGAGTTGACGCCGTTCGTCTCGCTCTCGGGGTAGTCGAGCCGGAACTTCTCGGGGTGGTTCACGATCGCGATGAGGCTCGCCGCCTCGGGGAGGGTGAGCTCCGAGGCGTGCTTTCCGCCGAAGTAGTACTGCGCCGCCGACTCGATGCCGTACACGCGGCCGCCGAACGCCGCGATGTTGAGGTAGCCCTTCAGGATCTCGTCTTTCGAGAACTTCTTCTCGAGCGCGATCGCGTACCGCATCTCCTTCAGCTTGCGCTCGGGAGTCGTCTCGGTCGCCGCGTCGTAGGCGGCTTCCTTCTCCTCCTCGGTGGTCGCTTCCTTGATGCCGTTGTTGATGAGCACGTTCTTCACGTACTGCTGCGTGATCGAGGAGCCGCCCTGCGTCGCGCCGCCGATGACGTACTCGTTCAGGGCCGCACGCAGCGTGCCCTGGATGTCGATGCCGCCGTGCTCGTAGAACCGGGGATCCTCACCGGCGATCGCGGCGTCCTTCACGTACTGGCTGATCGCGTCCCACTCGACCTCTTCGCGGTTCTCCTCGAAGAAGGAGGCGAGCAGCGCCGGCGTGCCGTCGGGCTGCGTCGCGTAGATGTCGGTCTTCTCGGAGAGGTCGTTGATGTCGAGGTAGCCCGGCAGGTTCTCGAACATCGAGATGCCGTTGTTCGCGGCCATGCCGGTGACGGCGAGCGCGGGGGTCACCGCCGCGGTGACGAGCACGCCGGCGAGAGCACTCATGCCGACGAAACCGAGGACACCGGCGCCGACGTCGCTCATCGTACGTTTTTGGGCAGACATATAGTGGAGCTTAACGGAGAAGGCTGACAAAACCCGCTAAGGGATGCGTGCGCCGGAATCGGTTCCGACACGCCGTTCCGGTCGGATCGGGCTTCCGATTGCGCATCGATCACCGCACATCCGCCACCGATCATCAGCACATCAGAGACGAGGACCTCGCATGCCGGCCTGGGAGTACATCACCACCCCGCTGCTCATCCACAACACCGCGGCCATCCTCAACAACTGGGGATCCGAGGGCTGGGAGCTCGTGCAAATCGTGCAGGGGCCCGAAGGCGGGCTCGTCGCGTACCTCAAGCGCCCCGTCGGCGGGGAGAGCTCCGCGGCGGCATCCGCCGGCACCGCGGCCGCCGCACAGGCCGCGAAGCAGTTCGAGGGCGACGCCTGATGGCGGTCGAGTCGCGCCTCGCCGAGCTCGGCATCGAGCTGCCCGAGGTCGCGCCGCCCGTCGCGGCGTACGTGCCCGCGGTCGTGACCGGTTCCTATGTCTACACATCGGGTCAGCTGCCGTTCGTGGCGGGCACGCTGCCGGCGACCGGCAAGGTCGGCGACGGTGCCGGTCTCGTCTCCGCCGATGACGCGAAGGGGTATGCCCGCACGTGCGCGCTCAACGCGCTCGCGGCCGTGCGCGCCGAGCTCGGCTCGCTCGACCGGGTCACCCGCGTCGTGAAGCTCGTCGGCTTCGTGGCATCCGATCCGGCGTTCACCGGCCAGCCCGGCGTGATCAACGGCGCCTCCGAGCTGCTCGGCGAGCTCTTCGGTGAGGCCGGCCGCCACGCCCGCTCGGCCGTGGGCGTCGCCGTGCTGCCGCTCGACGCGCCCGTCGAGCTCGAGCTCATCGTCGAGTTCGCGTAGTACCCCGAGGCTCCGAGACGACGGATGCCGCGGCGGGATCGCTCCCGTCGCGGCATCCGTCGCTCTGCAGCGCGTTCAGCGCACCTGCGCGCTGATCACCTGCATGATCGACGTGTCGGCGAGGGTCGTCGTGTCGCCGACCTCGCGGCCCTCGGCGAGATCGCGCAGCAGGCGCCGCATGATCTTGCCCGAGCGCGTCTTGGGCAGCTCGTTGACGATGAACACCTGACGCGGGCGCGCGATCGCCCCGATCTGGGCGGCGACGTGCCTGCGCAGCTCGTCGGCGGCCTCCGCGACATCCGTCACCTGCTCCGCCTGGCTCGCCTTGAGGATCACGAACGCGACGACCGCCTGCCCGGTCGTCTCGTCGGAGGCCCCGACGACCGCGGCCTCCGCCGTCCACGGGTGGGCGACGAGCGAGGACTCGATCTCGGCGGTCGAGAGCCGGTGGCCCGATACGTTCATGACGTCGTCGACGCGTCCGAGCAGCCAGATGTCTCCGTCTTCGTCGCGCCGTGCACCGTCGCCGGCGAAGTACTTGTCACCGAACTTCTCCCAGTACGTCTCCTTGAACCGCTCGGGGTCGCCCCAGATGCCGCGCAGCATCGACGGCCAGGGCTCGGTGACGACGAGCAGCCCGCCGCCCTCGCCCTCGACGGGCGTGCCGTCGTCGCTCAGGATGTCGATCGAGATGCCGGGGATGGGCACCTGCGCGCTGCCCGGCTTCAGGTCGGTGACGCCGGGAAGGGCGGAGATCATGATCGCGCCGGTCTCGGTTTGCCACCACGTGTCGACGACGGGGATGGACCCGCCGCCGATGACGTGGCGGTACCAGATCCACGCCTCGGGGTTGATGGGTTCGCCCACGGAGCCCAGCAGGCGCAGTGAGCGCAGGTTGAACTCCTGCGGGATCCGGCGACCGAGCTTCATGAACGAGCGGATGGCCGTCGGCGCCGTGTAGAGGATCGAGACCTTGTACTTCTCGACGATCTCCCACCAGCGTCCGGGGTGGGGGGTGTCGGGCGTGCCCTCGTACAGCACCTGCGTCGCGCCGTTGGCGAGCGGGCCGTAGACGACGTAGGAGTGCCCGGTGACCCAGCCCACGTCTGCGGTGCACCAGTACACGTCGGTCTCGGGGTGCAGGTCGAACACGTTCTTGTGGGTGAAGGCGGCCTGCGTGAGGTATCCGCCGCTCGTGTGCAGGATGCCCTTGGGCTTGCCGGTCGTGCCCGAGGTGTAGAGGATGAACAGCGGATGCTCCGCGCCGAAGCCACGGGCCGTGTGCTCCGCCTGGGCGGCCGAGACGGTCTCGTGCCACCACTGGTCGCGTGCGTCGTCCCAGGCGATCTCGTTCTCGCCACGACGCACGACGAGCACGTTCTGCACGGTGCCCTTCTCGGTCTTGCCGAGCGCCTCGTCGACGACGGGCTTCAGCGGGAACACCTTGCCCTTGCGGTACCCGCCATCGGCGGTGATGACGAGGGATGCCTCGGCATCGTCGATGCGCGAGGCGAGGCTGTCGGCGCTGAAGCCGCCGAAGACGACCGAGTGCACGGCGCCGATGCGCGCGACGGCGAGCATCGATACGACCGCCTCGGGGATCATCGGCAGGTAGATGGCGACTCGGTCTCCCTCGCCGACGCCGAGGCCCTCGAGCACGTTGGCGGCGCGCTTCACCTCGTCGGTGAGCTCGGCGTAGGTGATGTCGCGTGAATCACCGGGCTCGCCCTCCCAATGGAGGGCGACGCGGTCGCCGTTGCCGGCGGCGACATGGCGATCGAGGCAGTTCACGGCGACGTTGAGCTCGCCGTCGTCGAACCACTTGGCGAACGGCGGGTTGGACCAGTCGAGGGTGCGGGTGAACGGCTTCTCCCACTGCAGGAGTTCGCGGGCCTGGTCGGCCCAGAAGCCGAGCCGGTCGGCGGCAGCGGCTTCGTAGAGGCGCTCGTCGGCGACGGCTTGGGCGGCGAATTCGGGGCTCGGGCGGAAGCGCCTGATCTCCTCGAGTGCGTGATCGATCTGAACGGTCATGGTTGTCCGGTCGCTCCTTCGCGAATACGTTCATCGGTTGGGTCGCCTGCCCCACCCAGCACACTACCTCGCGCTCGTGCGGCCCTCGTAACGGGTGCGTCACGCTCGGTCGGCCGCGCTTCCGAGCGCCTCGGGAGGCCGCCACTGTGCCGTTGCGCAGAGAAAACTGAGTGTCCGCACAAATGAGGACAGAAAATGCTTGCGCATCGGTTCTCACGACGTACACTGAGTACCGCCCGAACACTCGTTTCGTGGCCTGCAGCGCTGGTGATTCCCCCCAATCTCTGCGCTGCCGAGGCGGCACCTGTTCCCCCCAATGGGTGCCGCCCCCTTACGTTAACGGGCGTTCCTCCGAGAGCGCGACCGGGTCGATTCCTCCTCCACAACGGCGTGGAGGAGGCTCTTTCCATCCGCCCGAACGATCGGACGCAGCCGGCCCGGCAGGCCGGCCTAGGTTCATCGGCATGTACACCCCCTTCGTCGCGAGCCCGTCGTGGCAACCGGCTCCGAGCGACTGGCGCCCGCCGTCGGCCGCGGCCCGACGCTCGCCCGCGGTGGGTGCCCACGCGCTGCCGTCCGAAGCTCCGGCCGCCGCGCCGACGGTCCCCATCGATGACGGGCGCGCGATCGAGGCCGACCTCGGGGTGCTCGGCCCGCTCGCCGGTTTCGCTTCATCAGGCCCGGTCACCGATCTCTTCGTGAACGGGTCCTCCGGACTCTGGATCGATCGAGGTTCGGGCCCCGAGCTCGAGTCGTCGTGGAGTGCCGACGAAGCCGAGGTGCGTGCGCTCGCGGTGCGTCTCATCGCCCGGGGCGGGCGCCATATCGACGAGGCCACGCCCGCCGTCGACGTGCGGCTCGGCAGGGGAGTCCGCGTGCACGCCGTGCTCCCGCCCGTCTCGACGACGGGCACGCTCCTCTCCATTCGCATCCCACGTGCTGCGGGATTCGCGCTCTCCGAACTTGCGGGAGCCGGCATGCTCGATCCCGAGCAGGAGCGCCTGCTTCGCGACGCGGTCGTCGCACGCCGCAATCTGCTCGTCACCGGAGCCGGCGGCACCGGCAAGACCACTCTCCTCGCGGCACTGCTCGGCGAAGCGCCCGCACTCGAGCGCATCGTGCTCATCGAAGACGTCGCAGAGCTCTCGGTGCTCCACCCCCACGTGGTCTCGCTCGAGGCGCGACAGGCCAATCTCGAGGGCACGGGCCGCATCGGACTCGACGCCCTGCTCCGCGAGGCGTTGCGCATGCGGCCCGATCGCCTCGTCGTGGGCGAATGCCGCGGTGCCGAGCTGCGCGAGCTGCTCGCCGCCCTCAACACCGGTCACGACGGCGGCGCGGGCACGCTGCATGCCAACTCGCTCGCCGACGTGCCTGCCCGGCTCGAGGCCCTCGGTGCGACCGCCGGTCTCACTCCCGACGCCGTCGCCCGACAGACGGTGAGTGCGTTCGACCTCGTGCTGCACCTCGACCGCGTCGGCGGCCGCCGACGCCTCGCGCAGATCGGCCGCTTCGAGCTCCGCGACGATCGACTCGCCGTCGAGGTGGCGTGATGGGGCGAGCTCCGCGAGTCCACGTCCCGCTCGCGACGCGCATCGCACGACTCCGCTTCCGGCGCGACCCGGCCGCGGGAGTGGACGCGATCGCCGTCATCGTCGAGCGCCTCGCCGTGCTCCTCTCGGCCGGCGTTCCCGCGGCCGTCGCATGGGCGCATCTCGGAGATCGCGCAACGGACGCCGCCGGGCCCGACGTCGCGGAAGACCCGTGTGCCGCGTCGAATGCCTCGGTGCTCGATGCGGCGAGCTCTGCCGCCGCCGATGGCGAGCCCGTCGCCGCGGCCATCGAGACGGCCCGCTCGGTCGAGCCGGCCGCGTCCGTCGAGTGGGGGGTGCTCGCGGCGGCCTGGCGGGTCGCGGCTGAGTCGGGCGCGCCGCTCGCCGGAAGCCTCCGAGACCTCGCGACGGCGTTACGCGATGAAGCGCAGCTGCGACGTGAGATCCGGACGGCGCTTGCCGGTCCGATCGCGAGCGCGCGGC
>JAPSJT010000319.1 GCA_031178045.1 Agromyces sp.
AGGTCGGGACGGGCGTCGACGACTGCGGCGACGTTCGCCTCGTGCTGCTCGATCGTGTCGTCGCGCCGACCGAGCACGGTCATGCCCGACGCGCGCAGGAACGCGACGACGTCGTCTTGCGTCGAACCGTGGTTGCCCGTCGCCACGATCTCGGCGCCGCCGGCCGCGAGCACCTCGAGCAGCACCGCCGTCTTGGGCTCGACGTGGAGCGACATGCCGAGCCGGCGGCCGGCGAGCGGCCGTCGTTCGGCGAAGTCCGTGCGGGTGGCGGCGAGCAGCGGCATCCGCGACCGGATCCACCTGGTGCGCGCAGCGCCGCGCTCGACGAGTTCCGACATGTTCGGCCCACTTTCATATATGAATGACGCTTTCACATATGATACTCGCGGGCCGAAACGTACGCACCCCCGTCGGGATACGCTGGCCATGGTCGCGGCTGCGCCCGCGGCATCCGCTCTCCTGCCCCCGGAGGTACGACCGTGCACGACGCATCCCGAGGCGCCTCGGCATTCCACCCCGAGACGACCGTCATCATCGCCGGGCGTCCGCCCCATGAGCCCGACCAGCCGATGAGCGTGCCCGTGCACCTCACGTCCACGTACGTCGCAGGCGGCGAGCTCGAATACGGGCGCTACGGCAACCCCTCGTGGACCGCGTTCGAAGAGACGCTCGGCGCGCTCGAGGGCGCGCGATGCGTCGCCTTCGCCTCGGGCATCGCGGCGATCGCGGCGGTGCTCGACCTCGTCGAGCCCGGCGGCACGGTCGTCGCGCCGCGCCACTCGTACACGGGCACCGTGGCACTGCTCGCCGAGCTCGAGTCCAAGGGCCTCGTGCAGGCGGTGTACGTCGACATCACCGACACCGCCGCGGTGGCTACTGCGAGCGAGGGCGCGGCGCTCGTCTGGTTCGAGTCGCCCACGAATCCGGCACTCGAGGTCGCCGACATCCCCGCGATCGTCGCCGCGGCGCACGCGAACGGTGCGCTCGTCGCCGTCGACAACACGTTCGCCACGCCGATCCTCCAGCGTCCGATCGAGCACGGCGCCGACCTCGTCGTGCACTCGGCGACGAAGTACATCTCGGGGCACAGCGACGTGCTCATGGGCGCCGTGGTCGCGGCCTCCGACGAGCACGTCGACGCGCTCGTGAAGCGGCGCTCGCTCTTCGGCGCCATCCCGGCACCGCTCGAGACGTTCCTCGCCCTCCGAGGGCTCCGCACGCTGCCCGTGCGACTCGAGCGCGCACAGTCGAACGCGCGGGAGCTCGTGCGCCGACTCGCCGACCACCCGGCGCTCGACGAGGTGCGCTACCCGGGCTTCGGGGCCATCGTCTCGATCGTCGTCAGGGGTGGGGCGGATGCCGCGGACGCCCTCGTGCAACGCACGCGCCTGTGGGTGCACGCGACGAGCCTCGGCGGGGTCGAGTCGACGTTCGAGCGGCGGCGGCGCTGGCCGAGCGAACAGCCGACGATCCCCGAGGGCCTCGTGCGCCTCTCGGTCGGACTCGAGCACGTCGACGACCTGCACCAGGACCTCGTGCAGGCGCTCGAGACGCTCGGCTGATCGGGGGCGC
>JAPSJT010000320.1 GCA_031178045.1 Agromyces sp.
GGCGAGCGCGGCCGGGCTGGCCGACCGGATCGAGTTCGTCGGTCCGGTCCCACCCGACGAGGTCGTGGGGTTCTACCGCACGCTCGACGTGCTCGCCGTGCCGTCGGTGCCCACCAAGCGTTGGACCGAGCAGTTCGGTCGCGTCGCCGTCGAGGCGATGGCGTGCGGTGTGCCGGTCGTCTCGAGCGACGCCGGCGCCCTTCCCGACGTGGTGGGCGACGCCGGAATCGTCGTGCCGGCGGGCGACGCGGCAGCGCTCGCCGCGGCGCTGCTCGAGGCGGGCGGCCCCCGTGCCGCGGAGCTGCGGACGAGCGGATTCTCGCGCGCCGCGGCGTGCAGTTGGGATGCGGTCGGTCGCGCCTACCTCGAGCTGTATCGCTCCGTGCGACACGAGGCACCTGCCGTCTCGGCGGAACGCGCACGCGACGTCGAGGTCGTGGTGGTCGCGTACCGGTCACCCGAGCTGCTGCGTCGCGCCCTCGAACCGATCGCGACGTTGCCGGTGACCGTCGTCGACAATTCCTCCATGCCCGAGATCGCCGCGCTCTGCGCCGAGCTCGGGGTGCGCTCGCTCGATCCGGGACGGAACGGCGGCTTCGCGGCGGGCGTGAACGCCGCGCTCGCCGACCGGCTGCGCCCGGGCGCCGACGTGCTGCTCCTGAACCCCGACGCGGTCGTGACGGTCGACGACGTCCGCGTGCTGCACCGCGCGCTGCGTGACCGACCCGACCTCGCGAGCGTCGGCCCCGCGCAGGTCGGCGACGACGACGTGGCGGCGCGCGTCGAGTGGCCCTACCCCTCGCCGAGCGGCACATGGCTCGAGGCGCTCGGCCTGGGCCGGCTGCGACGCGGTCCGGGCTTCGTCATCGGCTCCGTGCTGATGCTGCGCGCCGAGGCGCTCGAACAGGTCGGTCCGTTCGACGAGCGATTCTTCCTCTATGCCGAGGAGACGGACTGGGCGTACCGCGCGCACCGGCTCGGCTGGCGGCACGCCGCCGTGCCCGAGGTGCGTGCCCGGCACACCGGTGCGGCGACGAGCGACGACATGACTCGTCGCGAGGCGCACTTCCACGCGTCCCAGGAGCGGTACCTGCGCAAGCACTTCGGCGCGTCCGGGTGGCAGTCGGCCCGCTTCGCGCAGTGGCTCGGTGCGATGACCCGCGCGACGGTGCTGCCCGGCCAACGGGGCCGCGACGCGCGCCGGCGGGCGGCGCTGTACCGCCTCGGGCCGATGCGGGTCGAGGCCCGATACCGTACCCAGGAGCGGGCGACTCCCGCGCCCACGACGACAGCGGTACCGACCCGGGAACCGACCACATGACCCGCATCGTGCAGATCGTCCCCCACATCGGCCCCGGCACGGGCGTGGCCGGCGTGGCCTGGAACCTCGAGGAGCAGTTGAGCGCCCTCGGCGCGGAGGTCGAGCGCTTCACGTTCATGTCCGCCCAGCGGCGCGCGACGCTCAGGTGGCCGACGAGCCCGATCCCCGCCCGCATCCGAGGCGGCTGGCTCATGGTCTGGTTCAGCACGATCGGCACGAGACGCGCCCGCGCGTTCCTCGCCGA
>JAPSJT010000130.1 GCA_031178045.1 Agromyces sp.
GACATCGCCGCGGTCATCGCCGACGCCGTGCTGAAGCCCCGGCACGTCGATCTCGACCTCATCGTCGTGAAGCCCGTCGCCCAGGCGGCACCGTATCGGCTGGCGAAGGGGCCGCTCGCGGTGCGCGAGGACGGTCCGTGACCTCGCCGCCGTTGACGCCTGGCCCCACGTCGGTGGGTCGCACGAGGATCGCGGGCACCGCGAGCATCTCCTGACGGCTCCGTCCGACCGGGACACCGCGGCGCGGCACCACGTCGCCGTTACCCTTGAAGGATGACTTTCGATGCGAACGACGCTGCGGCCGGCGTTGACGGAATCCGGCGCGAGATCCTCGGCTGGCAGGAGTTCGGTGAGGCGGCGCGCTCGCTCGCGGGCGACGTGCTGCGCTCGGGATTCCAGCCCGACGTCGTGATCGCGATCGCCCGCGGCGGGCTCCTGCTCGCGGGTGCGATCTCCTACGCCCTCGGCACCAAGGCGTGCGGCTCGATCAACGTCGAGTTCTACACGGGCATCGACGAGCGGCTTCCCGAGCCGGTGCTGCACCCCCCGATGCTCGACGCGCCGGCGCTCGGCGGCAAGCGCGTGCTGCTCGTCGACGACGTCTCGGACTCGGGCCGCACCCTCGCGAAGGTCGTCGCGCTGCTCGGCGACGAGGGCGCCGACGTGCGCACCGCCACGCTCTACACCAAGTCGCACACCGTGCTCGCGCCCGACTTCGACTACCGCAAGACCGACGACTGGATCGTCTTCCCGTGGTCGGCGCTTCCTCCCGTCACGGTCGTCGAGGGCGCCGCGTGAGCGTGCACCTCGTCGGCGGCGGCTGGCAGGATGCTCCCGACGGCGTGGTGTACGCCGGGTTCCTCCGTGAAGCAGCGGCGCGAGCCGCATCGGCCGGGCGCGAGGTGCCGCGAGTCGCGGTCGTCGCGGTGGGCGACGGCGACGAGCGCGAACACGCCGCGAAGCTCGTCGAGGCGGCGTCCGCCGCCGGCGGGTTCGAGGCGCACGTGACCGCCGTCGGCCGCGATGGCGAGATCCCGGCGGCGGCGTTCGCGGACGTCGACGGCATCGTCATCGGCGGCGGGCTCACCCCCCGGTACCGCGACCTCGTCGAACCGCACTTCGGCGAGCTCCGGCGCCAGGTCGCCGCGGGCGTGCCCTACCTCGGCTTCTCGGCCGGCGCGGTGATCGCGGCGGAGCGCGCCCTCGTCGGCGGCTGGCGCATCGGCGGCGTCGCAGTGGCTCCCGAGGACGCCGGAGAAGAGCTCGACGAACTCACCGTCGCTCCGGGCATCGGCCTCGTCGACGTCGCGATCGACGTGCACGTGGCCCAGTGGGGAACGCTCTCCCGGCTCGTCGCGGCGGTCGAGGCGGCGATCGTCGAGGGCGGCCTGGGCATCGACGAGCACACCGTGCTGATCGTCGGTGAGGGCGGCCTGCGGGTCGAGGGCGCCGGGAGCGTCTGGCGGGTCCTTCCCGCGGAGTCGGGCGTGCTCGTCGGCACGATCGGCGGCTGAGCGTGCCCGCGAGGTCCCTCGGCGAGCTCGCCGAGGCCGGGCTCATCGATCGCGGCTGGGCCGCGGCGCTCGCCCCCGTCGGGCCGCGCATCGCCGAGCTGGGCGAGTTCCTCCGAGCCGAGACGGCGGCGGGCCGCGGGTACCTGCCGAGCGGCGACCGCGTGCTCCGGGCGTTCGGCGCGCCCCTCGAGCAGGTGCGTGTGCTCATCGTCGGCCAGGACCCCTACCCGACCCCGGGGCATCCGATCGGCCTCTCGTTCGCGGTCGACCCGCACGTCCGTCCCGTGCCGAGGAGCCTCGCGAACATCTACCGCGAGCTCGCCGACGACCTCGGCATCACCCCGCCGGCGCACGGCGACCTCACCACGTGGGGCTCGAACGGCATCATGCTCCTGAACCGGGTGCTCACCGTTCGGCCCGGTGCTCCCGCCTCGCATCGCGGAAAGGGTTGGGAGGAGGTCACCGACCACGCCATCCGCACGCTCGTGGCGCGCGGCACGCCGCTCGTCGCGATCCTCTGGGGCCGTGACGCGCAGAACCTGAAGCCGCTGCTCGGAGCGACGCCCGTCATCGAATCGGCGCATCCGAGCCCGCTCTCGGCCTCGCGGGGGTTCTTCGGCTCCCGGCCGTTCAGCCGGGCCAATGAGCTGCTCGTCGCGCAGGGCGGCGAACCGGTCGACTGGAGCCTGCCCGAGTGAACGCGCCGTCCGGGCGGGCCTCACGAACGGCGGCGCCGGGCGTCCGCCGCGACATCCGGCGGAGATGAGACGGCGGTAGTCTGTCGCAATGCTCGAGGAGGAATACCAGGAGCGGCGGGTACTGCCTCCGCACCTGCGCAAGCGCGAGCCGGGCGAGGCGCCCTTCGACTATGCGATCCGCGACGCGCGGCTCGCGGACATGCCCGCGGTGCGCGAGATCTACAACCACTACGTCGCGAACTCGACCGTCACCTTCGACGAGGACGCCATGACCCTGCGCGAGTGGAAGGCGAAGTTCGCCTACCTCCAGAAGCTCGGCATGCCGTTCCTCGTCGCCGAGTCGCCCTCGGGCCAGCTGCTCGGCTACGCCCTCGTCGCGCCGTGGAAGCAGAAGCGCGCCTATCGCTACACCGTCGAGAACTCCATCTACCTCGGGCCCGCCGCGGCGGGCAAGGGCCTCGGCCGCGCGCTGCTCGCCGAGCTCATCGCCCGCTCGAAGGCCGCCGGGCTGAAGGAGATGATCGCGGTCATCGCCGATCAGGGCGCCGAGGCCTCGATCGCCCTGCACGAGAAGTTCGGATTCGCGGAGATCGGGCGCATGGGACGGGTCGGATTCAAGTTCGACCGATGGCTCGGCACGGTGCTGCTGCAGAAGTCGCTCAAGTGATCGGGTGATCCAGCGGATGCCGCGGCGCGGCGTCAGGCGGCGAGCACGAGCTCGAACTCGGCCGCCACGATGAGCCCCGCGCTCGAGACGAGTCCCGTGATCAGCAGCAGGCCGGGATTCGCGAGCGCGATCACGAGGCGGCGGAACTCGGGATGCCGGGCGAGCAGCGAATCGGGCACCTCGCTCCGCGACGGCTGCGCCCGCCACCCGCGGATCCGCGCGAGGAACCACGCGCAGCGCACGATGAACGCCGCCCACAGCACGATCGCGATGAGCGGCAGGAGGGCGGCCATGATCGTCAGCCCCGTCTCGACGATCTCGTCCTCCCGGCCGTCGGCCTCGAGCTGGATCGCCGTCGAGATCGCCGCCCCGATCACCACCGATGCCGACCAGGCGATGAAGGCCGCGACGAGGGTCAGGTAGCGCACGAAGAAGTGGCCGAAGATCGAGCCGCGGTCGTGCAGATGGTCCCGCGGCGTGGCGATGAGCACGATGATCGTCGCCCCGGCGCTCGGCACGATGAGCAGGAGCAGGAGCACCGTCATCACCGTGAACGGCCACTCCAGCACGGCGCCGGCGAGCAGCAGCGCGCCGACGAGCAGCGCCCACCCGCCGCCCCAGGCGAGGGGGTGCTCGACGATCGATCCGGCGATCCGTGTGCTCCGCCCCGCCAGCCTCGCGTGCATGCCCTCACCATAGCCGCGCCCTGCGCCGCTCGCCCGTAGGCTCGGGGGATGACCGAGCTGCACGAGTACACGGCCCTCGAGCTCCACCAGTTGCTCCAGCGTCGCGAGGTCTCCCCGGTCGAGCTCGCCGAGCACTTCATCGGTCGCATCGAGCGGCTCGACGGCGGCATCGGCGCGTTCGCGACGGTCACCCGCGAGGCCGCGCTCGCCCGGGCCCGCCACGTCGAGCAGCAGGTGCCGACCGCGGCGCCGCTCTGGGGCCTTCCGCTCGCCGACAAGGACCTGCATCGCCGCGCCGGGGTGCCGGCTCGGTTCGGCTCGCGTGCGTTCACCGACTTCGTCCCCGACGACTCCGACGAGCTCGTGCAGGCGATCGACGACGCGGGCGCGGTGAGCCTCGGCAAGACCGCCACGCCGGAGTTCGGACTGCCCTCCTACACGGAGGGGCTCGCCGGTCCGCCGACCCGCAACCCGTGGAACCCCACCCTCGGGGCGGGCGGCTCGAGCGGCGGAGCGGCGGCGGCCGTGGCATCCGGGATGCTGCCGTTCGCACCAGGCTCCGACGGTGGCGGGTCCATCCGCATCCCCGCAGCGGCGTGCGGCCTCGTCGGCGTGAAGCCCTCGCGCGGACGCGTCCCCGCGGGCTCCGGGCTCGCGAGCCTCGCCGGTCTCGGCGTCGCCGGGCCGATCGCCCGGAACGTCGCGGATGCGGCGCTCCTGCTCGACGGCATGATCGCGCCGCGGGGATACCCGGCCTCGCACCGCTTCGCGTTGCGGGCGCCCGGCGACGATGGGCCGTTCCTCGGCGCCGCGATCCGCGGGGAGGGCAGGTTCCAGCTGGGCGTGATGACCGACTCGCCATGGGACGAGGCGGTCGAGATCGTGCTCGCACCCGAAGCGCGCTCGGCGCTCGACCGTGCCATCGACGCGTTCGAGCGGCTCGGTCACGGGATCGAGGTGCTCCCGCCCGCTCCAGAACCCGAGTACCCGGCGAGGTTCCGCACCATCTGGCAGGCGGGTGCCGCGACGATCCCCGTCGACGGTGAGGCCGAGGCGCTCCTCGAGCCGCTCACCCGCTGGCTCCTCGAGCGCGGTCGTGCGGTGCCGGCCCGGGAGCTCGCCGAGGCGCTGGCGTGGCTCTCGGGGTTCGAGGAGCGGGTCATCCGCCGATTCGCTCCGTTCGACGCCGTGCTGACGCCGGCGCTCGCGCTGACGCCGCGGCCGATCGGCTGGTACGACCAGCAGGACGGCGAGCGGAACTTCGCGCAGCAGGTCGCGTACACGCCGTACACCTCGTTCGTGAACGTCGCCGGACTGCCCGCGATCACCGTTCCCGTCGACGAGACCGAGGAGGGGCTTCCGATGGGGGTCCAGCTGATCGGACGACCGGGCGGAGAGCCCGCGCTCTTCGCGCTCGCGGCCCAGCTCGAGCGACGGATTCGGCGTGGGCACCGGCATCCGCCGAACTGGTGACCTCGCGTTCCACTGACATTCGACGACAGGGAGTTGCGGCAGTTAGGTAAGCCTCACCTATAGTGGGAGCCATGCTCGGTCTCGACCTCACGCTCTCCTATGACGGTGCCACCGTGGTGCACGGCGCGGAGATCCATCTCGAGCCGGGCAAGGTCACCGCGCTCGTCGGCCCGAACGGCAGCGGCAAGTCGACGCTGCTGCGTGCGCTCGCCCGCCTGCACCGGCCCGACGCCGGCCGCGTGCTGCTCGCCGCCGACGCCGGCCGCACCATGAGCGAGAGCGGCGACGACCTCGAGCCGGCCGACCTCGCCACGGGCGGTATCGACGCGGCGCGGCTCAGCGCCCGCGAGTTCGCCCGCCGAGTGACCCTCCTCGCCCAGAGCCGCCCGACGCCGGGCGGCCTCTCCGTTCGAGAGCTCGTCGAGTTCGGCCGCCACCCGCACCGGGGGCGGTGGCTCGCCGGCGACGCGGCGGGTGCGCAGATCGTGCAGCGCGCGATGGAGCTGACCGGCGTCGCCGTGCTCGCCGATCAGCCGGTCGACCAGCTCTCGGGCGGGCAGCTGCAGCGGGCGTGGCTCGCATCGTGCCTCGCGCAGGACACGGGCGTGCTGCTGCTCGACGAGCCCACCACCTACCTCGACCTGCGCTACCAGGTCGAACTGCTCGATCTCATCCGCGAGCTCGCCGACGAGCACGGTGTCACGATCGGCGTCGTCCTCCACGACCTCGATCAGGCCGCCGCCGTCGCCGATCGCATCGTGCTGCTCGAGGCCGGCCGCATCCGCGCCGCGGGGACGCCCGCCGAGGTGCTCGTCACCGACGTGCTGAGTTCGGCCTACGGCATCCGCGTCGAGGTCGACGTCGACGAGCGCGGATGCATCACGACCTGCCCCATCGGGCGCTACAACACCCGGCGTCCCGCCGGCCGACTCGCCGTCGCCTAGGCGCACGCTCCTGCACCACCCCCACCCGCGCGGGACGACCATGCCTGCGCGCCGACCGAAGGACACCATGAGAAGAGCTGCCGTGAATCGGCCGACCATCGCCCTCACCGCCCTCGCCGCGGCATCCGCGCTGCTGCTCAGCGGTTGCGGCACGACCGAGGACACCGCCGCCCAGGCGGCCGACGGCGCCGCGATCTCCATCATCGACGACCGCGGCGAGACCATCGAGCTCGCAGCCCCCGCGGAGGACGTCGTGGCGCTCGAGTGGAACGCCGCGGAGAACCTCGTCGCGCTCGGCGTCATGCCCGTCGGCGTCGCCGACGTCGAGGGCTACACCACGTGGGTCAAGTCCGAGGAGCTCGACGACACGGTCACCGACGTGGGCACGCGCGGCGAGCCGTCGATCGACGCGGTCGCGGGCCTCGCGCCCGACCTCGTCGTCACGACGACCGACCTCTCGGAGTCGGCCATCTCGCAGATCGAGGAGTTCGCCCCCGTGCTCGTCGTGCGCGGAGCCGACGCCTCGAACGGCATCGGGCAGATGGAGCAGAATCTCGAGCGCATCGCGACGGCGACCGGCCGCGAGGCCGAGGCGACCGCGCTCATCGGCGAGTTCGAGCAGAAGCTCGCCGACGGTGCCGCGGCGATCGAGGCGGCGGGCCTCGCCGGCGCCGAGTTCGCGATGAGCGACGCATGGGCGAGCGGCGGGCAGGTCTCCGTGCGGCCCTTCGCGAAGGGCTCGCTGCTGTCGGATGTCACCGAGCAGCTCGGCCTCGTGAACGCCTGGACCGGCGAGGGCGACGCCGACTACGGCCTCGCGTCGACCGACGTCGAGGGCCTCACGGCGCTCGGCGATGTCGAGTTCCTCTACATCGCCTCCGTCGAGCAGGACCCGTACACGAACGAACTCGCCGGCAACGCCGTCTGGCAGTCGCTCCCGTTCGTGCAGAGCGGCAAGGTGCACCGCCTGCCCGACGGCATCTGGATGTTCGGCGGCCCCTCCTCGATGAACGACTACATTGACGCGGTCGTCGACACCCTCACGGCCTGACGC
>JAPSJT010000131.1 GCA_031178045.1 Agromyces sp.
TCAGGATCGAGGAGGTGTTGCCGCAGTTGGTCGCGTACCCGTTCGCGGGGTCGGACGGGTCGTAGTTCGGGTTGATGTCGGCGAGCGCCTGGTCGATCTCGTCGATCGTGCGTTCGGTGCGGTTGTTATGCGTCGTGTCGGGCTTGTCGCCGTCGTTCGCGCCCTCTGCGTTCGAGCCGTCCTGGCCGGAGCCGTCGCCGGCACCGGACCCGGGTGCCGCGGGAGCAGTCCCGTCGGAGGTGGTGCCTCCGTGTGTCGACGGCGTTGAGGCGTCAGGACCGGGGCTGGCGGGCGATGCCGGAGCGGCGGGCGTGGCGCCGCCCGGCGTGTGCGTCGGGAGGAACGAGGGCTTGCCGAGCATGGCTGCGACGCCCGCCGCGACCGCGGCGCCGCCGACGGCGGCCACGTCCTCGACGGCGACGTCATCGCCCTCTTCCGAATCGGACGCCTCGGGCGACGTCGACTGGGGGTCGGCCGTCGTCTCGGCGTCGGGGGTCTGCGAGGCGGGCGCGTCGGCGTCCGCGTCGGTCGAGCTCGTCGGGCTCGTGCTCGTGCTCGTGCTTGCGCCCGACGCCGCTGCCACCGGGACGTCCTGCTGGCTGGTCGGCGCCGCCTCAGGGGCGGCAGGTGCGGTGGCCTCGGGCGAAGCCGGTGCGCTCGCGTCAGGCGACGACGGTGCACTCGCGTCGGGCGACGCCGGTGCACTCGCGTCAGGCGACGCCGGTGCGCTCGCGTCAGGCGACGCCGGCGCACTCGCCTCGGGCGACGACGGTGCACTCGCGTCGGGCGACGCCGGTGCACTCGCATCGGGCGAAGCCGGCGCACTCGCATCGGGCGACACCGGCGCACTCACGTCGGGCGACTCCGGCGCACTCGCATCAGGCGAAGCCGGCGCACTCGCATCAGGCGACGACGGCGCACTCGCGTCGGGACCGGTGGGGCTGCTCGCGTCGGGCGACGACGGCGTGCTCGCGTCGGGGCCGGTGGGGCTGCTCGCGTCGGGCGAGGACGGGGTGCTCACGTCAGGCGAGGCGGGGCCACCGGCATCCGAAGTGCCGCCGCCGGTCGTGGGGGCATCGACCGAGGTGTCCGGCCCGGAGCCGTCGCCGGTCGTGGTGCTTCCGCCGCTGCCGGTGCCCGGCGTCGGGATGCCCGAGGAGTCGGTGTCGACCGTCGTGCCCGAGCCGGCGTTGTTCGAGCCCGAGCCTGCGCCGCCGCCCGGTGTCGGACCGTCGATCGGCGTGTTCACGCCCGAGCCGGGCGCGGTCGCGTTCGAGCCGCTGCCGGGACGCACGGCGTTGATGCCTCGACCGCCGGCGCTGAGCCCGCCGCCGAGGAGCGCGCCGAGCACCATGCCCGAGATGGGGTTGAACTCCTGGCCCGTGAGTGCGGACTCGGCCGCCGAACTGACGAGTCCGTCGACCGCGCCGGCGCCGGTCTCTCCGGCGACCTGCCGGGTACCGGCTCGCACGCCGGGGCCGCCGCTGCCGCCGAGCACGCGAGAGACGGGAGATGCCGCGGCACCGCCGGCGAAGGCCGAGATGAAGGCGTTGCCCACGTCTTGCGGCGTGTACCCCTTCTCGTCGGCTCGCATCGCGTTCACCGAAGTCGTCGCGATCGCACTCGCGAGGCCCGCCTGCAGGCCCTCCTTGGCCGCGCGGAGGCCGCCGCGGATGAGCGCGCCCTTGATGCCGCGGATTCCGCGGAGGAAGTCCTTCAGCCGGTCGATGAGCTTGGCGATCTTCACGCACCAGCGGATGACGGTCGTGCCGACCTTCGCCGCCGTCGCGAGTGCGCCGAGTCCGGCGGTGACCACCGTGAGCAGGCCGCCGATCGCGAGCTCCGCCGCGATCTCGATGGCCATCTGCTTGAGGAACCAGCCGAGCTCCTCGCGCATGTTGCGCAACTGCGTGCGGAAGTCGGAGATCCACTGCTGCATGCCGTCGGCGCTCTCGCGCATCCGGTCGAGTCCCGTGGCGAGGCTCGTGCGGCACGAGAGCATCTTGCCCTGTTGGGGAAGGGTCATCGCGCTGAGGTTCGTCATGCTGCTCGCGACCTGCGAACGCGCCGACTGGATGCTGTCGCCGAAGGCACCCCACGCATCGGAGGCCGACTGCAGCTTGTCTTCGTCACCCGTGGGGATGACGACGCCGATCTGCGCCAGTCCCCATTCGAGCAGCTCCTGGAACTCGCCGAGCGGTCCGGGCCAGCCGGCCCCGAGCGCACTCGGCACGCTCGCCTTCGACTCGTCGATCGTCGCCGTCGCCTCAGCGGGCGAGGCGGTCGCCGGGTCGAGCCCTGCGCCGGGCTTCTGCGCGCCGTCGTAGGCACGCGCCGTGTTCGAGAGCGCCGCGTCGACGAGGCGCAGGCCGTTGCCGAACGAGGTCACCCCGTCGATCGTCGGCCCGGCGAGCGCGTCGTAGCCGTCGCTGCCCTGGCAGAACTCCTCGGCGGCGTTGTCGTCGCCCGCCATGCCCGAGCTGCCCGAGAGGCTCGACACGAGCGTCGAGACCGCGCTGTCGAGGGTCCGCGCGATGCGGTAGAGCTCGTCGCCGTCTTGGACGAGGCGCGCCGGGTCCAGTTTCACGTTCGCCATCAGTGCCTACCCGAGGTTCGATTCGATCTTCGACCACGAGGAGTCGAGGTCCTCGATCGTCGCGGAGTACGCGTCGAAGGAGGCCTGCGCCTGCTTCTGCAGCGCCTCAGCGGTCTGTTCCAGCGCGGTCGCGCCCACTGCCCATGCGGAGAAGGAGCCGAGGAAGGCCTGCATCGCGGGCCCCTGCCATTCGGCGGGCAGCATGTAGGCGAATCCGCTCGCGCCCTGCTTCAGCGCGGAGCAGTACCCCATGAGCTCGGTCATCGTCTGCGCGAGCGCGCGCAACTCCGCGGTATCGGCTTGCTGCTCAGCCACGATCGTCTCCGTCCACGACGTCGGCGGGAACCGACGTCTCCACTGCGACACGGCCTTCGTCGGATGCGCTCGGCTCGGCGCCCTCGAATGCGGCATCCGCTTCGGCGGCGACGAACGGCTCGCCATCGGCGCCGAGGCGGAACACGCCGGTGCCGATGGAGTCGTCGTCGCCGTCGCCGTCGGTGTCTCCGGAGCCGCCGCCCGTGACCTGACCGCCCTTGCGCGATCCGAGCATCCCGCCGCCGAACCGTTCGACCTCGTCGTCTCCCGCGTAGTCGCGTCCGAAGAACTCGGCCATGTCCTCGGCCTTCTCCTCGCCGCTCGCGACGCGCTTGCCGAGGCCGCCGGCGGCGCCGCGCACGGCGACGAGACCCTGGCGTCCGCCGCGGAAGCTCCCACCGACGCCCGACTCCGTGCGCGTGTACGAGCCGTCGGCGGCGATGAGACCGTGCTGCAGCCCCGTCAGAGCCAGACGCACCTGAGCGGCGAGCGTCATGAACGTGCCCCAGTTCTCACCGAACTTCTCCGCGTCTTCGCCGACCCAGGTCGTGCCCGCCATGCGAGTCACGACGTTGTCGGCAGTCGCGAGGTTCGAGTCGAACGTCGCGATGACGGTGCCGATCAGGGCCGCGACCTCGCTCAGCGAGTCGGCGCGAACCTTGAAGTAGACCATGCGAGACCCCTAGCTCGTGGCCGGATGCCGGCGCGCGAACCGCACGCCGGCACCGAGCTCTCGGATGTCAGCCGTTGAACGTGCTGGCGATGGCGTTCTCGCTGTCCTCGTACGACAGCGCCGCCTGGTTCAGCAGGTCGCTGATGCCCTGGAGCGACTCCTTCAGCTGCAGGCCGGCCTGGTCCCACTGCGAGTACAGCTCGTTGAAGCTCTGCGAGGCGCTGCCCTGCCAGTCTCCGGAGATGAGGCCCTCGACGAGCGACTTGAGGTTCGACAGCTGCGACTCGATCGACTGCGAGCCGCTCGAGAGCTGCCCTGCGACGCCGGCGAGCGAGTCGGATGTGACGCGGATCTCCGCCATGGTTTCCTCCGTAGGGTGCGTGGTCGGCGTCCGGGCGGACCATGATGTCCGCTTCGCCGGGCGCGAGCATCACGTTACCGGGTCGACGGCGAATCGAGGATGGGGAGGACTCCCCGTGCACCCGTCGTCAGGCCGGTCGGATCACGAAGCTCAGGTCGCCGAGCCAGACGGTGTCGCCGAGTTGCGCCGGGACGCGGGTGCCGGCGCCTTCGAGCGGGATCACCGACCCGTTCCGTTCGAGACGTGAGCCGTTCGCGCTGCCCGCGTCGCCGATGAGCACGACGCCGTCGACGACCTCGAGGAACAGGTGCACGCGAGAGACCGAGCGGGTGTCATCGCGCACTTCGACCGCGCGGGCGCCCATCGCGAGGGCGGTGTCGGCGGGCTTGCGGCCGATGACGGCGTTGTCGGCGACGACGACGCGCTGGCCCGTCGAGAACTCGAGCTCGACCCGCTCGATCGGTGCGGTCTCGGCGGGTGCGTTCGAGGCAGCGCTCGTCGGCGGGGCCTGCTCCACCCGGGCGCCGGGCTGCTGCCACGGCAGGGTGCGGGGCAGCGGCACCGGCTCGACCGCTGCCGCTCTCGCCTCGACCGGGGCATCCGCTCGGGTCGCCTGGGTCTCGCGTGCGGGCACGAACTGCGCCGGGATCGGCGGTCGCAGCGGCTGCTGCGGAATCAACTGGCCGCACTCGACGCAGTACATGCTGTTGGGCTGCAGCGTGGCGTCGCAATAGACGCAACGGGCAGAAGCCACGGAATCATCCCCTTCATCGACATGCAGGCCGGGCCCAGTCTACGTGCGGCGTGCGACCTGGTTCACTGACGGATGTCGGGCACCCGAACGGGCATCCACCCGGCCGCCGTCGTGAGCACCGCCGAGCCCGGCGTGCCGCGCCCGAGCATGAACTTCGGGATCGGCGTGCCGACCGCCTGCGTGCCCATGACTGCGGATTCGGGCCGCAGCACGAGGGCACGACGAGACCGCTTCGCCTCGACGATGGGTCCGCCGAAGAGCGTCGAGATCGACTCCGAGTCCGCCGAGACGATGAAGGCCGCCCGGTGCTTCACGCCCGTGAGGGCGTGTTCGATGGGCGCGTTCTTGAACTGCTCGGCGTCGTCGACGACGATCGACACGAACTCCCCCACCCCGTCGATCAGCTGCTCGAGCTCGGTCGGTCCGGTGTCGCCGGCCGCGACGACCGGGATGCCGTGCCCGCTCGCCACCTCGGTGAGGATCGACTCGCGTCCGGCGACGACGAGGAGCGGCGCCTTCTGCCACGCCAGCTGGTGCACGATGGCCGCGAGCGCCGAGGAACGGCCCGACTTGCGGCCGCCGGTCACGACGAAACCGCCCTCGGCGGGCCAGTCGATCGTGAAGCGTGAGAGCTGGTCGCCGCCCACGGCGACGACCGGGCCCTCGGCGGGGCCCGACTCGCCGAGCGGCAGCTCGTAGGCCGCCGTCAGCGCGAAGTGGCTCGGCAGCGGGTCGACCCGGAAGGGCCTGGGGAGCGACGCGAGCTGCGGGAACTGGTCGAAGTGGTCGCGGACCTGCTCGACGATCCGCCGCAGGGCGGTCGTCTGCGCCTCGCCGCTCGTGTCGCGCACGAGCACGGCGAGCTGCGCCTCGGTTCCCCCCGCGCCGAACAGCACGCGGCCCGGCGGGAGATCCACCGGCACGTCCTTCGCGAGGATGCCGGCCGTTCGGTAGTCGGCGATGTCGCGGAGCGGCAGCACGTACTGCTCGTCGATGAACGAGGTGATCTTGTCGCCCGAGATGTTGCGGTCGCCCGTGATCAGGACGCGAACGCCGACCGCCGGGCCCTCGCGGAGGATCCGCATGAACTGGTCGCGGAAGGTGACGAGCTGGTCGGCGTTCATCGTCGAGAGCATCCGCTCCCAGCCGTCGACCGTCACGATCGCGTAGGGGAGACGATCCGCCTCGGCCGCCTGCGCACGCTGCTCCGAGATGTGCCCGACTCCTGCCGCCGAGAGCACCGCCTGGCGCCGCCCGAGCTCCTCGAGAAGCCGCTGCACGAGCCGCGGAAGCCGGTCGGAGTCGAGCTGGGTGACGACCGCTCCCGCATGCGGGGCGTCGACGAGCGGCAGCAGCGCGCCGTTGCCGAAGTCGAGCACGTAGAGGTGCAGGTCTGCGGGCGAGAACTGCTGCACGAGCTGCGCGAGCATCGTGCGCAACGCGCTCGTGCGGCCCGACATCGAGCCGCCCAGGAAGAGCACGTGCGAGCCCGAGCGGACGTCCCACGTGAGGGTCCGCTGCGACTGCTCGCCCGGGACATCCTCGAGCCCGAGGACGATGGCCTGGTCGGGCACGTTCCGGTCCTGGAACTTCTCGAGCGGGAGCACCGCCGGGAGCGGGAGCAGCCACGGCGAGGGGTTCTTCGGGATGCCGAGCTGCTGCGTCGCCCCGCTCACGAGGTTCACGAGCGCACGCAGATCGGTGTCGTCGTGATCGGTGTGCTGCGACTGCGCGCTCAGGGGCTTCGGGAACTTCGCCGGATGACCGAGCATCTCCCACGTGAGGGGTGCCTTGCGGGGGAGCACCTTGACGGCGCGCTGGGTGCCAGGTCGGATGCCGGCGACCCGCGCCGTCTGGAAGGCGATCGGCGCCGCCGACGGGTTGAGTCGCACGAATCCGCGGCCGGGAGTCGACGGGCTGATGAGCGCCGCCTCGGCCGATCCCAGGATGTCGGACGAGTCGGAGCGATCGGTCACGCGGAGCGCCACCCGGAGGTTGATGTTCGACTGCATCTCGGGGGTCACGACGCCCGACGGGCGCTGCGTCGCGAGCACGAGGTTGACGCCGAGCGAACGACCGACGCGCGCGATGCGCACGAGACCGTCGATGAACTGCGGAAGCTCCGTGCGGAGCTCGGCGAACTCGTCGATGACGATGACGAGTCGAGCGAGCCCGCGACGTGCGGCGGTCTCGGCGTCCCTCGCCCAGGCGCTGTCGACGTCCTTCGCGTTCATGTCGCGGAGGACCCGCTCGCGCCGCTTGAGCTCGGCGTCGAGCGAGGCGAGCGCGCGTTCGGTCTCGCGTGCGT
>JAPSJT010000132.1 GCA_031178045.1 Agromyces sp.
CCGGATGCCGCGAGCGACGCCCAGTGGGCCTGCATGCGCCGCCCGACCCGCCGGAACATCCGCCGACCGCCCAGCAGGGTCAGCGCCGTGCCGACCGGGGTGTCGAACTTCTCGAAGAGGGCGAAGAGCTCGAGCCCGTGCGTGGCGTCCAGGCCCAGCAGTCGCGCCGTGCGAGGCGCGGCGTCGAAGCGGTAGCAGTACACGGGCGCGAACCGCGAGTGCCGTTCGGCCGCCTTCACGCTCGGGTACCAGAAGGTGAAGTCGCCCGCGAAGTCGGCAGCGGGTCGCCGATCGGGCAGCCCCGGATACTGGGCCTTGATCGCCTTTCGCGCCTTCTTGCGGGTGTTGGTGAAGATCGCGCGGATGCGCGGCTTGGTCGTGGGCAGGATGCCGATCCGCCCCTCGAAGAGCGAGCCCTCCCGATCGTTCGTGCCGATGATGAGGGGCACGCGGTGCGCGAGCCCGTCGCGGAAGGCGTCGAGCGGGCGGTGCGGCAGGAACTCGCCGTCGATGACCGGCGCGAGGCTGATCGTGCCGGGATTCTCGTCGGGCGTGCGCACCGTGAGGCGCGTCGTCGCCTCGGCGAGCAGCATGGGATCGGCGGCCAGCAGCATCGCCCCCGCGGCATCCGTCGATTCGCTCTCGAGATCGTCGTCGTCGACGAGCCCGCTGAGGATGCCGACGTACTCGCGCGCCCACTGGCCGGCGGTCTCGGGCAGATAGACGGCGTTGACCGGTGCGCTCTGCGCGATCGCCCGAGCGAAGAGCCCCACGGCGGCCGGCACGGTCATGAGCGTCGTCACCGAGTTCGCCCCCGCCGACTCGCCGAACAGCGTGACGCGATCGGGGTCGCCGCCGAAGGCCCGGATGTTGCGGCGCACCCACTCGAGCGCCGCGACCTGGTCGCGCAGCCCGAGGTTCGCCTCGAACGGATGCCCCGCCACCCCGTAGGCCCGCAGGTCGAGCCAGCCGAGCGCACCGAGCCGGTAGTTGAGGCTCACGTAGACGACGCCGTGACGGCGGGCGAGCTGCTCGCCCTGGCGCGGGTACTCGCCCGAGGAGCCGACGCTGTACGCGCCGCCGTGGATGAAGACCATGACCGGCAGGCCGCGCCCCGCGGCATCCGACGCGCCGTCATCGGGCGCGGTCACGTTGACGGTCAGGCAGTCCTCGCTGCGCGGCAGGTGCGGCGCCGCGCCGATGAACTGGCCTCGTCGCTTCTGCGGCGCCACGGGCCCGAAGGCGGAGGCCTCGCGGACGCCGTCCCATCCCGGCGCGGGCCGCGGAGGGCGGAACCGGCCGTCGGCGGCCGTCGACGCCGCATACGGGATGCCCAGCCACAGACGGACGCCTCGGCGCCGGATGCCGCGCACGGGCCCGGCGTCGGTCTCGACGACGAGGTCGAGAGACGTTCCCCATGGAGCCCGCATGACGGCAGCGTAGAACGAGTAGGTGAACCGGGGGTGAGCGATGTCGGCGGGATCCGACAGAATGTCGAAGTGATCGGCGCGCGGAGCTTCTGGAACGCATTGCCCACCGAGGGGCGATGGCTGCTGTCGACGGTCGCGATCCAGACGCTCGGGCGTGGTCTCACCCTGCCCTTCACGATCATCTACCTGCACGAGGTGCGCGACTTCGACCTCGGGCTCTCCGGCGCGCTGATGAGCCTCATCGCGATCACCGGGCTGATCGTGACGGGCCCGGGCGGCACCCTCATCGACCGCTTCGGCGCCCGCGCCGTGCTGCTCGCCGGACTTGCCGCGATGATCGCCGGGTGCACGCTGCTCGCGTTCTCCACCCACCCGGCGGTCGCGGCGGTCGCACTCGTGCTCATCGGCGTGAACTTCGGCGTCTCGTGGCCGGGCTTCAACGCGCTCATCGCGACCGTGGTCGACGGCGAGCTGCGGCAGCAGTACTTCGGCGTGAACTTCGCGCTCGTGAACCTCGGCATCGGGGTGGGCGGCATCATCGGCGGCTTCTTCGTCGACGTCGACGCACCCGAGACCTTCGTCGCGATCTTCCTCGCCGATGCGATCAGCTGCCTGGTTCCGGTGGCCCTCCTGCTCGGGCCGCTCCGTCGGGTGCGCACCCAGGCGCAGCCGTCCGACGACACTCCCCCGACGGGCGGCTACCGAGAGATCCTCCGCCAGCCGGCGGTGCTGTGGCTCACCCTGCTCACCTTCATCGCCGTCTTCATCGGCTACGGCCAGTTCGAAGCGGGGTTCCCCGCCTACGCACGTCAGGTCGGCGAGGTCTCGACGCGGATCATCGGCGTCGCGTTCGCCGTGAACACCGCGGTGATCGTGCTGCTGCAGTTCACCGTGCTCTCGCGCATCACCGGTCGCCGCCGCACCCGCGTCATGTGGGTGATGGCACTCGTCTGGGCGCTCTCATGGCTCCTCCTCGGTACGGCGGGCCTCCTGCCCGGTTCGCTCTGGGCGGCGATCGGCGTGCTCGCGTTCATGGGCGTCTTCGCGTTCGGTGAGACCCTCCTGCAGCCCACGGTGCCCGCCGTCTACAACGATCTCGCCTCGGACCACAACCGCGGCCGGTACAACGCCATCAACGCCGGCGCCTTCCAAGGCGGCGCGATCGCCGGCCCGGTGGCCGCAGGCCTCCTGCTCGACCAGGGCCTCCACGTGCTCTACATCGCGATCATGGTCATCGGGTGCGTGAGCATCTGCGCACTCGCGTACGCGCTCGAACGGCGCCTTCCGGCGAGCGCGAACGGCGTGCCGGCGTCTGAGTCCGTCAACACGTGACGCACGCGGCATCCGTCCACCACTCGAGCGGATGCCGCACCCGACCCTGAACCGGCGGCGCCGCCCGGCGTCGCCGGTCCGCTACTCGATGATCTCGGCGTCGATCACGTCGTCGGCGGCGCCGGCCGGGCCACCGGGCGCGACGTCGATCGCGCCGCGCTCGACGGTGAGCGACTCGCCGTCGGAAGCGAGGTCGACCATGACCGTGTCACCGTCGCGGACGTCGCCCGTGAGCAGCGCCCGAGCGAGCCGGTCGTCGATCTCGTGCTGCATGAGCCGGCGCAACGGGCGCGCACCGTACAGCGGGTCGTAGCCGCGCTCGGCGAGCCAGGCCCGTGCGTCGGGCGTCACGCCGAGCTGGAGTCGTCGCTCGTGCAGCCGCGCCGACAGCCGGTCGATGTAGAGGTTCACGATCTCGCCGAGCTCCTGCTCGCTGAGCGCCGAGAACACGACGATGTCATCGAGCCGGTTGACGAACTCGGGCTTGAACGCCTGGCGCACCGTCTGCAGCACCGCCTGCTCCTTCTCGTCCCACGAGAGCGTCGGATCGATGAGGTACTGCGAGCCGAGGTTCGACGTGAGGATCAGGATGACGTTGCGGAAGTCCACCGTGCGGCCCTGCCCGTCGGTGAGGCGCCCGTCGTCGAGCACCTGCAGCAGCACGTCGAACACCTCGGGGTGCGCCTTCTCGACCTCGTCGAGCAGGATGACCGAGTACGGGCGCCGCCGCACGGCCTCGGTGAGCTGACCGCCCTGCTCGTAGCCGACGTACCCGGGGGGAGCGCCGACGAGTCGCGAGACCGAGAATTTCTCGCCGTACTCCGACATGTCGATGCGCACCATGGCGTGCTCGTCGTCGAAGAGGAACTCGGCGAGCGCCTTGGCGAGCTCCGTCTTGCCGACACCCGTGGGGCCGAGGAAGAGGAACGAGCCGGTCGGCCGGTTGGGGTCGCTGATGCCCGCGCGCGATCGACGCACCGCGTCGGCGACCGAGGCCACGGCGCGCTTCTGTCCGATGAGTCGCTTGCCGAGCTCGCTCTCGAGGTGGAGCAGCTTCTCGGTCTCGCCCTGCATGAGCCTGCCGACCGGGATGCCGGTCCACGCGGAGATGACCGCCGCGATGTCCTCCTCGGTCACGAGCTCGTTGACCATCCGCGGCTCGTCGGGCGCCGCCTCGGCGCGCTCCGCCTCGGCGAGGTCGCGCTCGAGCTGCTTGATCGTCTCGTACTCGAGCTTGGAGGCGCGCGCGTAGTCGGCGGCCCGCATCGCGAGGTCGCGCTGCGTGATCGCCTCGTCGAGCGCCTTCTTCAGCTCGCCGACGCGATTGAGCCCCATGCGCTCGCGCTGCCAGCGCGCCTCGAGCTCGGCGAGTTCTCGCTCCTGCTCGACGAGGGTCTCGCGGAGCTTCGCGAGCCGCTCCTTCGACGCCTCGTCCTTCTCCTTCTTCAGCGCGAGCTCCTCGAGCCGCAGCCGGTCGACCTGCCGCTTCAGCTGGTCGATCTCGACCGGGCTCGAGTCGATCTCCATCTTCAGGCGCGACATCGCCTCATCGATGAGGTCGATCGCCTTGTCGGGCAGCTGCCGCGCCGTGATGTACCGATTGGAGAGGGATGCCGCGGCGACGAGCGCGGCGTCCGAGACGGTCACGCCGTGGTGCGCCTCGTACCGGCCCTTGAGCCCGCGCAGGATCGCGACGGTGTCTTCGACCGAGGGCTCACCGACGTACACCTGCTGGAAGCGGCGCTCGAGCGCGGCATCCTTCTCGATGTACTCGCGGTACTCGTCGAGCGTCGTGGCGCCGATGAGGTGCAGCTCGCCTCGGGCGAGCATGGGCTTCAGCATGTTGGACGCTGCGACCGACCCTTCGCCGCCGCCCGCGCCCATGAGCAGGTGCAGTTCGTCGACGAAGGTGATGATGCTGCCCTCGGCCTCGTTGATCTCCTTGAGCACGCTCTTCAGCCGCTCCTCGAACTGACCGCGGTACATGGCGCCCGCGACGAGCGCCGAGATGTCGAGCGCCACGAGCTGCTTGTTCTTCAGCGACTCCGCGACGTCGCCGGCGACGATGCGCTGGGCGAGGCCCTCGACGACGGCGGTCTTGCCGACGCCGGGCTCGCCGATGAGCACCGGGTTGTTCTTCGTTCGTCGGGTCAGCACCTGACTGACCCGGCGGATCTCGGCGTCGCGCCCGATGACCGGGTCGAGCTTGCCGGCCTTCGCCAGGTCGGTGAGGTTCACGCCGAACTGTTCGAGCGCCGACTTCTGCTCTTCCTGCGAGCTCGGCGCGCCCTGCATGTTGGCCACGTTCATCCCTTCTTCAAACTTGAGCCTACTAGACTCAACTTTGCCGAACGGGCGAGTATTCCGGCGATCTCGCCGGATCTCCTCCTCCGATCACGCTAGACGGATGCCGCAGGCGTGTCGACCGTCGTGGCTCGGTCGAACTCGGTCGTTCTCAGTCGATTCGAGCGCGTTTCGGGGGCAGCGCCCTCAGTCGGACTCGCCGGGCGCGAGCCCGATCTCCTCGTCGGACGACACCGGCTCGGCGTCGGACTCGCTCGCCTCGCTCCGCCCGTGCGATCCGAATCCGTCCTGACCGTCGATGCCGCCGACGATGCCGTCGCCGAGCGCGGCCTGGGCCGCCACTCCGGTCGCCTCGGATGGCGAAGCGGTCGCGGCATCCGCGGCTCCCTGATGCGCGGCGCTCCCGCCGATCGCGTCGTCATCGCGTCGATGCCTCGGGTTCATGTCGCTCCTTCGCTCTGGGTGACGACAGCCTACGAAGGTGCGAGCGGCAGGGCGCGGGGTTGCCGGGGCGCCGCTGTTGAGGTAGCCCACAGCGGAATCATTGCTTGTCGCGACAAGCTGGGGCCCTCGATCGCCGGCCTCGGCCACCCTGACCCTCGGGAGTTCCATTGCGCAAGCGCACCATCGTCACCGTCTCGATCATCGCCGGAGTCGTCCTGCTCGGCGGCACGGCCGCCGTCGCCGGACCGATCATCTATCGCGACCTGGTCGTCGGCGAAGCGGATGCCGCGCCGAGCGTGACCGCGGCCCCCAGTCCGGATGCCGCGACCGAGGTCGCCGATCTCACCGGCTCCTGGACCGTGACCGACGGCTCCTTCGCGGGCTATCGCGTCGACGAGGTGCTGAACGACACCGATGTGACCGTGACGGGCCGCACCGAGAAGGTGACGGGAAGCCTCGAGGTCGAGGGGCTCACGCTCACGGCAGCCGAGTTCACCGTCGACGTCGCGTCCATCGCGACCGACTCCGCGAACCGCGACGACTACTTCCGGGACACCGCGCTGCGGGCCTCGCAGTTCCCGACGGCGACCTTCGAGCTGACCGGGCCGGTCGCGGCAGCGGAGACGCCGGCCATCGGCGAGGTGCAGCACCTCACCGCCACGGGCGACCTCACGATCGCGGGCGTCACGAAGCCCGTGACGGTCGAGTTCGACGCGGTGCTGAACGGCAGCGACGGCCAGGTGGCCGGCAGCATCCCCGTGACGTTCGCCGACTTCGGCGTCGAGGCGCCGAACCTCGGGTTCGTCTCGGTCGAGCCCGACGGCTTCGTCGAGTTCTCGCTCGAGATCGCGCCCGCCTGAGCACACGACCCGCAGAGCGGAATGCCGGGCGCCCTCGCCGGGTTATCGTGCGGAGACGGCTGACGAACGACCGACGAGAATCCCGAGGAGAGCATCGATGCCACTGACCGGCGAGTACGCCCCCAGCACCTCCGCCTGGGCGCGCAAGCAGGCCGAGACGTTCGAGGCGACACAGGGACGCGAGGCGAACACACTGCGCGGCAAGCCGATCATCCTGCTCACGAGCGTCGGCGCGAAGACCGGCAAGCTGCGCAAGACGGCGTTGATGCGGGTCGAGCACGACGGCGAGTACGCCGTGGTGGCATCGAACGGCGGCACCGCGGAGCATCCGGTCTGGTACTGGAACCTGAAGAAGCATCCGCTCGTCGAACTGCAGGACGGCGCGGAGAAGCACGACTACACCGCCCGTGAGCTCGAGGGCGAGGAGCGCGAGACATGGTGGGCACGCGCCCTCGAGGTGTGGCCCGCCTACGCGTCGTACCAGGAGAACACCGACCGCACGATCCCCGTGTTCCTGCTCACACGCGTCGACTCCTGACCCGGCGCGTCCTCAGAGCCAGCGCATCGTGAACGCCCGCGCGAGCAGCGCTCGCGCGGGCGGCAGCGCGAGCACGCGAACCGCGG
>JAPSJT010000321.1 GCA_031178045.1 Agromyces sp.
CCACGTCGTCGGCGGGGATGGTGATGTACGACTCGGATGCCACGGAGCCGTCCTCCGCGTACGTCGTGCTCTTCGAGCCCGGCGCGGTCTTCACCATGATCTCCGAACGGCCGTCGCCGTCGAAGTCGAAGACGAGGAACTGCGTGTAGTGCGCACCCGAGCGGATGTTCACTCCCAGGTCGATGCGGTTCAGCAGCGTGCCGTCGAGCTCGTAGGTGTCGAGGTAGGTGTTGCCGGTGTAGCCGACCTGCGAGTTGTCCTTGGCGTTCGACGGGTACCACTTCACGACGTACTCGTAGTCGCCGTCGCCGTTCACGTCGCCGACGGAGACGTCGTTCGCCTCGTACGTGTAGTTCTCGCCGACCGGGGTAACGCCGTCGGCGGGCTTCTGCAGGGGCAGGTCGTGGTACCCCTGCGCCCAGGCGGAGACGGTGGCGGATGCCTCGAGCTCGACGCCGTTCACGACGGGGGCGACGGCGTACTGGGCGGTCGCCGAACCGCCGGCGTCGGCGTAGTTCGTGCTGTCGGTCACGACCGCGATCCGCTCGCCGTCGCGGTACACCGCGAAATCGGGCCCGGCGACCCCCGTGTCGGTGGCACCGCTCACTTCGGAGCCGAGCAGGCGCCAGCTGAGGAACACGCCCTCGCTCGTCGCGGCGGCGACGAGTCCTCGGTCGAGCGCCTCGAGTTGCGGGATACCCGCGGGAACGGCGTCATGTGGCGCAGCGGTCGCGGTCGGTGCCACGCCGGCGATCAGGCAGCCGGCGGCGGCCACCGCCAGCGCAGCGCGGAACGGATGATTTCCGAGATTCATCGTCGAATCCTTCTCTGGGCGGGTGGCCCGTCGGTTGGGATAGCGCTTTCCGTGCGCATACGACGCTAACCTCCGGATGGGGGCGGGTCAAGCCTCCCTCGGACGATCGACACGATTCAGGCGCCGTCGGCGCACTCCTGGCGCCGATATCCTGAGGCCGATGCCTCCCACGAGCCCCGCTATCGAGGACTACCTCAAGACGGTGTACGGCCACACCGAATGGCAGCCCGATGCCATCACGCCGAAGGTGCTCGCGGACCGGCTCGGCGTCGCTCCTTCCTCGGTCACCGAGATGGTGAAGAAGATGGCGGCGGCCGGTCTCGTCTCGCACGTGCCCTACGGCGCGGTACGGCTGACGGATGCCGGAACCGCGCGGGCGCTCGGCGTCGTTCGCCGCCACCGACTCATCGAGACCTGGCTCGTGCAGGAGATGGGGTACGGGTGGGACGAGGTGCACGACGAGGCCGAGATCCTCGAGCACGCGATCTCCGACCGGCTGCTCGAGGCGATCGACGTGCGGCTCGGGCGTCCGACGCGCGACCCGCACGGCGACCCGATCCCGGGTGCCGACGGCACGCTGCATCGGCAGCCGACGACGCTGCTGGCCGAGGCGGCGGTCGGCCATACGGGCGGGGTCGTGCGCATCAGCGACCGAGACCCGGCCGTGCTGCGTGCGCTCGACGACGCCGGCATCGGACTCGACACCGAGCTCACGGTGACGGATGCCTC
>JAPSJT010000322.1 GCA_031178045.1 Agromyces sp.
CGTCGCGAGATGTCGGTCGCGACGACGCGCTGGGCGAAGCGAGCGGCGTGCATCGCCTGGATCCCGCAGCCCGTGCCGAGATCGAGCACCGATCGGGCGGGCGTCGGCAGCATGAGCCCCGAGAGGGTCATCGACGCCCCGCCCACGCCGAGCACGTGCTGCTCGTGGAGGGCGTGACCGAGCGCGAGCTCGCCGAGATCGGAGATGATCCACCACTGCCCCTCGCCGATGACGTCCGAGAAGGCGTACGGCCGCAGGTCGAGGAGCGCTCGCACCGACGAGCCCTCGGCCGCGCCCACGAGGCCGAGCTCGATCGCCCCGTCGAGACCCGACTCGCCGAGCACGCGAGCCACCTCGTCGGCATCGAGGGGCAGGCCGAGCACGAAGAGCTCCGCGAGCGTCACGAGGCCAGCGGATGCCTCGTGCTCCTGTCGCCGAGTCTCGAGCACGCGCCTCGCCGGAACGCGTTCGCCGCGATGCAGCGCGGCCGCCGCATCAGCTCCCCACAGCGACTCCAGCGCCGCCACCGTGAAGTCGGCTGCGGCGAGGTCGGCGCGGAGTCGCCCGAGGAGCTCCAGGGTCCGCGGAGCGAGCGGGCGGACGGCCGCGGAGGCCGTGCGGGATTCGGGACTCACCGCACCATTCAACCGCAGCCGGCTCGGCGCCGCGGAATGACGGTCGGGGCGGCATCCGTCACGTCGACGTCATCTGACGTACACCTCACGTGACCCGGCGTAACCCCGTCGTCACACGGTGCACGTACCGTTGATTAGCATCGAGAGAGCGAGGGGAGGTCGCGGATGGCTGAGGCACCGACGCTCGAGCGCCTGCGACAAGACGCACGAGACGAGCTCGCCGCGCTCATCGAGCTGCGTTGCCGGCTCGGTGAAGACCCGTGGGTCTTCCTTCCCGAACTTCCCTCGGTCGATGAACAGGTGGTCGCCACCCTCCGCGAGGAGCGCCTGCACTCCGAGCGATGGAGTCCGGCGCGAGCCCGCGCGTACCACCCGACCGCGCGCGACGGCGATGCCGCTCGGTTCGAGTTCGAGCTGCTGCGCGAGATCGCGCTCGACCACCCCGAGCTCAGCTCGGCGGTGTGGTCGGTGCTCGATCGGGTGCCATCGCGCTGGTGAGCGCGGCGCGGCGTTGCACGCGCATCCAGGTGATGAACCCGACGATCGTGAACGCACCGTAGAACACGTAGAGCAGCGCCGAAGCGTAGTACCCGGCGCTCACGAGCAGCGGCACGCCGACGATGTCGACGGCGACCCAGATGAGCCAGAACTCGGTCCAGCCCTTCGCCATGCCCCAGGTGGCGAGGAGCGAGCCCATGAAGATCCACGCGTCCGCCCAGACCGGCTCGAACGACCCGAGCGCCCGGAACAGCGGCGTGAGCGCGAGCGTGCCGCCGACCATGGCGACGCCGAGCAGGAGCCTCGCCCGCGGACTCGCCCATCGCGGTTCGACCGCCGACGCACTCACGTGCCGGTGCTGGGCCCACCGCATCCAGCCGTAGATCGAGACGGCGATGAACATGAGCTG
>JAPSJT010000133.1 GCA_031178045.1 Agromyces sp.
ACTCGTCGAGCTGGGCTCGCTCACGCGCGAGGCGTCGGAGTTCCTGCGAATGAGCGTGCTCGCCGGCGCCAACATCCTCGTGTCGGGTGCCACGCACACCGGCAAGACGACCATGCTGAACGCGCTCATGTCCGGGGCGCGAAGCGACGACCGGGTCGTGACGGTCGAGGAGACCTTCGAACTCGATCTCGATGTTCGCGATCTCGTGGCCATGCAGTGCCGACAGCCGAGCCTCGAGGGCACCGGCGAGATCACCCTGCGACGCCTCATCAAAGAGGCGCTGCGGATGCGTCCCGACCGGCTCATCGTAGGCGAGGTGCGCGAGGCCGAAAGCCTCGATCTCCTCATCGCCCTCAACTCCGGGCTGCCGGGTATGTGCACGATCCACGCCAACTCGGCCGCGGACGCGCTCGTGAAACTCTGCACGCTCCCACTCCTCGCCGGGCGCAACATCGACTCCGCGTTCGTCGTCCCGACGGTCGCGAGCTGCATCGATCTCGTCGTTCACCTCGCGATCGATCGCGACGGCGCGCGGCGCGTCACGCAGATCGCCGCGCCGACCGGTGCGGTTCGCAATTCCGCGGTCGAGCTCGACGTGCTGTTCGACGTTCGCGGCGGTGCACTCCGGCAGACCGGCGTGCGACCGTCACGCCTCGACAAGTACGCGGCGCACGGCCTCGACCCCGAGATCATCCTCGGCGGAGGTGCACGTTGAGTCTCATCCTCGGAGGCACGTTGGGGCTCGGTCTGCTGCTCATGGTCTCGCCCGTCATGTGGCCGGCACGCGCCGAGCGGGCGTCGACGCGCGGGCTGACCGACCGCCTGCGCGATGAGCTGGCGATGGCAGGTCTCGCTTCCGTGCCGCCGGCGGTGGTTGCAGTGGTGAGCATCACGCTCGCACTCGTCGGAGGCGCAATCGCCCAGGCGATCTTCCAGATCCCCGTGCTCACGGCGATCGGCGCGGTGCTCGGTGGGACCGTCGTGCCACTGCTCGTGAGAAGTCGCGCGTCCCGTCGACGTGCGGCGAATCGTGCGGTGTGGCCCGACGTCGTCGATCACCTCGTGGCGTCGGTGCGCGCGGGAATGTCGCTTCCCGACAGCGTCGGTGCGCTCGGTGGCCTCGGCCCGGCGGCGACGCGCGCCGCGTTCGCAGAGTTCGACGCCGATTACCGGCGTACCGGGAACTTCTCGCTGTGCCTCGACCGGCTGAAGGCGACGCTCGCCGACCCCATCGCCGATCGCATCATCGAGACGCTGCGAATGGCTCGCGATGTCGGGGGTAGCGACGTCACGGCGGTCCTCCGAGGACTCGCCGGGTATCTTCGCGAAGACGCCGCACTTCGTGCCGAGGTCATCGCACGCCAATCGTGGATCCGGAACGCGGCCCGGCTCGGTGTCGCCGCGCCCTGGCTACTCCTCCTGGTGCTCGCCTCGCGGCACGAGACACTCGTGGCCTACGATTCACCGGCAGGTACCGTGCTCATCGTCACGGGCGTCGGGGTCACGCTCGTGGCCTACCGCGCGATGGTCGCCCTCGGTCGCCTCCCCGAGGAGCGACGATGGTTCCGCTGAACGCCGTCGCGCCGGTCGCGATCCTGCTCGGCGTCGCCATCGGCCTCGGGCTCTGGCTCATGGTGTCGGCCGTTCCGCGCATCGGTCGGCCGCGCCTCATCGAACGAGTGGCCCCCTACGTCGCCGACCGGTCGGCCGAGGCGCGAGCATTGCTGGCCCGGAGGTCTGCTGACCCGGCGCCCGTGCTCGGGCTCGTCGTGCTTCCGGCGATCCACGGAGCTCGACGCCTGGTCTCGGAATGGCTCGGCGGGAGCGAGATCATCGCGAGGCGCCTGCGTCAGGCCGGATCGAGTGCGTCGGTGGAACGCTTCCGAGGCGAGCAGCTCGCCTGGGGCGCGGGCGCGTTCGTGCTCGCCAGCGCGCTGGCACTCGCATCCCCGACGTTCACCACGCTGCCCGGTATCGTGCGTCTCGCCACACCGTTCCTCGCCGCCGCCATCGGCGCGGTCCTGCGCGACTGGCTTCTCCAGCGGCGCGCGCGACGGCGTCTCGCACGCATCTCGGCCGAGCTGCCGACCGTGCTCGAGTTCCTCACGCTCAGCCTCACCGCGGGTGACGGCATGCTCGACGCGATTCGACGTGTCTCGAACGCGGGCTCGGGCGAGCTGCCCTTGGAGTTCGCGCGAGTCGTCACCGCAGTCGGCACTGGAGTGCCGCTCGGGCGCGCGCTCGCCGAACTGCGCGACGGTGTCGACCATCCGGCGCTGTCGCGGGCGCTCGACCAGGTGCTCGGCGCGCTCGAACGGGGCGCGCCGCTCGCCGCCGTGCTGCGCTCTCAGGCCGGAGACGCCCGTGAAGAGGCCAAACGCACGATCATCGAGCTCGCAGGTCGAAAAGAGATCGCGATGCTCGTGCCACTCATCTTCCTCATCCTTCCGGTCACCGTGGCCTTCGCCCTGTTCCCGGGGTACCTCGTTCTGCAGGCGGGCTTCTGATGACTCATCGACGGGCGCGACACCGATTCGCCATCAGCTGGTACATCAACGAAAGGAACGCTCATGATCACGGAACTCTCCGCACGACTTCGAGAAGAGGAGCGCGGCGACGTGCCGGGATGGGTCCTCATCACGCTCATGACGGCTGGACTCGTGATCGTCATCTGGGGCCTTGCTGGGCCGGCCCTGAGCGGGGTCTTCGACCAGGCGATCAGCCGAGTCCTCGGCTTCTGAGCCCGACCGCCCGCGGCAGCCGCTCGTTCCGCGTTCTGACGGCGTTGGCGCGCGACGAGCGGGGATCGGCGGTCGCGGAGTTCACCCTCGTCGGCGTCCTTCTCACCGTGCTCGCGCTCGCCGTGGTGCAGTTGGCCCTCGCGCTGCACGTCCGCAATACGGTCCTCGATGCGGCAGCAGAGGGCGCCCGGCACGCTGCACTCGCCGGCTCGTCACCCGCCGACGGCGTGGAGCGGGCGCGTGAGCTCATCGGCGCCGCCATCGCGAGCGAATATGCCGACGACGTCTCTGCACGACTGGCCACGGTGGGCGGCGTGCCGACCGTCGAGATCACCGTACGCGCCACGATGCCGGTGATCGGGCTGCTCGGCGTGGAACGCGCCATGGAGGTGTCGGGGCATGCGGCCGTCGAGATCCTCGACTGAGCCGGCCGGGTGCGCCGTGCGATTCCGCCGGCTCGTGCGCGGCGCGCTCATCACCGAGCGTGGATCGGCGTCACTGGAGTTCCTCACCGTCGGCCTCATCCTGCTCGTGCCGCTCGTCTACCTCGTGCTCGCGCTGTCCGCGGTGCAGGCCGGCGCCCTCGGCGTCGAAGGAGCTGCACGTCAGGCAGCACGAGTCGCGGTCATGGCGGCCGATGACGCGTCTGCGGCTGCAGCGGTCGAACGCGTCGTCACCGTCGCGCTCGCCGACTACGGGATCGATGCGGATGCGGCATCCGTCGTCGTGGGCTGCGACCGATCCGACTGCAGCGAGGCCGGAGCACGGGTCAGCGTCTCGGTGTCCGCGCGGGTGACGCTGCCGCTCGTGCCCGACGTGCTCGCACTGAGCGCAATCGGGAGCGTTCCCATCGAGTCCTCCGCGACGCAGACCGTCTCGCGCTTCGCGCGGAGCGCACCGTGACCGCGGGCTCGACGGGCGCGCGGCTACGAGACCGCCTCGACGAGGACGACGGGTCCACCCTGCTGCTTGCGATCTTCTACTGCATCCTCGGGCTCGCGATCATCATCGTCGTCGCGTCGGCGACCACGCTGTATCTCGAACGGAAGCGGCTCTTCAGCCTCGCCGACGGGGCCGCCCTGGCTGCTGCCGAGGCCTGGACCCTCGACCAGGTCACCCTCGAGGGCGATGAGCTCGCACTCGTGCTCGAGTCCGCCGCGGTGCACGAAGCGGCGGCCGCGTATCTCGCCGAGTCGTCGACGGATCTGGCCGAGGTGCAACTCGTTCGAGCGGCATCCGATGATGCGCGAAGCGCCACCGTGACCCTCCGCTCGGTATGGCGGGCACCACTCCACTCCGAGTTCGTCCCGCTCGAGGTGCCGATCGAGGTCACCGTCACTGCGCGCTCGGTCTTCCACTGACTCCCTGGAGCGACGGGAAGACCGACACGGCCGGAGCGGTTGACTGAACACATGACGACTGATCTCACTGCGCACTTCGACCGCATCCTCTCCGCGCCGGTCTTCGGCCACCTCGCAACCCGGCGGAGGAACGGCACGATCCAGGTCAACCCGATGTGGTTCGAGTACGACCGCGACGCGCAGACGATCCGCTTCACCCACACGACGAAGCGCGGCAAGTTCAAGAACCTCCAGCACGACCCGAACATGACCCTCGAGGCGCTCGATCCCGAGAATCCCCTCAAGTACGTCGAGGTGCGCGGCCGGCTCGCCGAGGTCATCCACGATCCGGAGGGCGCGTTCTACGTGCACCTCGGGCAGCGGTACGGCAACCCCCACCAGCAGGCGCCCGCCGACAAGGCCGACCGCGTCATCCTCGTCATGCAGATCGACAAGATCGCCGGCCGCTGAGCCGACGAGAAACGAGAATGATCCAGTTCCTCCGACGGAAGGGAAGGACGAATGAACGCCACAGAGTCCCGTGACGGGCAGCTCGCGCAGATGAAGGCCTTGCGAGCCCATGCACGCGGCGGACCCGAACAGCTGAGATACGAAGACGCCCCGCGACCGGCTGCGCCGACCGGCTCGGACGTGTGCGTGCAGGTGCGGGCGGCCGCCATCACCTTCGACGAGTTGACCTGGTCCGAGACCTGGGAGTCCGACGGCGCCGACCGAACCCCGGTCATCCCGTCCCACGAAGTCGCCGGCGTCGTCGTGGCCACCGGACCCGACGCCGACGGCTTCGCGATCGGCGACGAGGTCTTCGGTCTCGTGCCCTTCGATCGCGACGGCGCAGCAGCGGAGTACGTGCTCGTGCCCGCCGCCAACCTGGCACGCAAGCCCGCCGACGTTCCCGATGTCGAGGCCGCCGCTGCCGTGCTTCCGGCGCTCACGGCCTGGGAGGCTCTCGACGAGCACGCGCGACTCGCAGCAGGACAGCGGCTGCTCGTGCGCGGTGGCACCGGCGGTGTGGCGTCGTTCCTCATCCAGTTCGCCCGAGCCATGGGCGTCGAGGTCACGGCGACCGTTCGATCCGCCGCGTCGGTCGAGGCCGCCAAGCAGTTCGGCGCCCACACCGTGCTCGTGGGTGATGAGCCGAACGACATCCCGCCGGCAACGTTCGACGCGGCGATCGACGCCGTGGGCGCCGGCACGCCCGAATGGGCTTATCGCGCCGTCCGGCCAGGCGGGCGCGTCATCACCCTGCAGGAGCCGCCCGACGCCGCGCTCGCGGAGGCATCGGGCGTCGAGGCGATGTTCTTCGTGGTCAGCCCGAACGCCGAGGCGCTCGAGCGGCTGGCCGACGTGCTCGCACGCGGAGAGATCGACGTCGCGATCGCGGCGACCTACCCGCTCTCCGACGGCCAGGCCGCCTATGCCAGCAGGAGCAGCACTCGATCTTCGGGGAAGACCGTGCTCGTCGTGTCGCAGTCCTGATCGCCGCCAGGTCGCCTGAGGCGGCGGCGTGACCGGTGAGCCGTGGTGCTCGCCGGTCGCGCCGCGCCATGATGGAGCCCATGGCGACCGACCCGCTCACCGTCGAAGCCGACGAGCTCTACGGCCTCGTACCCGAGGAGTTCACCGCCGCACGCAATGCGCGCGCGAAGGAATTGCGGGCCGAGGATCGTGAGCTCGCCGGCCGCATCGCCGAGCTGCGCAAGCCCTCGCCGGCCGCGTGGATCCTCAACCAGCTGCTCCGCGATCACGGCGACGCCGTCGATGAGCTGCTCGAGCTCGGCGACGAGCTGCGCGATGCGCAATCTGCGGGCGACGGCAAGGCGCTCACGCAGATCGGCAGCGAGCGCCGCAGACTCATCGCGGCGCTGCTGAACCGGGCCGGCGAGCTGGCGGATGCCGCGGATCGCTCGCCGTCGCGTGCGGTGCTCGACGAGGTCGAGCAGACGCTCATCGCCGCCACGGTCGACGCCGCGGCATCCGACGCGTTGCGCACCGGCCGCCTCGTGCGGAGTCTGCAGGCCGTCGGCTTCGAGGAGGTCGAACTCGACGGCGCCGTCGCGGGGGAGACCTCCGCAGCTCGTCCCGCGAAGCGGAAGGCGCCGCAACGGCGGCAGCCTCCGATCACGAAGGGGAAGGCGCGAGGCGTCCGCGACGACGAGGCTGCGGAGCGGGAAGCCGAACAGGAGGCGGCGCGACGGGCCGAAGCGGAGCAGGCGAACCGGCAGGCGCGCGAGCGGGCCGAGGCCGACGTGCGCGAGGCTCGAGAACGGGCCGAGGCCGCGCAGCGGGCGCTCGCCGAGGCCGAGGATCTGCTGCACGCGGCCGAGTGGAACGCCGACGAGCTGCGCGACGAACGGCATGAGCTCGAGGCGCGGCTGAAAGAGCTGCGCACCGAGATCGCCGACGCCGAACGCGACGAGCGCGAGGCCGAGCGCGTGCGCACCAAGGCGGCCACGGCGGCCGACCGTGCCCGCGACGACGTCGAGGCGGCCGAAGCCGCGCTCGAGCAGCTGGGCTGAGCGCCGAACTCGGCGCGGCGGTCCGTCGGGCAACGTGGACCGCGACTCTAGGGGCGGTGGGGTGGCCGTCGAGGCACGTACCGCGGAACGTACCGCCAGAGGATCGCCGCGCCGATGAACCCGAGCACGCCGATCGTCGCACTCGCCGTCATGATCGACACGACGGACGTCAGGGCCGAGAGCACGAGCGGCGCCGCCGCCTGACCGGCATCGGCGATCGTGCGGAACGCCCCGAGGAACGGGGCGGGATTCGCCCGAGGCGCGAGATCGGCGCCGAGCGTCAGGATGACGC
>JAPSJT010000134.1 GCA_031178045.1 Agromyces sp.
GCCTTGGTCGTTGCGGTTGTCATGTAGTGAATGCTCCGTAAAGGACAGAATCGAGCCCATCGCGAGGTAGAGCGTTGTATGGTTTCCGCGATGGGCATGCGGACAGGGATGTCACACGAGTGACGGTCCATCCTAACCGAATCAGCGGGAGGGCGGCAACCGCGAGTCGACGCCGGTGCGTCAGCGCGTTCTCTCACCGGACGCTGGGCGAAGGATGCTCCGCAGCGCCGGCTCGAGGTCGGGGAATCCGAAGCGGTATCCCGCCGCCTCCAGTCGATCGGGGACGACCCACCTGCTCTTCAGGACGAGCTCGGTCTCGGTACGGATGACCGCCGAGCCGATCTCGAGCATCCATCGGTAGGCGGGCAGCCCGAACGGCGCCCCGAGCACGCGCCGAAGCGTGCGCATCAGCGTGCGATTGTCGGTCGGATGCGGCGCACTCACGTTCACGACGCCATCGAGCTCACGGTGCTCGCGTACGAAGTCGATCACGCCGAGGACGTCGTCCACGTGCACCCAGCTGAATCGCTGGCGACCGCCGGGGGCGCCGTACTGGTGGTACGTCCCGGCGCGGCGACGGCGGCGACTCGCCGGCCACCGGCCGTCGATCTGGGGACCACCGAGTCCGAGCCGGACGAGGCGCGCGAGCGGGACCAGCACGCCGCCGTCGCCGAGGACGATCGCGATCCGAAGCGCCACCCGCCGTGTCGCGGGGAGCCGCTGCTCGAGGAACGCCGCCTCCCACGCTCGCGCGACCTCCACCGAGAATCCCTCGCCGAGCTCGCCCGTGTGCTCCCCCATCGCACGGTCTTCCGAATGACGGTAGATGGTCGCGGTGGAGGCATTGATCCACAGCGCCGGCGGATCATCGCACGCAGCGATGGCGGCACCCAGCTGCCGGGTGGTCTCGACGCGAGAGCGCACGATCTCCGTGCGATTCGCGGCGGTGTATCGGCAGTTCACGCTCTTCCCCGCCAGGTTGACGAGGAGGTCGGCGCCCTCGAGCGCCTCGATCAGCCGCTCCTCGTCACCCCACGACACGTCGGCACCCGACCGACCGACGGTGACGACGTCGTCGCCCCGCTCACGGAGGTGGGCGACGAGCCGCCGTCCGATGAAGCCGGACGCCCCGGCCACGACGCTCGTCGTGCGGCGCGCCTCGAGCGGAGTTCGCTCCTGCCCGCGAGTCACGCTCAGCCGAGGAGCGCGGAGCGCAGGGTGTCGAGCCCGACGCCGCCCAGATCGAGCGCGCGGCGGTGGAACTCTCGGATGTCGAACGCCGCCCCCTCTCGGTTCCGTGCCTCGTCGCGCAGTTGCTCCCAGATGCGCTGGCCGACCTTGTACGAGGGGGCCTGCCCGGGCCAGCCGAGGTAGCGGTTGACCTCGAATCGAACGAAGCCGTCGTTCATGTTGACGTTCTCGCGCAGGAACTCGTAGGCGTACTCGCCGGTCCACTCGCCGCCGCCATCGGGGCGCTGCTTGCCGAGGTGAACGCCGATGTCGAGCACGACGCGCGCCGCGCGCATGCGCTGGCCGTCGAGCATGCCCAGTCGGTCGGCGGGATCGTCGAGATACCCGAGTTCCTCCATGAGCCGTTCCGCGTAGAGGGCCCACCCCTCGGCATGGCCGGAGGTGCCCGCCAGCTGCCGGCGCCACGTGTTGAGCTTGCCGCGGTTCACGACGGCCTGCCCGATCTGCAGGTGGTGACCCGGCACGCCCTCGTGGTAGACGGTCGTGAGCTCCCTCCACGTGTCGAACTCCGTCACACCGTCGGGCACCGACCACCACATGCGACCCGGCCTGGTGAAGTCGTCGGTCGGCCCGGTGTAGTAGATGCCGCCTTCGTGGGTGGGCGCGATCATGCACTCGAGGGTGCGGATCTCCGCGGGGATGTCGAACTGGCTCGCGCCGAGTTCGGCCACGGCTCGGTCGCTCGTCTCCTGCATCCATCGCTGCAGGGCGTCGGTGCCGTGGAGCTTGCGACTCGGGTCGCCGTCGAGGAAGGCGATGGCCTCGGCGACGGATGCGCCGGGCACGATCTGCCGGGCGATGGACTCCTGCTCGTCGACCATCCGAGCGAGCTCGTCGATGCCCCACTCGTACGTCTCGTCGAGGTCGATCACCGCGCCGAGGAAGTGCCGGGACTGCAGGGCGTAGTGCTCGCGCCCGACTCCGTCGCGCCGGCCGGCGACCGGAAGCAGCTCGTGTTCGAGGAATTCGGCGAGCCGTCCGTAGGCAGCGCCCGCCCCGCCCGCCCGCTCGTCGAGGTCGGCACTGAGCGAAGCCGGCGCCTCGGCGGGACGCCCGCCCGCGAATTCGGCGAAGAAGCCGTCGTTGCGCTCGAGCTTGCGGGCCTGGACCGCGACCTCCTTCACCTGGCGTGCGGCGGGAACGACGCCTCGCTCGATGCCCAGGCGGAGGGTCTGGATGTACCCCTCGATCGCCGCCGGAACGGCCGCGAGTCGAGTCGAGATGGTCTGCCAGGCATCGACGTCGTCGGTCGACATCAGGTCGAAGACCTCGCGGATCTCCTGCGCGGGGCTCGCGATCACGTTGAGGTCGCGAAGTGGCAGCCCGGCCTCGTGCGCCTCGAGGCCGAGGGCGAGCTCGCTGCGGAGGTCGGTGAGCGTCACGGCGTCGACATCGTCGACGGGCGTTGCGGCGTCGAGCTCGGCGATCGTGCGGCGCATCGCGTCGGCGCGGGCCTCGAGCCCGTCGGGCGAGTAGTCGCCGAGCCGGGAGTCGGCCTCGGCCCGGCCGATGTAGGTGCCGAGCGTCGGGTCGAGTTCGACGGCGGTGTCGACCCACCCCTCGGCGATGCGATCGATCTCGGTCGGGGTGCGGTCACTCGATGCCATACCGCGAGCCTATGGCAGCCGGCCGACACCCCGCGATGGCAGATCGGACGCCGTCAGTGCGCCGCGTCGTCCCAGTTCGCGCCGCGCCCGATCTGCACGTCGAGCGGCACGAGCAGCTCTGCGGCATGCGACATGCGGTCGCGGACGACCTCTTCGAGCACCTCTGTCTCGCCGGGCGCGACTTCGAAGATGAGTTCGTCGTGCACGGTCATGAGCATGCGGCTCGCAAGACCCCGTGCGGCGATCTCGGACTCGACGGTCGTCATGGCGATCTTCATGATGTCGGCGGCGGAGCCCTGGATCGGCGAGTTCAGCGCCGCACGCTCGGCGTTCTCGCGGTGCACCCGGTTCGGGCTCGCGAGGTCGGGGAACGGCCGGCGGCGACCGAAGATGGTCTCGGTGTACCCGTCGACCTTCGCCTGCTCGACGACGCCGCGAAGGTAGTCGCGGACGGCGCCGAACCGCTGGAAGTACTCCTTCATGAGCTGCGTCGCCTCGGCGCGATCGATACGCAGCTGCTTCGAGAGACCGAACGCGCTGAGCCCGTAGGCGAGCCCGTACGACATCGCCTTGACCTTGGTGCGCATGAACGGCGTGACATCGGCGGGGTCGACGGCGAACACCCGTGCGCCGACGAAGCGATGCAGGTCTTCGCCGGAGTTGAACGCCTCGATGAGCCCGGGGTCGCCGGACAGATGCGCCATGATCCGCATCTCGATCTGCGAGTAGTCGGCGGTGAGCAGCTCGGTGTACTCGCTGCCGTGGCGGAACGCCTTGCGGATCCGACGGCCGTCTTCGGTGCGGATCGGGATGTTCTGCAGGTTCGGATCGTTGGAGGACATGCGGCCGGTCGCGGCCCCGATCTGGCCGTAGCTCGTGTGGATGCGGCCGTCGGGACCGATCGACTTGTCGAGGGACTCCACGATCTGGCGCAGCTTCGTCACGTCGCGATGCTCGAGCAGATAGCCGAGGAAGGGGTGCGGGTTGGACTCCTGCAGGTCGGCGAGGGCGCTCGCGTCGGTCGTGTAGCCCGTCTTCGTGGCTCGCGTCTTGGGCATGCCGAGCTGATCGAAGAGCACCTCTTGGAGCTGCTTCGGCGAGCCGAGGTTCACCTCACGACCGATCTCGGCGAACGCCGACGCGGCGAGGGCGGCCGCCCGGTCGCCGAGCTCGGACGAGAGCGTGGCGAGCTCGTCGTGCTCGACCGTCACGCCGCGGAGCTCCATTGCCGCGAGCACCGGCACGAGCGGCATCTCGATCTCGGCGAGGAGTCGTCGTGAGCCCTCGGACAGCGCGCGCAGCACGATGGGAGCGAGCCGGAGCGTGTACCACGCATACTCGGGAGCACCCGCGTCGCTGCCCTCCTCGGGCACGAGCTGAGCAGGGTCGGCCTGGGGCACGGTCTCACCGAGGTGGAACGTGACGAGGTCGGACAGCGAGCGCTCGGTGAGGTTCGGCCGCACGAGCCAGCCGGCGACGAGCGGGTCGAGCACGAGCCCGTCGAATGAGAGACCCGAGCGCGACAGCGCCTTCACCTGCGGCTTCGCGTCGGTGATGATCTTCGGTGCGTCGCTTGCGAGCCACTCCTCGAACGGAGCCATGTCGCTGCGGCCCGCCTGCCAGGCCAGATGGACGGTCTCGTCGGCGGTCGCGATGCCGGCTCCGACCACCGAGCCGTCGATGATCTCGAGGCTGAGGCCGAGGCCGGCGGGCTCCGCCGCCCTCGCGCGCGCCAGCCAGTCACTCAGTTCGGGGCCGGCGAGCCGCTGCGGAACGGGTGCGGTCGGCGCCTCGACGGCCGGCGCACTCTCGAGCGGCGTCTGCGTCGGGACCGGGGCCACGGCACCGCCGTTGGTCTCGCCCGCGGCGATCTTCACCACGCGCTCGAGCAGCGTGCGGAACTCGAGCCGCTCGAAGATCGGCCGCACTCCCTCGACGTCGATCGGCTTCGCCTCGAGCTCGTCGAGCGTCACGTCGAGTTCGACGTCGCTCACGAGCTGGTTCAGCCGCCGGTTGCGGATCGCGTTCTCTTTCTGGTCGCGCAGGTTCTGTCCGACGACGCCCTTGATCTCATCGGCGTGGGCGAGGATGCCCTCGAGGTCGCCGTAGAGCCCGAGCCACTTCACCGCGGTCTTCTCGCCGACCTTCGTGATGCCGATGAGGTTGTCGCTCGTCTCGCCGACGAGTGCCGCGACGTCGGGGTACTGCTCGGGCCGGATACCGTAGCGCTCCACGACCGCGGCCGTGTCGTAGCGCTTCAGCTGCGAGACGCCCTGGGTGTTCGGGTAGAGCAGCGTGACGTCGTCGTTCACGAGCTGGATCGTGTCGCGGTCGCCCGAGACGAGGAGCACGCGGTACCCCTCGGCTCGGCCACGAGCGGCGAGGGTCGCGAGGATGTCGTCGGCCTCGTAGTCGTCGATCTCGAGCGTGCGCACGCCCATCGCCTTCAGCGCGTCCTGGAGAAGCGGGACCTGGCCCTTGAACTCGGGCGGCGTCTCGCCGCGGGTGCCCTTGTACTCCTCGTACTCACGAGTTCGGAACGAGACCCGTGACTTGTCGAAGGCGACCGCGAGGTGGGTCGGCTTCTCGTTCGCGAGGAGCAGGAGCAGCATCGACAGGAAGCCGTGGATGGCGTTCGTGTGCTGGCCGTCGCGCGTCGAGAAGCTGTCGACGGGAAGGGCGTAGAAGGCGCGGAAGGCCAGTGAATGGCCGTCGATCACGAGGAGGGTGGGCTTGTCTGCGTCCGGCACCCCCCAAGCCTACAAGCGCCCGCCGACACCCCTTCGCGCCCCCGAGAGCGCCGACGACGGTGCCCCGATCGCACGTCCCGGAAGACGGCGGATGCCGCGACGAAACGAGTCGTCGCGGCATCCGATGCCCGGGCTGGGTGGCCCTACTTCTTGGGTGCGAGCTGTTCGATGATCGCCTGCGAGACGTCCTTCATCGTGAGGCGGCGATCCATCGACGCCTTCTGGATCCAGCGGAACGCCTCGGGCTCGGTGAGGCCCATCTTCTCGTTGAGCAGACCCTTCGCCCGGTCGACGAGCTTGCGGGTCTCGAATCGCTCGACGAGGTCGCCGACCTCGGCCTCGAGCGCGATGATCTGGGCGTGCCGGGCGAGCGCGATCTCGATCGCCGGCAGCAGGTCGTTGGGGGTGAACGGCTTCACGACGTAGGCGAGGGCTCCGGCCTCGCTCGCCCGCTCGACGAGCTCCTTCTGGCTGAACGCCGTGAGGAGCACGACCGGCGCGATGTGCCCCTTCGAGAGGCGCTCGGCTGCCGAGATGCCGTCGAGCTGCGGCATCTTCACGTCCATGATGACGAGATCGGGGCGGAGTTCGGTCGCGAGCGCCACCGCGGTCTCGCCGTCACCCGCCTCTCCGACGACCTCGAAGCCGTTGTCGCGCAGGATCTCGACGATGTCGAGGCGGATGAGCGACTCATCCTCGGCCACGACGACGCGGCGCGGCGCCGACTGGGTTGATTCCGTGTCTGTCACGCAGGAAAGCCTACGGTATTCTGGGCGGGGCCTCTGGCCGGTGTGGCGGAATGGCAGACGCGGAGCACTCAAAATGCTTTGCCCGAAAGGGCGTGTGGGTTCGACCCCCACCACCGGCACCTCGAGTGGTGTCGGCGTCAGCGAGCGGATGCCGCGAGCAGGTGTTCGTTGCGTCGTTCGATGAGGCGGCGCAGGTAGGGCCCGACCACGAGTTCGGCGACGTGACCGAGCACGCCGAGCGGTGCTTCGAGGCGTACGCGGTCGATCACGAGGGTCGCGTCGCCGTCGACGCCGTCGACGATGAACCGATGCTCGTGCCGGAATCGGCGGAACGGCCCCCGCACCTGCTCGTCGACGAACAGGTGCGGCCGTGACATCCGGGTGATGCGGCTCGTCATGGTGAACGGAACGCCGAAGTGCCACGCCCGCCAGGTCACCTCCTCGCCCTCGCCGATGAGCCCCGACGTCACGCCCGCGATCGCCCGCTCCCGCGACCTGGCCATGGACGAGACGTGCAGCTCGATGCTCCGGGAGGC
>JAPSJT010000323.1 GCA_031178045.1 Agromyces sp.
GCGGTACCCCGCGCATGGGCGATGAGGGCGAGCGTCTGCGCGGTCTTGCCGAGTCCCATGTCGTCGGCGAGGATGCCGCCGAGCCGGTTCGCCCAGAGGAACGCGAGCCAGCGGAACCCCGCCAGCTGGTACGGCCGCAGCGGCAGCGCGAGCTCGGCCGGTGGCGGCAGCTCCTCGACGGCGCCGTGCTCGAGGGCGGCGACCGTCGCACGCCACGACACGGCGGGCTCCGAGACATCCGCGAGGTCTTCGAAGTCGGCCCAGAGGCTCGTCTGGCTGCGGTGGATACGCAGGCCCCCGCTCGTTCCAGAGGCACTGTCCCACTCGTCGAGCGTGCCCGCCTCCTCGATGAGCTCGCGGAGGGGAGCGAAGACGGGCTGGTTGAGCGAGAGGTAGCTCTTGTCGACGAGCAGCAGCCGCTTCTGCCCCTTCGCGAGCGCACGGAAGAGCGGCATGAACGGCACCGTCTTGCCGGCGACCGTCACCATCACGCCGAGGTCGAACCAGTCGTTCTTCTGCGACTCGACCGTCGTCACCCGGATCTCGGGCGGCTCGACCGTCTCGCGGTAGTCGGGGCGTTCGCCGCTGACCTCGATGCGGAACGGGGCCCCCCGCTCGACGAGGCGCTCGAGGCGCGGCATCCGCTCGGCCGTGAACTCGGCCGCGTCGATGCCCCGGAGGACGACCGATTCGAGCGGGACCCAGCCGAGCTCGTCGGCCACGCGAGCGAGCAGGTCGTCGTCGAGCTCGGGGTCGTTCGCTGCGGCCGACGGCTCGACCGGGCTGCGTCGTGCGTCGGCGTGCGACCAGTGCCAGGCGAGGCGCAGCACGTCGCCGGGCTCGAACTGCGCCTCGAGCACGAGCGTCGCCGGCGGCGGGGGCGGCGGCGTGAAGCTCTCGTCGCGGCTCGTGACGGTGAGGGTGCGCGCGAGCGAGTGGAAGTGATGACGGAGGAACTCGCCCATCTCGGCGGCCGGGATGCGCACGGCGACCGGCCGCTCGAGCAGGCCCCGCTCGGCCGGCGTCAGCGGTGCGTCGAGCGGGCCGAGCTCGATGCGGCCGGCCTCGAAGTCGAAGCGGTAGACGCCATGCCGGGAGATGGTGCGGACGTGTTCGGCGGATGCCGCGACGCCGTCGAATGCGACGGTCGGCGTGAGCGTGAGCCCACCGTCGCCGTCGCGGCCGCGCGCCCCGCCGTGGTCGCCGTCGCGATCGACGCTCGCGTCGAGCGCGAGCGTCGCGCCCCCGCGCACGACGACCTCGGGCGTGGCCGCCGACCCGGCGAGCGCGATGCCGAGCCTGCCGGCCTCGGCGAGCAGCGCCCAGAGCAGCGGGCTCTCGAACTCGTCGATCGTGATCCACTCGGAACCGTAGGTCGTGTAGACGCTCGGCGACGACCCTTTCAGAAGGGCGAACTGGGCGAACCAGCGCGCCTGCGCGGGGTCGAACCCGGCGGAGGCGCCCTGGTAGGCGATGTTCTGCCACGTCAGCCCCGACTTCACCCAGCCCCCGCGGGCGCCGGC
>JAPSJT010000135.1 GCA_031178045.1 Agromyces sp.
GGTCCCGCCTCGATCGTGTCGGTCGCCGCGGTGCTCGTGCTCTCCATCCCGCTCGCCGGCACCTTCGCCGCGCTCGCCGCGCGCTACCCCGACGCCGGCGGCGTCGCGAGCTTCGTGCGTCGCGCGCTCGGCGGCACGGCTGCGCGAATGACCGGCTACTGGTTCTTCTTCGGCGTCTGCGTCGGCGCACCCGTGCTCGCCGTGCTGGGCGGCGAGTACGTGGTCGCGGTGCTCGGCGTCGATCGCGCCGCCGTGCCGGTCATCGGCTTCGCCATCTTCATCCCGCCGTTCATCTCCAACTGGTTCGGCGTGCGCGTCGCCGGCTGGGTGCAGTTCGTGCTCACCGGGCTGCTCATCGCCGTGGTCGTCGGCGTCGTCGCGGTCACGTTCCCCGCCGCCGAGACCTCGAACCTCGAGCCGTTCCTCCCGCACGGGTGGGCGGGTGTCGGCGTCGCGATCAGCCTCTTCGTCTGGGCGTTCGCCGGCTGGGAGGTCGGCACGCACATCGCCGGCGAATTCCGGAATCCGCGTCGCACCATCCCGATCGCCACGGCGATCGCGGTGGCCGTCGTCGGGGCGGGTTACCTCGCGCTCCAGTTCGTCACGGTCGCCGTGCTCGGCGACCGGGCGGGCGCCGGCCAGGTACCGCTCCTCGACCTCGTCGAGGCCACGGCGCCCGGCATCGGCCCGGTGCTCGTCGCCATCATCGCCGCGATCGTCACACTCGGCGTGATGAACGCCTACCTCCCCGCCTTCGGCAAGCTCGGCGCCGCGCTCGGCCGCGACGGCGACCTGCCGAGGTTCTTCGCGAAGGGCGCCGCCGACGGCGAGATCCCGCGCCGGGCGCTCGCGCTGACCGGCGTGCTCATCGTCGTGTACTTCGGCCTCATGCTGCTGAACAACCTCGACCTCGCAGCGTTCATCCTCATCCACACGAGCAACATGGTGGCGATCTACGCGGCCGGCATGCTCGCCGCCACGCTGCTCCTGCGACGGTGGTCGTTCGGCTGGTGGCTCGCGGTCGTCGCGACGATCATGTCCGTCGGCCTTCTCGTGCTCGCCTCGACGAACCTCGTCGTTCCGCTCGTGCTCGCCGCGGCCGCGGTGCTCGTCACGATCGTGCGCCGGGCTCGCGAGCGCCGCGGCGCGGGCCTGGAGACCGCCGAACGGTCGCAGGTGGCGGGTGCGGATTCCGCCGAGCCGCCGACCGCGACCCCTCGATGAGCAGCGCGGCGGAGGGAGACCCCGCCTCGACCCAGTCGACCCAGTCGACCCCCACCCCGACCCTGCAGGAGCCAAGTTGACCGAGTACCGAGCCCATTTCGACGCCGAGATCGACTTCGTGAACGGGGGCGGGCTGCGGGCCGAGGGATTCCGCCTCGACCTGCCCGCAGCCGAGCTCGCCGAGCCCGAGATCGCCGAGCTGCTGGTGCGCCATCTCGGGCTCGCCCTCGTCGGGCGAGTCGTGCTCTCGAACCTCGAGATCGTCGAGGAGGCGCACACGGGCTCGCGCGGCGTGACGGAGGCCGCGAGCGTCGCGCCGGCGGCATCCGCTCGCCCTGGCGGCGGCCGTGGCGACCGCGGCCCGCTCGTCGACCTCAGCCACCCGATCCGCGACGGGCTCGTGACCTACCCGGGGCTCCCCGCGCCGACCATCACGCCGCATCTCACCCGCGAGGCGTCGCGTGCCCGGTACGCCCCGGGCACCGAGTTCGCGATGGACGTCATCACCATGATCGGCAACACCGGAACGTACCTCGACAGCCCGTTCCACCGCTATGCGGAGGGCGGCGACCTCGCGAGCCTCGAGCTCGAGACCCTCGTCGGCGTGCCCGCCGAGGTGTTCCGTCTGACCGAAGCCGCGAGCCGCGGCATCCCCGCCGAGGTCTTCTTCGATCGCGAGCTCGCGGGCACCGCCGTGCTGCTGCACACCGGGTGGAGCCGGCACTTCGGCGCCCCCGAGTACGCGCACGGCGCACCCTTCCTCACCGAGGCGGGTGCCCGGCACCTCGTCGATGCCGGGGTCGCGATCGTCGGCATCGACTCGCTGAACATCGACGACACCGAATCGGGCGGCGAGCGACCCGCGCACTCGATCCTGCTCGCCGCGGGCGTGCACGTCGTCGAGCACCTCACCGCCCTCGAGCGCGTTCCCGTGCGCGGCGCCCGGTTCACGGCGGTGCCGCCCCGAGTGGAGGGATTCGGCACCTTCCCCGTGCGTGCCTTCGCGGAGCTTCCGGTTCGCTGAACTCCCGGATGGCACGCGGGGCGGGCGGTGGCATCCGCCGTCCTCGTGGGTGAGGATGGAGGAATGACCGCTCCCGCGTATCCCCTCCGCGACGGCAATTCGATCCCCGCGATCGGGCTCGGGACGTACGGGCTGAACGAGCAGACGGGGATCGAGGCCATCGTCTCGGCGATCGCCGACGGATACCGGCTCCTCGACACCGCCTACAACTACGGCAATGAGGACGTCGTCGGCGAGGCGGTGCGCCGCACCGACGTCGACCGCAGCGACCTCGTGATCACGACGAAGCTGCCGGGCCGGCACCACGGCTTCGACGAGACGCTCGCCAGCTTCGAGGAGTCGCGGAGCCGGCTCGATCTCGACTGGGTCGACCTCTACCTCATCCACTGGCCGAATCCGCGCATCGACAAGTACGTCGACGCCTGGCGGGCGATGATCAGACTGCGCGAGAAGGGCCTCGTGCGCTCCATCGGCGTCTCGAACTTCACCGCCGCGATGCTCGATCGGCTCGAGCGCGAGACGAGCGTCGTTCCCGTCGTGAACCAGGTCGAGCTGCACCCGTACTTCCCGCAGGACGAGCTGCGGGCGTACCACGAGGAGCACGACATCCGCACCGAGAGCTGGAGCCCGCTCGCCAAGCGCAGTGAGCTCCTCGAGGAGGGCGTCATCCGCGAGATCGCCGCCGCGCATTCGGTGTCGCCCGCGCAGGTCGTGCTGCGGTGGCATGTCGAGCTCGGTGCCGTGCCCATCCCGAAGTCGTCGGATGCCGCCCGCCGGCGTGAGAACTTCGACGTCTTCTCGTTCAGCCTCGACCGCGCCGAGGTGGCCGCGATCTCGGGGCTCGCTCGCGGGCGGCTGGGGGACGCCGACCCCGACACGTACGAGGAGTTCTGACCGCGCGTCGGCGCAGGCCAGTGCGGTCGCGAACGCATTGACCTCAAGTCCACTCGAAGTCCTAGGCTCGATCGAGTGGATGATTCGACGGCGAGTGGTGCCCCAAAGACCTCCGAGCACGCGGTGAGCCCGGCGGCCGACGCGCGCGCGTCGGCCGCGGCATCCGCGTCCGGCTCGGCGACGCCCGCCGGCGGGCGCGTCCGCGAGGCCGGGGAGCGGCACGAGCCGGTTCCCGCCCGCGGTCCGCTCTCGGGCCAGTACCGCTGGCTGTCGATCGGCATGTTCTCGCTCATCTTCCTCGCCGCGTTCGAGGCGATGGCGGTGACGACCGTCATGCCGCTCGTCGCCGCAGACCTCGACGGCGAGTCGCTCTTCGCGCTCGCATTCGCGGTTCCGCTCGCCGCCGGCATCATCGGCATGGTGCTCGCGGGCAACTGGGCCGACCGCTCGGGGCCGCTGCCGTCGCTCCTCACCGCCGCCGTGCTCTTCGTCGTCGGACTGCTCATCGCCGGCACGGCGACGAACATGGTCGTCTTCGTCCTCGGGCGTTTCGTGCACGGTCTCTCTGGCGCCGCGGTGATCGTGCCGCTCTACGTGATCGTCGCTCGCGTCTACCCCGAGAACCTGCGAGCGCGCGTCTTCGCCGGTTTCGCGGCGGCCTGGGTCATCCCGTCGATCATCGGCCCGGCGATCGCCGGATTCGTCGGCGAGACCATCAGCTGGCACTGGGTGTTCCTCGGCGTCATCGGCCTCCTGCTCCCGGCCGCGGGAATGATGCTCCCACCCATCCTCCGCGTGCGCGATCGCGTGCAGGGCGACCCCGACGTCGAGTGGAGCCTCGGCCGCGCCGGCTGGGCCGTGCTCACCGCCGGTGCGGCCCTCGCGCTCTCGCTCTCGAAGGAGTTGCCCGAGCCGTGGCGCTGGGTGCTCGCCGCCGTCGCGATCGTCGTCGTCGCGATCGCCGCTCGCCCGCTGATGCCCGTCGGCACACTGCATGCCGCTCGCGGCATGCCTGCGACCGTGCTGCTGCGTCTCGTCGTCGCGGGCGCGTTCTTCGGCAGCGAGATCTACCTGCCGTACCTCTTCATCGAACGCTACGAGTTCTCGCCGAGCCTCGCCGGAGCCGTGCTCACGGGCGCTGGACTCTCGTGGGCGGCGGGGTCGTGGTTGCAGGGCAGGCTCGGCGATCGGATCTCGAACACCCTCGCCGTGCAGATCGGCGCGTCGCTGCTCGCCGTGGCGCTCGTGGCAGTGCTGCTCGTCGCCGCCTTCTCGCTCTCGCCGGTGATCGCGTTCGCGGCGTGGACGGTTGCCGGTGGCGGCATGGGGCTCATGTACCCGCGTCACTCCGTCGCCGTGTTGAAGCTCTCGCCCGTGTCGGCGCAGGGGTTCAACAGCGCCGCCCTGTCGATCGGCGAGTCGCTCGGCGCATCGGTTGCGCTCGCGCTGACGGCGCTGGTCTCGAGCGCCGTCGTCGGCTCGTTCGCCGCCGGCGCCTTCACGGCGGACTTCGCGGTCACCGTCGTGATCGCGGTCATCGCGGTGATCCTCGCACCGCGAATGCGGCCGAGGACCGAGGAGCCCGCGGCGACAGGCCCGTGACAGCCGTTCAGCGAGCGGATGCCGCGCGCGGCGCGACGAGGCTCTGACCCGCCAGGAACTCGACCATCGGCACCGCCTCGGCCTCGAGCGTGGGTCCGCGTCCGAAGGTCCAGCCGGCGTCCGTCGCGCGCAGCGTGTGTCCTGAGATCACCGCCCGGATGGGCGTGTGCGCCGTGGCGGCGAGGTAGAGCGCGACCGCGCCGCTCGTGCGGTGGGCGAGCACCGGCGTCGCACCGAGCGCCCGGGCCAGCGCGAGGTACGCGGCCACCGAGCGGCTCAGCGTGCGCACGGACACCTTCCGGCCCGACCGGGTCGCCCGAGCGAGCTCGCGGAGGTCGGTGCGGCGCGGAGCAGAGGCCGGCGCCTCGAAGAGGCCGTGGCGGGGGGTCGCCGCGGTGATGAGCCGCTCGATGAGCCGTTCCGGCTCGGATGCTGCGGCCCCGGCGGCATCCGCCGGCGCGACGCCGCGCGGCTCGGCGCGGGCGGCGTCGAGGGCCGCGGCGGCCGCGTCGAGCACGTCGGCGAGCGCCTCGCGCCAATCGGACGACACGGTGTGCTCGTCGTCGCGCGGGCGCCAGCTGAGCGGCAGGTCGCGCATGAAGTCGGCCATCGTCGTCCTCCTTCGTCGCGGCGGGTCGCGGCGGCATCCGACAGTCCAGATCAGCACGATACCTCGCGATCCGGCCCGCTGCGTCGGCGAGTGGCCGGACGGTCGATGTGACGTCACATCTGTGACAGTCACATTCCGCGCGCGAGTGTGCATAATGGTCTCGCTGGCGTGTGTGACCGTGAACATGCCGTACTGCGGGATCGAGGAACCGGTGACACAGGAGCCGCCGCGGGGCCGTGCCCCGAGCATCCGCGATGTCGCGCGCCTCGCCGGGGTCTCGCACCAGACGGTCTCCCGAGTGCTCAATCAACACCCGAGCATCCGCCCCGAGACGAAGCAGCGCGTGCTCGACGTGATGGACGAGCTGCAGTACAAGCCCAACCGCGCCGCGCGAGCGCTCGTGACGAGCCGGTCGCACACCCTCGGCATCCTCTCGGCCTCGAGCACGCAGTACGGGCCGGCGTCGAGCATCGCCGCGATCGAGGCCGCGGCGCGCGAGGCCGGCTACTGGGTGACGACGGCGAACATCGAGTCGGGCGATGCGAGATCGATCGCCGACGGCCTCGCGCATCTCGTCGCACAGGGCATCGAGGGGCTCGTCGTGATCGCGCCGCAGGTGCGCGTGTTCGACACGCTCGCGCAACTCTCGATCGACCTGCCCTACGTGTCGCTGCAGTCCACGGGGCGCGACCCCGACCATGCGCTCTCGGTCGACCAGATCGCCGGCGCACGCCTCGCGACCCGGCATCTCATCGAGCTCGGCCATCGCAACATCTACCACCTCGCGGGCCCGCAGGACTGGATCGAGGCGGAGGCGCGGATGCGCGGGTTCCTCGATGAGATGAGCGCACAGGACGTGCCGACGACCGCTCCGATCCTCGGCGACTGGACCGCCGACTTCGGCTACTACGCCGGGCGCGAGCTGCTCACCGTTCGCGACTTCACGGCGATCTTCGCGTCGAACGACCAGATGGCGCTCGGGCTCATGCACGCCGTGCGGGACGCGGGCCTCGAGATCCCGCGCGACGTGTCGATCATCGGCTTCGACGACATCCCCGAGGCGGCGCACTTCTGGCCTCCGCTCACGACCGTGCGCCAGGACTTCGCCGAGCTCGGGCGTCGCTGCGTCGCCCTGCTGCTCGGCGACATCGAGGAGACCTCGGCCGAACAGGCGGGCACGATCGTGCCGGAACTGCTCGTGCGGGGCACGACGGGCGCGCCGGCGTTCTGACCCGGGATGCGCTTGCCCGCACCGGCGACGGAGCGACACGCGCGGCCCGTTATCGTTCCGTGACCCGCGCCGAGTTGACAGTTCGTTCGTCGATGTGGCTAACATGAGTGTCGCCATGTGAACGGTCACATCAGACCGGGATGGCGCTGCACCTCCCGCCTCGACGAAGGAGTCCCCGTGCCGAAGAACGCCGCCGACGCGTCGAACGCGTCGCACCGCGGCGACCGGCTGCGACAGGCGCCGATCGGGGGGAGCTTCGCATGAGCAGCTTCGGCCCCCAGATCGA
>JAPSJT010000324.1 GCA_031178045.1 Agromyces sp.
GTCTCGGTCGAACTGCTGATCCCTCGCGAGAAGGTGGCCGCGCTGCTCCAGGCGCTCGCGGCCGGTGACGCGATCGACCTCATCCCCGCACGAGCGAGCACGGACTGATGGCTCGCCTCGCCCTTGCACTCGACCCCGCCACGGAGGACCGCCTGCTCGCCGACGTCGTCGAGCACGGCCACACGATCGTCGGCCGACTCGTCGGATGGCGCGACGTACTCGCGAGCCTCGATGTGCTCGCGCCAGACGTCGTCGTCGTCGGGGCCGGCCCCGAGACGCTGAACGGTGAGCTGCTCGCGGCGTGCGACGACCGCGGGATCCGCCTCATCGCCCTCGCCGGTGGTGATGCGGAACGAGCGAACGCGACTCGGCTCGGGATCCACGAGGTGCTCGAGCGGTCGTCGCCGTGGCTCGCGATCGAACCGCTCGTGAGCGGTGGCGTGCCATTGCCCGCTCGCCTCGGCGATGCCGGGGCGCGTGCGCCGCGCTCGGACTCGCTCGTGGTGGTCTGGGGGCCGGCCGGAGCGCCGGGGAGAACCACGATCGCCGTCAACCTGGCTGCCGAGATCGCGGCGGCCGGCCACTCGGTCGCGCTCGTCGACGCCGATCCGTACGGCGGGGCGGTCGCCCCCTCGCTCGGCCTGCTCGACGAGGCGCCGGGCTTCGCCTCGGCGTGCCGGCTCGCCGGCAGCGACGCGCTCGACCGCGCCGAACTCGATCGCATCGCGCAGCGGTACTCGAGTCCTCGTGGGTCCTTCGATGTGTTCACCGGCCTCGTCGGACCGAGCCGATGGCCGGAACTCTCGAGCGACCGGGTGACGGCCGCGCTCGCCGCCATCCGCACCCGCTTCGAGTACGTCGTCGTCGATTCGGGCTTCAGCCTCGAACGCGACGAAGAACTCACGAGCGACCAGTTCGCGCCACGGCGCAACGCGTCGACGTTCGCCTCCCTCGCCGCGGCCGACCGAGTGGTCGCGATCGGCCTCGCCGACCCTGTCGGACTCTCGAGGCTGCTCCGCGGGCACGCGGACCTCCTCGAACTCGTCGAGCCCGAGCGGGTCGATGTGATGGTGAACCGAGTTCGAACACGCGCGCTCGGCATCGACGCGCACGCGCAGGTGCGGCAGACGCTCCGCCGCTTCGCGGGCATCGGCGACGCGACGCTCCTTCCGCACGACGGCAAGGCTGCGGATGCCGCCATCCTCACTGCCCGAACGCTTCGCGACGCCGCGCCTCGCAGCGCGCTCCGAACGGTCGTGCGGGAGTATGCGCTCGACCGTCTGCTGCCGGTTCCCGAGACGATCCGCCGACGCCGATTCGCGCTCGCGCCGACGCGTCGTGCCGCCACCGGCTGAGCGCCGATCGATCCGGTCGCCTCCTCGTGCCCCCGCGTCGTGCGGATCGGGCGCCAAGCAGCGCGCACTACGCTGGATCTGTGTCGACCCTCAGTGATCTCGTCCTCGCCCAGGGCCGCAGCAGTCAGGCCGACGTCGACTGGCTGCACATGCTCGTCGGCG
>JAPSJT010000325.1 GCA_031178045.1 Agromyces sp.
CGCGCGCCGGCCGGCTCATCGGCGTGTACGGCAACAACGACGGCCCCGGGCTTCGGGCGCGGCTGCCCGAGGTGGCCCGCGCCGAGATCGACGGCGTGTGGCTCGGCGTCGTGCACGAGACGGGAGCGAAGGCGGGGCGCGAAGGGCGAGCGGATGCCTCGTACGCGGGCCTCGACGTGCTCGTCTTCGGGCACAGCCACATCCCGTGGGACTCCGTCACGCCCGGCGGCATCCGTCTGCTCAATCCGGGGTCGCCCACCGATCGCCGGCGTCAGCCGGTGTGCACGATGATGACGGCGGTGGCGGATGCCGGCAGCCTCCGCGACGTGACGCTCGTGCCCGTCGCCCGCTGACGCGGCCGTCGTTCAGGCTCGCGCGAGTTCGGCCTCCGACAGCATCGCCGCGTGCTCGGTGCGAGCGAGATAGTCGCGGATCGTGTCGCGGCTGCGGGTGAGGCACGCGATGCGCTCCTCCATGCCGACGAGCTCGTGCGCGAGCATCTCGGCGACCGTGCGCGGGCAGCTCGGTCGCTGCTCGGCGGCGGCATCCTCGAGGCCGAGCAACTCCTTCACGAGTCGCGTGGGCAGGCCCGACTGCACGAGGCCGGCGATGCGAGCGACCCGCTCGACGTGCTCCTCGCCATAGCTGCGGTAGCCGTTCGCCTGACGCGTCGGCGACAGCAGCCCCTGCTGCTCGTAATAGCGGACGAGTCGCGCAGACACGCCCGCTCGCGTTGCCAGTTCACCGATTCGCATGGGCGCCTCCGGTTCGTTCGCGACACAGGGTTGACATTGACATCAATGTCAAAGTCTAGCGTCGGAAACATGAACGAGACAACGACCCGATCGGCGGGTGCAAGTGCGATGGCCGGCGCCGCCGAAACGATCACCCCCGTCCGATCCCGGCTCCCATGGCCCGCGCTCCTCGTGCTCGGCGGTGCGACGTTCGTCATGGTGACCGCCGAGATGCTGCCGACCGCGGTGCTGCCGCAGATGAGCGCCGGACTCGGGGTGAGCGAACCCGAAGTGGGCATGCTGGTCTCAGTCTGGGCCGCGGTCGTCGTGATCGGCAGCTTCCCGCTCGTCCGGCTCACCGCTCGCGCGAATCGGCGAGCGGTGATCACGTGGAGCCTCGTCGCGCTCGCGGCATCGGCGGCCCTCACGGCGATCGTGCCCGACTACCCGCTCGCCGTCGTCGCGCGCCTCGCCGGGGCGCTCGCGGTCGGACTGCTCTGGGCGACGACGAACGCCTTCACTGCCGACCTCGTGTCGGACCGGCAGCTCGCGCGCGCCGTCGCCGTCGTGCTCGGCGGGGCGACGCTCGGCATGGTGCTCGGCACGCCCGCCGCGAGCCTGGTCGCGCAGGCGCTCGACTGGCGAGCGGCCTTCGGTGCGCTCGCGGTGCTCGCGCTCGTGGCCTCGGTGCTCGTGCGAGCGGTCGTGCCGGCGCTGCCGACCGTGCCGACCGTCGCGGCCGACAGCGCACCCGCACCGGACGGTGCTGC